>JBDTRY010000031.1:0-26833 GCA_039931435.1 Acidobacteriota bacterium | reverse complement strand
TCGCGCTGCAGGTCTTCCTTGAGCAACGTCGTCAGATAGAAGGCGAGGTTGAACGTCGTGGCGGTGTACTGGTCCGCCTGCAGCAGCGTGCTGACGCAGCGATGGGCTTCCGCCGGTGAGAGAAACCTCCCTCCAGGCTCCCAGGCAATCGTACGGTCGAGCAGAGAACGCAATTCCGGTGGTATGGCTTCCCCTGAAGTTTGAAGTCTGGCCTCATCGAGCGCCGTCACGACCGAGGTCGATGATGATGGCCTGGGTGGTTGCCGGCCGGTGAGAAGCAGAAAAAGGATCGCTCCGAGCGAATACATGTCGGAGCGGGGACCGGCCTCCTCACCTTCGATCAATTCCGGGGCGAGGTAGGGATCGATGAGTGTGCTGACGTCACTCACCGAACGAGAACGCACGAAACCTTCGGTCATCTGCTGACCGGCAACGCGAATTTCGCCGTCTTCACTGACCCAGATGAAATCGGGCAGGAGGGCTCCGTGAGAAAGGCGTCTCCCCTGGAGCTTGAGGTGATGGAGAGTAACGAGCGATTGGGCTACTTTCTCGGCTATTGTCAGCGCCTGATCGATGGGGACGGGGTTGGGTACTTTCGACCGCTGGGCGCTCTCGACAATGTGACCGAGCGGCCTCCCTCCGGAGTAGTGGAAGGCGATGAACGGCGAAGCGTCGCTGACACCGATCTGCTGCTTGCGAACGATTGTCGTACCCGTGAGATGGGGAACGATGCGACCTGCTGATTCTGCGGCAGCCCTCAGTGCATCGAGATCGCCGCCGATGAACCGGCGCACGGCTGTGGGCTCTCCGCCTGGCAGGCGTGCGCCACGCCACAACTCGCTCAGAGCATCGGCATGCAGTTTGCGGAAAAGCAGGAAGGACCCGAATTTCTCGTAAGTTCGCGCACGCAGCATGCCTGTTCCGTCGATGTCCGGAGGACAAGGCAACGTAACATCGGCGCCGGATGCGCGTCAATCACCGGCGACCGTCCGAAGCGGCTCGCTTCTGTCGCCAGAACTGCCGTTGAAAGATCTCCACGTTTCGGTTGTGCTCGGCCAGGTTTCTGGAAAACACGTGCGATCCGTCGTTTCGAGAGACGAAATAAAGGAAGTCGGTGGACGCGGGGGCAGCCGCCGCCTTCAGGGATGCCAGGCCGGCATTGGCAATGGGACCGGGAGGAAAGCCTCTCGTACGATAGGTGTTGTAAGGAGACTCGATCTGAAGATCGACCCTGCGGATATTGCCATCCCATCGCCCGGCCAGTTTCAGAGCGTAGACCACGGTGGGATCGGCCTGCAGAGGCATATGCCGCCGTATTCGATTCAGATACACCGAGGCGATCATCGGCCGGTCCGCCGGGAGCTGCGCTTCGGTTTCCACGATCGAGGCCAGCGTCACAGTGTCGTGGAATGAAAGACCGGTGTTGATGAATGCCAGTTCGCCACCGAACTGCTTCCTGAACATGCTCACCATCGTGGCCACGATGGCATCCGGAGAGGTTCCCGGCGAAAGCGTGTAGGTTTCCGGAAAGAGGTACCCTTCCAGAGAATCGGCATCCGGATCCAGGTCCCGGATCAATTCGACCTTGTGCATGGCCTTTTCCCATTGAGCGGCGGTCCCGAATCCCTCCTCGCGGATGATCGTCGCGATCTGGAACCGGTCCAGACCTTCGCGGATCGTCACAGTCTTCATTACCACATCGCCGCGAACGAGTTTATCGATCACGGCAATAGGAGAAAGGGGGACATCGAATCGATAGACGCCGGCCTTCAGGGAGTCGCCTCTACGCGCAGTCTTCAGATAGATCAGAGGAACGAAATCGTCCCGGAGTACCCCGGCCTGACGAAGATGGCGAAGTACTTCGCCACTGTTCCATCCGTGCTTTATCGCCACTTGAAGAGGCGCTTTGTAATTCTGATACTGAGCGTTCAGAGCCCGGTTCAGAAATAAGCCGCCAGCTACGGCGAAGAGTGTGCCGAAGATGACCACGGTGCGGAGTGCGGCGAAGAAACCGCATCCCGGCCGGCGACCGCTGCCTCGCGAGCGCGAAGCTATGACGACCTCCGGCCCTGTTCATCGAGGAATGTCTGGAGAATTACGGTGGCCGCCTCCATATCGATCCGGGCTGCCCGTTTCCGGGCGGGAACCCCGGCTGCGCGCATCCGTTCCTCGGCGGCCACGGTGGTCAGTGTTTCATCCCACAGGATCACTTCTCTGCCCGTTCTCTGCCGGAGCGCTTCGGCAAAGTGTTCGAATTTCGCGGCAGCGACGAACCGGTCGGATCGCAGAGTCCTGGGTATCCCAACCACGAAGCGCTCCACTTGCAGGTCCGCCGCCATCTCCGAAATACGATGAATGAGATCGTTCTCGTCCGTCCAATGCTGAAGGACTGAGCAGGGCCGTGCCAGAAGGCCCGATTCGCTGACCGCCAGCCCCACCCGCCGCGACCCCAGGTCGATTCCCATTGTGGACATTCGCGGCATTGTAACTTCCGGCGTGGTGCAGCCCGCAGGGCCATTGACGATTTGTTGACGGGAAGATCTGTACGGTTCGCTTCGCAGAGCGGTTCCTGCACTCAAAGAATGAAGAACTTCAACCTGAACGCCATCCTCGAGGCGATGCTCAAGACTTCGGATCGGGTCTCCGATCTGAACTTCTCGGTGGGGCGGCCCCCACAGGTGGAAGTAGACGGCCAACTCGTCCCCGTTCAGTTCCCGGGCCTTCCCCGTCTCACTCCATTTCAGACTGAGACCATCGCTATGCATCTCCTTCGCGGGGACTCGGAGCTGATGAGGGTTCTGTTGAGCACAGGGAGTGTCGACCTTTCTTACGCCATTCCCCAGAAGACGCGGTTCCGGGTGAACATCTTTTCGCAGCGGGGGACCTATGCCATCGTCCTTCGGGCCATTCCCGGCGGCGTGCCATCCCTTTCTTCGCTGTCCGTGCCGAAGGAACTGGAGAACGTGGCCAGGCTGAAGAACGGAATCGTGCTTGTTACCGGCCCGACCGGGTCGGGGAAGTCCACGACGCTGGCGGCGATCATCGACGAGATCAACCAGCGATGGGCCTACCACATCGTCACCATCGAAGATCCCATCGAATACCTGCACCGCCACATAAAGTCGACGATCAATCAGCGGGAAGTGGGCGGGGATACAAAGTCGTTTGCTCTGGCGCTCCGAGCCGCTCTGCGCCAGGCTCCGAAAGTGATCCTCATCGGCGAGATGCGGGACGTCGAGACCATTGAGATCGCCATGGAAGCGGCGGAGACGGGGCATCTTGTACTTTCTACTCTGCATACCATCGATGCCGCGCGTACCATCGATCGCATCATCGGCGTGTTTCCCAAGGAGCAGGAGCCGCAGATCCGCGCCCGATTTTCACAGAGTTTCCGTTACGTCGTCTCGCAGAAGCTCGTGCCGAAGATTGGTGGGGGTCGTCAGGCCGTGCTGGAAATCCTGAAATCGAATGGGCGCACTCGGGAGTACATCATGAAGGGGGAAACCGAAGGTCGCTCCCTGACCGACGCCATGCATGACGGTTCGGTGGATGGCATGCAGACTTTCGACGATCAGCTCGAGGCCTTCTGGCTGCAGAAGCTGATCAGCCGGGAAACGGCGATCGCCTACGCCAGCAACCCTGCGGACCTCAGCCTGCGAATGAGCGATTCGATCGAAGAGGAAAGCGGGACGGCGGACAGCGACTCCATGCTGGCCATGCTGGAATAGACCATGATGATCATCCACTGCTCGGCCTGTCAGAAGCCGGTTTCGCTCGACGAGACAAAACTTCCCATGCGCGAGGTTACATTCGGCTGCCCGGCCTGTAAGGCGCGGATCGCCGTCGATCGCCGAACTCAGGGCGCCGCCGCCGGAGCCGAGGAACTCCTCGACCCGAACGCGCTGCACCCGGGCGAAAAGGCCCTCGTGGTGGGGGTCGACGATCCGGCGGTGGCTGAGGCGGCGAGGGCCATTGGGTACCACCCGCACTTCGTGGCCACCGCGGAAGAGGGCCGGGCATTTTTCCTGGTTGAATATCCGTCGATCATTTTTCTGAGGCCGGAACAAGTCGGTCCGCCCCCGCTGGTCGAACTGCAACCTCTGACTTCCCTCACGCCCGCGGACCGGAGGAAGGCCTACCTGATTCTGGTGGCGGAAACGCTTCGAACCTTTGACGGCAACGCTGCCTTTCTTTATGAGGTGAATCTCGTGGTTTCCAGTCGCGATCTTCACGCATTCCGTCAGGTCTGGCGGGAAGCGGAATCGTTTCAGCGCCAGCTTTACCAGCACTTTCAACTCTCACGCGCCAGCTGACGTCACTGCGAGAAATCGTTCGCCGTCAGTCGTCGTTCCCGGTCCTGGCCACATTCCTGATGGAACGTTCGCCGGAGATGGAATCAATTTCTCCTGAAATCGTCAGTTGCAGGATCTCCGCTTCCGTGGGTTTGAGATAGGACTCGAAGCAGGCGCGGCATCGCGCTTCATAGGAAGCATCGCCCACCTCCACCTGCTCGTCACCTCCCGTCAGCCGCTGGGAGTAGTGCGCCGATCCTCGGCACCGGACGCAGATTGCGTGCATCTTCGAGACTTCCTCCGCCACGGCCAGCAGACCGGGCATCGGCCCGAAGGGCCTTCGGGCGTAATCCTGATCGAGACCGGCGGCGATGACGCGGATGCCAGCGTCGGCCAGTTGCATGCAGACTGCGATGATCCCGTCGTCGAAGAACTGGATCTCGTCGATTCCCACGACCTGGACGCCGATCTCCACCCTTGCCAGAAGCGACTCCGATGTGGCCACGGGCGTCGCTTTCAGGCGGCGGTCATCACGGGAAACCAGTTCCTCGATGCTGAATCGGTCGTCGATCAGGGGCTTGAACACCTGAACGCGCTGCCGGGCGATCACAGACCGCCGGAGACGGCGAATCAATTCTTCCGATTTTCCCGAGAACATGCCCCCGGCGATGATCTCGATCCACCCCCCCTTGTATGGTTCCAATAGTTCCTCCCGCTCGTGACAAATCTGCGGAAGGATAACAAACCGTAGCGTCGCGCCAAAAAAAAGCCCCCGCCGAAGCGGGGGCTCAATTGCACTGCCTTGCGTGTGACTACGGCAGGATGAGGCGTACCACAACCCGCCTGTTCTTCAATCTTCCTGCGGCGGTGGTGTTGTCGCCGGCTGATTCCTGGCCATCATGACCTTCCACGGTGATGCGTGAAGGATCGATGCCGTGCCGGCTGACGAGGTAATCCTTGACCGCCTGTGCCCGGCGACGATCGAGATCGGAGTTCGGGCCGGTTGCTTCCTTGTCGTCGTTGTATCCGATGACCAGAGCCGTGGCTGCCGGCTCCTGCTTCATCCGAAGAGCGACGTCGTCGAGAATGGCCTTGGCGATGTTCGTGAGGCGCGCCGAAGCGGGCTCGAAGTGAATCTCGTCGGTCCGAAGCTCCGTGGGCTGGTGTGGCGGGGCAACGGGAGGAGGCGGAGGCGTGACCGGTTGCTCCATGGGCGGCGGCGGAGCAACCACAGGAGGTGGCGGAGGGGCAACCGCTGCCAGGTGGAACGGAGCATAGGTCAGGCCGACCAGACCGCCCAGAGCGCAGTCATCGAGCTCGGTGAATTCACAGTGTGCGTGATCGTTGCTCCACTTGGCCACGTTCCAGCGGATCCCGGCGTTCAGCGCCCATCCGCTTTCTCCGAACCAGTGACGAAGACCGGTGACGAGGAAGATGGGGTTGTCGGGTTGGCGGTCGCCGCCGTTGTAGAAAATGCCATTGGCTTCAGAAATCCAGTTGGTCGTGGACCAGAAGCTGAGGGGGACGTTCAGGCCCGCGTTCAGGCGGACGTCGTTCGGAACGTCGAAGGTTTCGGAGAACGGATCGCTGGAGATGCGGTCGCGGGAGCCGGTGATCCGATACTCGCCGTCGATGTTGAAGATGCGGTGTGTGTAGGCCAGACCGACTCCGAAATTGGAGTTTCCAGTGCCGATTCCCGATTTGTCGTCCCCTGTTCCCGGCTCGAAGAAGAGGAGTGCTGCCAGGCGAGACGGCGAGGCGTTTGGATCGATGAGGGCGAACTTTGTCGACAGTCTGATGTCGCCGATTCCGCTGTCATGAAAGCTACCAACGTACGGCCAGCCGTTGATGTAGCCTGCGCGATCGTTGCCATGACCTTCGATGCGGTCATAGGGAAGTGAGGCCGAAACCTCCCACCGATCTGTCAACCCATAACCGAGCGACAGATTGAGGCGGTAGAGGTCATATCCCAGAGGATTGCTTTTGCGCGCGGAAAGGGGTGCGAGCTCCGGAGCATCGGCCGCGTCCAAGTCGTAATCGTTCAGGTAAATCCCGAACGACCAATCGCCCCGCTTGAGCATGTCGCCGCCGATTGTGGTGAACAGGCCCGTTTCGCCCGAGGATGTCGGCGCCAGAAGATGAAGCTGATCGTCGTAGCTCACCATTTGAGCAAAGGCGCCGGGAGCGAGAATAAGAAAACACAGCATGAAAAGTAACGAACTCTTGATCGAACGCAAAATCACACCTCCTGAAGTTTCCACCGGTTCAGCGCCATACTATAATCGTGCCGCAGATACAAAAGATGTGCCACGGCAGAATAGCGCTGGCTTTCTAAAGAGTTCCAGATCAAAAGTTTAACATAACTCCCAATCCTGTGTAGGCTGGTGCCGCCGGCGGCACCAACAGAGAGGACTCATTCTTGGTCAGACAGCGCTTCCCTGTACTCCTCGCTTTCGCGATGGCATCATTCCTTTCCCCCATCACGCTCGTCCATGCCGGAATCGCGAACCCTGGCGAGGTCACCTCCCAGGAGGCCCCGTCACCTCCCTCGCCGGACCTGTCGCCCTCCGCCACCCCCTCGCCATCGCCAGAGTCGGAGCCGACGGAGACCGAGCCGACGGAGACCGAGCTTCAAACACCCGCCTCTGCACTTCCTGAACCATCGAACGAACCCGCACCGTCGCCTTCACCTGCGCCGGACTCCTCACCCCTGAGCGAGAATGCGCCTCCGCTGGCGTCCTCCGAACCGCAGCCAGCGGCCAACGATCACCAGAATGCCTTCCCTTCTCTGAATGTCTATCTGCCGGAGGGGGAGTTCGACATCCGGTTGAGAAAACTGATCCGGAACGTTTTGTTCGAAGGTCAGGTGAACTACAACTTCGTGAACGGGGACATCTCCACATTCCTCCGCTACAAGTACTACGCCCGGGCCTTTACCTACAAGATCGGTCTGTTCGACAGCCTCTCGTTCAAGTCCCTGCAAGACACCTCCGGAGATTTCAATCGGGTCAGAGGTGCTTTCGTGCAGTTCGAACATCCCCGGAAGTACAACCGTCGACTGTATTTCTTAACCGAAGACGACCGTTTTCTCCACGGGGATGTCGACAATCCGGACAACCGCAAATCGAATCTGTTCGTAAAGCTCGGATATCAGATCGGCTCCCCTTTCGACGAGCGCCTGAACTCCATCGCCAGCGAGTCCTCGGGGCGGGTGCCTCCAGTACTGACCGCCTTTCGCGAGCTCGGTCCCAGAAAATTCGCAGCGGCCGTAGGGATCACCGAGGGAATCCCCTCAGCCGGGGACTTCAACTACACCCGCCTGGAGGCCGAAGCACTGAAGAGATTCGATGTCTCCTCCAGTACATTTCTGATCATGCGCGGCCACCTCGGAAGCATGCTTCAGAAATCCCCGTCAGGTCTCACCCGCGCCGATTTTCCGCCCGATGAGTCGTCATTCGACCTGCCCAGCTGGGCTTACCGGGTTCCTTTCGACGAGTACTTCCGCCTGGGAGGGCGCGATGCCCTGAAAGGGGTCGACGACCACAAGCGAGGAACCGACGAGGCCCATCTGACCGGCGAATATTTTGTCCCCCTTTTTCGCAATCGCGACTTCAAAACGTGGGTCATTCACTGGAACAATCTGTACGGAACTGGCTATGTCGGGGCCGGGACTCTGGGATTCCGGGGGAAGCCCTCCGATCAATTCACGGACTACAAACTGGGAGACCTCACCGCTGACGCTGGCTTAGGGGTGGAGTCATCGGTGACGGTGCGGGACTTTACGGTTTATCTGACTGCAGTGTTCGCCAGCACGGTGCAGGCTCCCGACGCACTCCGCCACAATGAATTCCGGTTTTCTGTGCGAACGACGAGGTACTAATCGAGCGTAAAGGCTGAAGTGGGACCACCTGGCTTGCTCTCGACGGCGTGAGCTTCGTTGTGCCTCCTAACATAGTCGCGCTATGCCTTCGTCGGCCCGCCTCGCTCGCGCCGTCAATACCGGCACCATCTGGTCCCACTGCAGCCTTACACTTCATTAGACGCAAAAACGGCGGGATCGCTCCCGCCGCTTTTCGAGTGCCTTTGCTTCAGGATCAGAGATCGGCCCGGACAGCCCGGACACCGGAGAGATGGTGGATGGTATCCAGAGCCAGTTGTCGCTGATTGGCGGAGCGGACCGCGCCACCCAGAACGACGACGCCGTTCTTGCAGCTCACGCGGAGGTTCGAACCTTCGAGTACTCCCTTGCGGGAGAGCTCGCGCTCGGCGGCTCGGGCGATGGCGAGATCGTTTGGCGAACCGACCACCTGCACCATATTCGCGACGCGCTGGTATCCGGCCAGTGCCAGTACGGGAGCAATACGATCCCGCTCAGCAGCTGAAGTGACGTTTCCGCGCACGATCGTGATGGCTTCGATCTGCTGGACGTTCAGGTCTGCGATTTGAATGCCGGCGTCCTGAAGCGCTTGGGAAGCTGAAGGGGCTGCGAAGAGTGTAGAGGGAACGGCGGCGAGAAGGACGACCGCCATGGCAGTGGTCCCGATTCTGATTACTTTCTGTGTGACGGTCATCGCTCTGTCCTCGTTGATCATCGGTTCGTTTCTATCCGATGTATTCCAAGGATCGTGCCAGCTATAGACCTCCTTTACCTATGCGGATTCTGGCTCTCAGAGTGTAAAAATTACTAGAATCGAAGCAGGGCACCCACGCCTTCGTAGTCCTGGAGAAGGGAGGGGTCGGGGACCACCTCGACGGTGGCATTTTCGCGCTGTGCCGCGGCCATGAGCTGCTCTCCGAGATCGACCGTACTTACCGTACCTCCGCAGGCAGGACAGCCGAGAGGTACAGCCTGGCCGATCATGCCGCAGGAGCCGCAGAGCCATCCTCGTTCATCGAGATCCCCACGGACGAACAGCTGCATCAGGCGACGCTCGTTCGTGGCCTCGATCACCTTCGCAAATCCCAGGGCACCCGCTCCATTCGTTTGCGACGCTTCCAGGAGTTCGCGAAGGCCTTCACCGAGCACGTCGTGACTGTGCTGGCGCAGCAGTCCGGCGCATGCGGCGATGACCTCCTCCGAGCTTGAACGGATACCGAGGTGCAGAGCCCCCAACAGGCGGTCCTCGACTCTTTTCGGCAGAAAGTTGCGAAAGTTCGCGATGTTACGCTCCTGCCCGCAGAGGATCACACCGGTAAATGACCCGCTATCGAGCTTCCTGGACAGAGTCTCCGCGACTTCCTTGTGCAGCCGATCGATATGATCCTGTACGTGTCTTTGAATGTTTGCCGGCGACCACCCGCCCTGATCGAGCCCCCGGGGAAGATCCGGGCTCTCGAGGTCCAGCTCGTAGAGCAGCTGGCCGAATTCGAGCGCGAAGAGGCGTGCGGATTTTGCGTCGACGAGCACGATCAGAGTGTCAGGATTCGCTTGTCGGAGAACGTTCAGCGGTTTCAGGTATGGACGAACCCCCACCCGGGATTCTGTGGCAACGTTGAAGGGCAGCTCCAAAGCTCGGAAGAACTCTTCAGACGGGCAGCAGAAAAATGCCACACCCCGGCTGGCGGGTGAAAGCTCACTCTCCATGTAACTCTCGACCTGATGGAGTGCCCGGTTGAATCCGCCGTCCTGGCCATTGCTCGAGGTCACGGCCTCGCGGATATCCTTCAACTCATCCTTGAGCGAGACGCGGATACGCTCTCGATCCTGTTCATCGTGGCGATTCGTGTCCATATAGAAGCTCAGAAATGGTTCCCGGCTGTCACTCCTGGCCGCGAGGTCGCGAATTTGTTCAGAGATCATGTGGCGCTCCTCGAGGGGAAACGAGATTCGACCGAAAAGGCATCTCCGGAAAGACCCAGCGACGTGTTTTCGGAAGTGGTGCGCAGGCTATGCAGGTGCACCGTCCAGACCAGCAGAACGAGGATGGCCAGCAACAGCCCGATTCCGATCAATGCTGCTATTCGTCGAATCATCGAGTCCTGTTGAGCAACGCCGGTGCCACGAAAGGTGGGCGGGCCGTTCCGGCGGTCGACAGACCCACTGATAGCCTCGCGGCTGACACGTTCATCTACAGACAGTAGCATGGTGCGCTTCATGCGATCATGTCTCAAAGCGAACGCCCGGCCTGGCAGCGGGTGAGTGTAAAACCGCCATTCCATCCATGACTTCAGTCCGCGTACTTCCCTCAGAGCTGATCAACCAGATTGCTGCTGGCGAGGTCGTCGAGCGCCCGAGTTCCGTGGTCAAGGAACTGGTGGAGAACGCCATCGACGCCGGAGCGCAACGGATCGAAATCATTCTGGAGAACGGAGGCCGGTCCCTCATCGACGTCCGTGACGACGGCTGCGGGATGAATGAAGGGGACGCCGGGCTGGCGCTGGAGAGGCATGCCACTTCCAAGATCGCCGTGTTCGATGACCTGCTCTCGGTTCGGACGCTGGGATTTCGAGGCGAGGCCCTGCCATCCATTGCCAGTGTGTCCCGGTTCACGCTGCTGACCTGGGACGGAATCTCCCCCACCGGAACTGAAATCGAGTGCGATCCCATTCTTGGCGTTCATGTACGTCCCGCGGCGCGGGATCGGGGAACGAGCGTGCGAGTGGCAGAGCTCTTCGAAAACGTTCCGGCACGCCGGAAGTTTCTGAAGAGCTCCGACGCAGAGTTCCGGCAGATCGTCTCCGTGGTCACCTCGTACTCGTTGCCAGTCCCCCAGCGCTCTTTTCGCCTGGAGCACAACGGCCGTGTGGTGCTCGACCTCACTCCTGCAGCCGATCTGAGAGAACGGGCGCTGCAGATCCTGGGAGCGGAGGCTGCCCCGTTTCTTTCAGAGTTGAGCATGCGCATCGACGACTCTGAAGCTGTCGGGCTGGTAACGCGCGGGCTGCGCTATGGCAGCCGGCGTCATCAGTATTTTTTCGTCAATGGGCGGCTGGTAAAGGACCGCGTCCTGGCCCACGCCTCCGCGCGCGCGTCCGATGCATTCGATTTCGAGGGGCACCCGGCAGTATTTCTGTTTCTGGAAATTGCACCGAGTGCCGTGGACGTCAACGTTCATCCGGCGAAGACGGAGGTGCGGTTCCGCGACTCCGGGAAAGTGCATGTCGTTGTCGAGCAGGCCATCCGTGCGGCACTGGGCGGCGCGGAGGAAGGGGTCGGACTTCTTCAACCGGCCGAAGGCGAGCTCGCTCCTGTCTCGGTCATTGGAGAAGTGCGGAACGGTCAAGGCGTTTCTCACTCTGATCAGTTGTTCGCTCCCACCCTCGTTGAAACCAGCGATCGGGGCCTGCCCTTCGAGAACAGCCCACTGTTTCGCGATCGCCCCGTGGTGCAGCCTCCACTGGAGGCCGCACCCGTCGACCTCGGGGCACTGAAGGGACGGGTAATCGGGCAATACCGCATGAGTTATCTGCTCATCGACAGCCCCGACGGACTGCGCCTCATCGACCAACATGTCGCCCATGAACGCGTGCTCTACGATAGCTTCGAGAAGCAGATCGAAACGGGAAAAACCGAGGTCCAGCGCTTGCTGACGCCCGTCCTTTATGAGGCGCCCATTCCGGACGTGGCCGTGCTGGAGTCACACCTCGAAGAGCTGCGCGGCACAGGCTTCGAGATCGAACGATTCTCGGGAAACAGCTTCGCAGTCGCTGCGGTGCCCGCTCCTCTTCAAGGCGCGAATCTTCCAAAGTTCTTCCAGAAGCTGGTGGAAGCCTCCGTGGAAGAGAAAACTTCGCACTGGTCACGCCTCCGTCATCGGGTTCTTGCTTCGCTGGCCTGTCAGGCTGCAATCAAGGTTCACCGCTCTTTGACTGGCGGAGAGATGTCGCGGCTCGTGGAAGATCTTCTTCACTCTTCCAACCCCTACGCCTGCCCGCACGGCAGGCCGATCATCGTCGACATCCGACACGTCGACATCGAGAAACACTTTCATCGCCGATGAGTTCGCAGGTGTCAGGGGCATGCGCCGATTGATCGAGAAGATCTTTCCTGCACGGAGACTGGTGGCACGCGAGCTGGGTCTGGCAGGGGAGCGACGGGCCGGATGGCATTACCGCTGGCGGGGCTACTCCATCCTGGACCGCAACGTTCGCTTCGGACACAGCGGCGAGCTCGACCTGGTGGTGCGCCGGGGAAAGACGGTTGCGTTCGTCGAGGTCAAGGCCCGACAGACGGTTGGACGGGGCCGCCCCGACGAGGCCGTGGACGCAAAGAAGCAACTGCAGTTGATTCGACTGGCGGATCGGTACGTGAGAGCACATCGGCTGGAGTCATCGCTGATCCGATTCGACGTGCTCGCCCTCTACTGGACCGGCCGCAGATTTCAGGTGATTCAATACGAATCCGCCTTCCAGCCCATGGCTCAGGCCACCGTCCCCTGGCGGGATTCTCTGTAGTGGCGTGTAAACGACGAATCGGTACCAGCTCGCTTGCTCTCGACGACGATGGCCGCGTTGCGCCTCCTCAACGTAGTCACCGCTATGTCTGCGTCGGCGCGCCTTGCCCTCCTCGCCGATCGCTGCGCGATCTGGTACCGATTCCCCGTTTACACGCCACCAGGGCGCGTTTCAGCAGGGCTTCGAGATTCCGTGCAGGATCAGGTCGACGATCCAGTCCACATCCTCTGAGGCCTGGGGAGAGGAATCTTCGGCCAGCCGCTGCAGGATAACCGCCACCACTCCTTCTTCCAGGAAGAGTGCTACGCGTGAGGGCTTCATCTGCTTGATCTCGCCACCGGTGATTCCCTCTTCGATGAAGCGAAGCAACTTTTCATGGTAGATCTTGTGTTGCGGTCGCTCCCGGTAGGAGCAGCGGCGGGAATCCTGATCGAGTGCCTCAGGATGCTTGATGGCCAGATAGACACGGAACAGGTCGTGATTGCTGTCGAAGAATTCAACCTTCGTGCGCACCAGCAGGGCGAAGCGGTCGCGGAATTCCCCTGCGCTTTCCAGCGCGAGGGTCAGTTTCCTGAGGAGCTCCGAGAGGGCGTCGTCAACACTCCGTTCGAGCAGATCCTGCTGGTTCTCGAAGTACAGATAGATCGTTCCCTTGGCGATGCCTGCCTCGGTGGCGATCTCCTGCATGCTCGCGGCTGACAGACCTTTGCGGGCGATGACCCGGATGGCTGCATCCTGAATGGAGCTGATTCGGAACTGCTCGACCAGCTCCTCCTTCGTCGTTTTCACGCATCCTCCGTGTGTTCGGAGTGGCGGTGCGGTTCGTGCCACACCGTAGGAAATCCAACGCAAAACCCTGCGAGCTTCGCGCGGCCGGCGTTCCCTCGAACGACCCGGTCATCTTACCCTGAAAGCCCACCTCGCTGACGCACCAGCCAATAAAATGACCGATCGGTCGGTGGCGCGGCACCGGTTGGAAGGAAGGGTAAAAAAGACGCTGGGGACGGGCACCCCTGACCGGATGGGATCGGTTCCGATACGGTCAGAAATGAAACGGGCCGCGCTGGGCGGCCCTGGTGAGGTCAGGTTGGAGCGGGAAACGGGATTCGAACCCGCGACATCAACCTTGGCAAGGTTGCACTCTACCACTGAGCTATTCCCGCCCTGAGATGGCGATGTTAGACAACGCCCTGAGGGGTGTCAAGCGAACAGCAGAACCCGTTCGCAACGGGGCGGTATTCCATTCATTGTCAGTCGGCTTCAGGGCCTCTCCACCCGGATTCCATAGGCATTCAGTTTCCGGTAAAGGTTCGATCGTTCGACGCCCAGAGCATCTGCCGTACGGCTGACGTTTCCGGCGAACTGCTGCAGCTTTCTGAGAATGAAATCGCGCTCGAACTCCTCGCGCGCTTCTTTCAGGCTCATATCCGGCCGGCCTGAGAAGCGCGTGGCAGCGGTCGTGAAGTCGATATCTTCTGGTTCGACGGAATCACCCTGGACGAGGATCGTCAGCCGCTCGAGCACGTTACGCAGCTCGCGAACGTTTCCGGGCCAGCGGTGGCCGCGAAGTTTACTGATCGCCCCCGCGGTGAGCCGCTTCGGTTTCCGCCCGGCCTCTGCTGCGAAACGGCGAAGGAAATGTTCGGCCAGGAACTCGATGTCGCCATCCCGATCCCTGAGAGGAGGGACATGGATCGGAAGAACGTTCAAACGGAAGTAGAGATCTTCGCGGAACGTCCCCGACTCAATCTCGCTATCCAGAATCTTGTTCGTGGCGGCGATGACGCGGACGTCGACGGTGATTGTCTGGTGCCCTCCTACCTTCTGGAACTTCTGTTCCTGGAGGACCCGAAGCACTTTTGCCTGAGTCTTCAGGCTCATGTCCGCGATTTCATCGAGGAAGAGCGTCCCGCCATCGGCCAGCTCGAACTTTCCCTTGCGATCGTCGATCGCTCCAGTAAAGGCTCCTTTGCGGTGGCCGAAGAGCTCCGATTCGATGAGCTCTTCGGGAATGGCGGCGCAGTTGACGTCGACGAAGGTCTTCTCCGATCGCAGGGAGAGCCGGTGGATGCTGCGGGCCACGATCTCCTTGCCGCTGCCGTTTTCGCCGGTGATGAGCACGCGGCTGTTCGAGGGAGCGGCGCTTCGGATCTGCTGCTGAAGGCGCCTCATGACCTCACTCTCGCCAATGAGAAATTCGTCCGCCGGTGCCTGCTGCTTGAGTTTGGACACCTCCTGCCGCAACTGCCGGTCGGCCAGAGCGTGATTGATGGTCAGAAGCACACGTTCGAGAGAGAGGGGTTTTTCCAGAAAATCGTAGGCACCGAGACGTGTGGCGCGAACGGCGGTGTCGACGTTGCCATGTCCCGAGATCACGATGACCGGAGGTGCGCCGTTCACACTGCGGAAGCGCTCCAGAACAGCCAGACCGTCCAGTCCCGGCAACCAGACGTCGAGGAGGACAACGTCGAATTCCTCCCGGGCAAACAGCGCCAGCCCCTCTTCACCCGAGTCGCAAAGGGCGGCGGCGTGCCCTTCGTCGCGGAGGATCCGGTCCAGCGTCGTACGGATCGAAGCTTCGTCGTCGATGATGAGAATTCTGGCCAATGGATGTCCTTACGCCTTACGCCGGCAACTCGATATCGAAGCGTGTTCCTCTGGGGTGGTTGTCGTGGACCGTGATGCGTCCGTCGTGATCCTGCACAATCCGGTAGACGATCGCCAGACCGAGGCCGGTGCCTTCCTTCTTGGTTGAAAAATAGGGCAGAAAGAGATTCTCCTTGTCACGGTCCGGGATTCCTCGCCCCGGATCGATGACGCTGATCACAACTCTTCGGGGCCGGCTGGCGGCCACGAGCCGGATCTCGCCGGCATCGGTGGCCTCAAGAGCGTTGTCCAGAAGGTTCACCAGCGCCCGGCGGATCTGTTCCGGATCGATCACTGCCTGCAACGTCGGGTCGCATTCGATCTGCACGACGACGCCGGGTTTGATCTCGCGGTAGAGCCGGGCCGCTTCATCGAAAACCTCGGCGATGGCAATCTGCCGGAGGTGAATGGCAGGAAGCCGGGCGAAGCGCGAGAACTCGTCGACCATCCTCTTCAACTGCCCCACTTCACTGACGATGGTTTCGCACCCCTCGTAGACCGCGCTTTCGAGATCGGGATCTCCGTTGCGGAACTTTTTGGCAATCCGTTCGGCGGAGAGCTGAATCGGCGTGAGGGGGTTTTTGATCTCGTGGGCGATGCGCCGCGCCGCTTCACTCCAGGCCGCCAGTTTCTGAGCCTGAACGAGCTGGGTGAGGTCTTCGATGGCCATGACCCAGCCGGGCGGACCCTTCCTTCCTTTCAGGGGGGCTACGGAGACATCGAGGTACCGCAACTCTCCATCCAGAAGAATGGTGATCTCACGAGGGCGGGAAGACTCATCACGCAGGCCGTAGATGAACTGGCGCAGGTCGTCCAGGCCCGGCGGAAAGACAGCGTCCAGCTGGGCCAGGAACGGGGGCTGTTCGAGCTGCAGCATGCGCAGCGCTGCCCCGTTGATGCTCAACAGTCCGAACTGACCGGTAAAGGCCAGAATCCCTGTGGAAACGCTGTCCAGTACCGTCGCAAGGTATGCGCGCTCGTCATCCAGACGGCGGTTGATCTGTTGCGTCTCATCGTTCGAAGCTGTCAGCGCCGAGCGCTGCGTATCGAGCTGGGAGGCCATGCGGTTGAAGGAATCGATGAGAACTCCGAACTCGTCCGTGGCCCGGACGTTGATGCGATGCTCATAGTGTCCGGAAGCGAGCGTGGTCGTCCCCTCCGCCAGAGCCTGAATGGGAACGGTAATGCGACGCGAGACGTACATCGATGTCCAGAGAACGCCGAAGAGGATCGAGAGAGTGACGGTGAGGAAGAGCAGGGTCTGCGAGGTCTTCAGTGCCGGCCGTTGCGAGTCCAGCTGTTCGAAATTCTTTTGAGCGATGATGTTCTCGTCGATCATGCGGCTGACAGTGCTGGGTAGAAACACACCCGAAACTGCTGTCAGCGCCACCGCGTCGGACCGCCGGACCTCGACGGCACTTCGAATCCACTTCCCGCTTGCACCGACGTCGATACGCCGGGCCTGACCCTTTTCGTGAACCTCCGAGAAGAAGCTGGCCGGCGGTTCGGAAACTTCATGAATGGGGGCGCGGGGGTCCGTGTCGAGCTTCATGATCATTCCCGACTGATAGACCCCGGCCAGCTCGATGTTGTGAAAGCGGCGGGCATGAGCCAGCGTCCGGTCCAGCGCCTCCATGCCGCCTCGCTCGATTCCGTCGGCGATCTCCGCTGCCGCGCGCTCCGCATCGACAGCGGCCCGGTTCTGGGCGCTCTCGGCGATGGCCTCGCTGTTCTGGAGAAGTTCCCGGACAGGAGTGTTGAACCAGCGATCGATGGAAACGCGCAAGAGATCGGTGGCCACGAAGAACAGGACCACGATGGGAAGAAGGGAGGTGACCACGTACGTGGCTACGAGCTTCGTGCGGAAGCGCGAACCAAGGATCCCCCGCTGCCGGTCCAGCAGCAGCTTGACCACACCCCGGAAGAGAACGAACAGGATTCCCAGAATGAGAATGAGATTGATGTTCCAGAGAACGAACAGGAGCAGGCGGCTGCTCAGGGCTTCCGGCGACAACTCCTTGGCTCTCTGTACCAGGTAGTAAATCAGGCTCGTGGCGGCAAAGATGAGCAGGGGAACGCTGATGATGAAGCGCGGATCCTTCCGGTAACGCAGAATGCCGGTCTCTTTCATTCACCGGCCTTCGGCAAAGCGACGCGGACATGCGACCAGTCGGTCGAAACCTGCCAGGGCATTACATACAGGAAGTAGCCCTGCATCACGTCGGCCCGTACTCGTACGATCAGCTTCGAAGGTCGATAACGACCCAACGAAAAAAAGTCTGCCTCACTGACCGAGGTCATGGCCTTCTGAAGCGCATTCAGATCGCGATACACCTCTGAACGAACGAGCTTTCTGTCATGGCGGTAGTTCAGGAGATACTCCTGAGTGACCGAGTTGTACGTGCAGATGATCTCGATCCGGGAGCTGGCGATCGTATCGTCGAACCAGTTCGGCCGGCTGCGAACCAACTCGATGTGGTAGGTGAAGCCCGTGGCCAGACCGCTGGTCAGTGCCTTACGGATCTCTTCGTAATCAAAGGCGTTGGCCAACTGAAAGGACAACGAGACCATTCCGTTTCGAGCCTTGGCCTGAAGCTGGTCGATTCTTGCCTGTTCGGACCGGGCGGGGACGGCAACCGTAAGTACGATCATGGACACTGCGAGCGCGCGAAACGTCATTGTGGCTTTTTTACCACACATTGTAACGGCCTGGCCCGGGATTTATTGCAGAGGTTCTTCCGCGGTCGGAGCGCTTCAGGTGTCCCTGGAAACGCTCACGTGTGACGTGTCCGGATGCCCCGACGAGCGCTGGGTTCCACCGCCGGGACTGCGGCCGATGTCAGTCTCGCTTCGAGCCTGGCAATCAGCTTTGATAGACGGTCTCGAGATCCGGCGAAGGATAGCGAAAGCCAACGACGGCTTCATCATCGAGCGTCCACGATCCCGGATTGTTCAGGACCGTCTCCACAAACTTGGAGTGCAACGCGTGTCCCGCTTTGTAGGCCGTGATCTGCCCGACAATGGGTCTGCCGAAAAGGGCCAGATCGCCGACGAGATCGAGGATCTTGTGGCGGACGAACTCGTCTCGGAAGCGCAAAGGGCCGTTGCTCACACCGTGGTCGTCGAGGACGATGCAGTTCTCTACCGATCCTCCCCGGGCCAGACCCACGGCGCGAAGCTGTTCCACATCACGAAGAAATCCGAAAGTTCGCGCCGGAGCGATCTTTCTGGCAAAGGCCTCGGAATCCACCTGAAAGTGTCGGGACTGTCTTCCGATTGAGGGATGAGCGAAGTCGATCCGGTAACGAATGGAGAGCTGGTTCGAAGGTGTGATCGAAATCCGTTTCGCCCCGTCAGACACTTCGATTGCTCGCGTCACGCGCAGCGCCTGGATCGGCTCACCGAGCTTCTTGATTCCGGCTGCGTCCAGAAGATGGACAAAGGGGAGGGCACTGCCATCGATGATCGGAACCTCGGGACCGTCGATTACAAGGTCCAGATCGGTGATGCCGTTGGCGACGATCGCCGCCAGAAGGTGCTCGACCGTCCCGATGGAAACGTCATCCCGGCCCACGCTGGTGGCATAATCCAGGGACGTCGTACTGGCCTGCAGAGCGGGGATCCTCAGATTGCCCAGATCGCTGCGGACGAAAGTCAGGCCGCTTCCGGCGGGTGCCGGGTGGAGCTCGACCTTGGTATATAGCCCGGAATGAAGCCCGATGCCTTCGATTCCTACCGGGGCAGAGATGGTTTTTCGCTCGAATGTCATAAGGACCTGCGACTGACTGGAGCAACCGGCGCGCCACGCCGCCGGTCCGGTCCCAGGATTTGTAAGTGACTGTCGGACTGAAATTTAGTATATTCAAGCCCACTTTTGAGAGTGTCCGATGTGTCGCGAAGTTTGGCCACTGGTGTTGTGAATTTGACACACCTCAGGTTAGGAGTCGCAGATCACTGTCATGACGGCAACGGTCGACCTGATTACGCTCGAGCCGAAACTGAAGGAGATCCTCTATCGATGTCTGGAGGATATCCGGGCTACGAAGGCGGCGCTCTATCTCGCCAACGGCGAGGCGCATTTCGACCTGGTTACGCAGTACGGTTTCCGTGAAGTCGAGCGTAAGCAGATCGACGCCCGGGACGATTTCATCGATCGCCTCGTAATCAAGCGCACTCCCTTTTTCGTGAACAGCCTTACCGAGGATCCGCGTCTTTCGCAGACGCTGTTCTCTGCCGGGACGACGCGCATGCTCCTCGCGCCGATCTATGGACGGGGCAAGCTGATCGGATTTCTCGATATGCGCGACAAAGCCGCCAAGCAGCCGTTCGGGCCGGGCGACATCACCAGCGCTCAGAAAATCACCGAACAGTTCCTCGATCTCTTCGCCGAGCAGAACCTGTTCGGTCAGCGATCCGCGCCATCCACTCCTTCACCGCAGTTCAGCTCTCCCCGGCCGGTTCTGGAAATGCCCACGCAACCGAGCACGGCCAACATGCACGTGGACGAGGCCAAGCGCGCAGTGGCCCGCGGCGTTCTGCGGAATCGCACCGCCGTGGAGACACTGACCCCTCTCCAGATCGAAGCGGGTGCCGTGGTCCTGCCCGCGGTGATCGGGTTGCCCGGGGTCCTTTTCGCAGCGCTTTCATCGTTCGGAAGGTTCGGAGGTCATCAGCGCGTGGCCTCCCATGGTGACCTTACTGCAGATGCCGCGCAGAAGTTCGAAATGAAACTGAAGGGGTGGCTTCAGAAACGTGGGGAGCCGGAGGGGCTGACCGAGTCCTCGATTTTCTTTCCGCTGGGAAAGGCTCCGCGAGCCATCGATGCTTCCCGGATCACCACCGTGATGAGCGCACCGGTGGAGCTTCCACAACCCCGTGCGGTCGTGCTCACCGTGGCCTTCGAAGCGCCTCCCACGGCGCACATCCGTTCGTTGCTGGCCGGGCTCCTCAGGCAATGCACCGAGGTAGTGAACTTCGCCGTCTCCGCAGAATTGCTCACCGCCGTGAATTACAGGGTCGCAGAAAAACTCGTCGAGCCCGATCTTCAGAGGTATCCGGTGCTTTCCGCGCACTCGCGACGTGTCTCCGACCATGCTACGCGGCTGGCCAGGGCGGCGGGGCTGAATGTAGATCAGATCGAGACCGCACGTATTGCCGGTCTGGTTCACGACGTCGGTATGCGTCTGCTCGATTACGAGATTCTCTACCGCAAGCCGACTCTCACCAATGAGGATCTGCGCATGCTCAAGGAGCATCCCATCGTCGGGGCGGCCATCGTCGCCGAATCACCCCTCGGGGGTGAAGTAGCGCACATCGTCCTCTGCCACCACGAGCGCCCCGACGGCACCGGATATCCTCACGGGCTCACGGGCGAATCGATCCCGATCATCTCCCGCATCATTCACATCTGCGAAGCCTACGATGCCATGACCGCCAGCGATTCCTACCAGACCCCCGTTCCTCCGGCCGCGGCGCTGGCCCGGATCCGGCGCGTGGGCGGAGCACAACTCGATGAAGAACTGGCAGTGAAATTCGTGGAGATGCTCTCCTCGCCCCATGGCAGCGGCAGCTAGCGGCTAGAATGCAGCTCGCATGGCCCAGCCGAAGCAGAGTGGCGGTGAGAGACTCATCGCCACAAACAGGAAAGCCTTCCACGAATACTTCATTATCAGCAAACACGAGGCGGGGATGGAGCTGACCGGTACGGAGGTGAAGTCGCTCCGTGACGGACAGGCGAATCTCAAGGACAGCTACGTCGTCTTCAGGAGTGGCGAGGCCTTTCTTTTCGGCGCCCATATCTCCCCCTACTCGCACGGCAATCTCGAAAACCACGATCCCGAACGCACCAGACGGCTGCTGCTGCACCGTCGTGAGATCGAAAAGCTCGCCGAGTCCGTGGCCGAAAAAGGGCTGAGCGTCGTTCCACTTCGGCTGTATTTCAGCCGGGGCAGGGTCAAAGCTGAGATCGCAGTGGTGAAGGGCAAGAAGCTTTACGACAAGCGCGAAACCGAAAAACGAAAAGAAGCCGACCGGGAAGCGGCTTCGGCCATGAAGTTCCGGGGACGTTAGCGCTTCACAGCATTCTGTTGCTTGCTTGAGGTTCCATCAGTCAGTACAGTTCGACCATGTCATGGTTCAAGAAAGAGAAAACCCCCAAGGAGGCCGTCGAGCGGACGACCATCCCGGAGGGACTGTGGCTGAAGTGCGAAGAGTGCAAAGAGATCGTTTACCGGAAAGAAGTCGAACAGAATCTCAACGTATGCCCGAAATGCAACTATCACTTCCGTCTTTCCGCCCGCGAGCGCTTTGCACTCCTCTTCGACGATGACCAGTACAAGGAGTTCGCCGGGAACATCAAGTCGGCTGACCCGCTCGAATTCCGGGACACGAAGCGCTACCGCGATCGCCTCAGGGTCTATGAGTCGCGCGTGGGGACCGGCGACGCCGTGCTCTGCGCCGAAGGAAGGCTCGAGGAAATCCCCGTCGTGATCTGCGCCATGGAGTACGCCTTCATGGGTGGATCCATGGGGTCTGTGGTCGGAGAAAAGATCACTCTGGCCATCGAGCGTGCCCTGGACAAGAAAGTGCCTGTGCTGATCGTGTCATGTTCCGGCGGAGCCCGGATGCAGGAGGGCATCCTCTCGCTGATGCAGATGGCGAAGATTTCCGCCGCCCTGAGCCGCCTCGCGGAGGCGAAGCTTCCGTACATCTCCATACTCACCGACCCTACCACCGGCGGCGTGACAGCCTCGTTCGCCATGCTCGGAGACGTAAACATCGCCGAGCCCAGGGCTTTGATCGGCTTTGCCGGACCGCGAGTGATCGAGCAGACCATTCGCCAGACCCTGCCCGCCGGTTTCCAGCGTTCCGAATTTCTTCTCGATCACGGCATGGTTGACGTCATCACGCCCCGCTCCGAGATGAAACCCGTGATCGCCAGATTCCTCCGCCTGTTTCGCGCTGCCTGAGCCGTGACCTACCGGGAAGCTCTGGCCTGGCTCGACTCTCTTCAGGGAAGTGGAATCCGCCCGGGCCTTCAGCGCGTCAAGGCCCTTCTTCGCGCTGCCGGAAAACCGCAGCAGGCATTTCCTTCGGTCATCGTGGCCGGGACGAACGGGAAGGGCTCCACGGCAGCGACCCTCGCCTCGATTCTCTCCTCCTCCGGTTACCGCGTCGGGCTCTACACCTCGCCGCACCTGGTGGACATACTCGAACGATGGAGCGTGGACGGGCGGAATATCCCGGCGACGATGCTCGCCGCCGCCACCGACGAGCTGCGAGCCACGTCGCAGCGAAGTGGCGTCGTCCCGACATACTTCGAGGCCCTCACCGTAGTGGCTTTCATGCTCTTCCGGACGATGGGATGCGAAATAGCCGTTCTGGAGGTAGGCATGGGTGGGAGACTGGACGCCACGAACGTTGTCCGCCCGCTGGCGGCGGTGATCACCAGCATTTCCATCGATCACACTGAATTTCTGGGCCGGACGATCCGGGCCATTGCCGGGGAGAAGGCGGGTGTCATTCATCGGGGTGCAGCAGTGGTCACCAGCAATGACGACGCGGTCGTGCTCGATGTCCTGAATAGACGCGCCCATCGCTTTGGAATTGATCTTCACGTTCTGCGTGAGGAGACCGCGGTCTCCGCCTTGAGGATGAGTGCAAACGGTTCACGCTTCGCGCTGCGGACGCCGATGCGCTCGTATCGTCTGCAGACGAGTCTCACCGGTGCTCACCAGATCGCGAACGTCAGTCTCGCTGTCCGCGTCTCGGAGCTGATCGCCTCAGCCCTTCCTCGAATCACAGCGGACGCCATTGCCGACGGAGTCCGGTCCGCACGCTGGCGCGGGCGTCTGGAGTGCTTCGTCATCGGCGATAAAACCGTCTACGTGGACGGTGCCCACAACGCACAAGGTGTGGCCTCGGTAGCGGCTTTCGTTGCCCGCAAGGTGCCCCGTCCTCGGACTCTGGTTTTCGGGGCATTGCAGGACAAGGACTTCACGAACATGGCAGCGGAACTGTTTCCAATGTTCGAGACGATCATTCTTACCGAACCGGAATCGGATCGCGCACTCCCATTGACGGCGCTGCGATCGCTGGCAACCCGGGAGGGAGTGGCGGTCCATCAATTCCGCCGGCCTTCCGGGGCTTTCCGTCGCGCGCTGGCCGGACCGGCCTCTCGAATTGTCGTCTGCGGTTCGCTTTATCTTGCCGGCTCGGCGATCGCCTTTTTCGACCGCGTCGTAGCCAGCGCCAAAAGCAGCAACGTAGCGGAGACGATCTCCAGAAATGCCATCAGACGACGGTGAGCCCCGAAGGTGAGGACGACGGTCGTTTCTCCCGCGGGCACGATGACCCCCAGCCGGTCGATGTTGACGGGGAATGTCGACAGCCGTTTGCCGCCGGCTGCCGCCACCCAGGAATTGAAGTAGCTTTCATTGATGAACAGGGAGCCTGGCTCCCTGGCGCGTATCCGTACGATGATCGAGGTGTTGCTGCGGGTCGCCGAAATCAGCGTCATCGGTGACGAGGGAACGGTTTCACGCCTCTTGGGCACGACCATCTCCTGGTCCGGCCGGAATCCGGGAGACTCGATTCTGGCCACCGCTTCCTGAATCGAGCGGACCGGGAACACGGCTGGGATGATCATGACTTCCGGCAGTGGCCGCACCACTCGGGAGCGATGGAAGACGTTCCCATCGATTGAGAATTCCTCCATCGGCTGCAACCCCTCTGCCTGCATCGGCTCCCTCGATATGACCGTGCCCACGCCGAGCAGGCGCAGATAGCGCACCTTCAGATCCATTCCCGCGGAAGTGAACCTCTCCTGGGTTATCCGTGACAGGTATGAGTACATCCCCTCCGGTGAGCGGTCGAAGGCGTAGCGCACTCCGACGGGCATCCCCGAGAGGGGAGCAAGTGCGCGACCGGCGATGCGGTACTCGGCGCGCGTGTGCGGAAACGGTACGTTCAGCGGGGCTGACTGCGGTGGAGACCAGAGGCGCCCCTCGATGGTCGCTGCCAGCCTGCGTGGTGCAGGATAGAAGTGGAGAAGATCGATCGGCGCCGCCCGCCAGACCCAATAAATCAGAGGGAGAAACGTCGCCACGAGAATCCATGGCTGTACGCCCGGATGCCGTGGATATTGCCACGCCAGAACCAGAACAATGAGGGCGATGGCCGTCCCTGTCGCCAGACGCAGGCCGTCGATGTCCCAGCCGGCAGAGAACAGGCGAAAGCTGGCGAAGGCGAAGAGCATCACCGCCGCGGCGATGATGGTCAGGTCCGTCGCTCCTGTCCTCCGCCTCGCGTCGAGCCATCCGGCAACTGCCACGACCGCTGCGACCGTGAACGGAATGATGAACTTCTCCGGATAACGAACGATCCGTATCGCGGGCCACGCTTCGACAGCGCTCCTGACGAGCGGGTTGTACCTGCCGAGAGCAAGGAAGAGGAAGAGCAGCGCCACGATGCGCGATCCAGTGGTGCCGGGGGTGCGCAGCGCCAGGGCCGGTACGACGATCGCTCCAAGGAGCATCAGCGGAAGAAGCGGCGGCCATTCCCCTGCTGCCCGATCGACGTGATAGGCGGACGGGCCCAGGTCCGTGATCAGGCCCGAAAATGGTCCGGTGATGATCTCCAGAGCACGCCAGGGCGGAACCGATGCTGCCAGGACGGTGTTCGCTGAGTACGGTTGAAATCCTCGTTCAACCTCCCCGGCCACCTCGCTGTAGCTGACCAGAAGTGGCGAGACCGTCAGGACTGCCACGATGACCGCCAGCGAGATCCATCCTGTCATGTGCGCGCGAATGCGCCCGGCGGACACGGCAAGAATGAGAATCCCGCCGCTGACGACCATGACCGGCTCTCCTGCCAGCCCGAGCAGCCCGCAGCACGCTCCCAATTGCAGCCCGGTCACAGCCGAAGGGCAGCGCAGAAAGCGTTCGGCGGTGAGAAGAATGAGTGGGAGAAGAGCGATGGCTGCGACGAGGTTGTAGAAGGCCAGGCACGAGATGGCTGCACCGCTGAGCACATAAAGCGCGGCGCCGGTGTGCCGCGCCAGCTGGCTCAGGCCATAGAGACCGATCAGGGCAGACATTGCCATCCAGCCAGCGAGAAGATGAAGCAGAAAATGCAGGTTGAAGGCGACGTGCGATGGAAGGACGAGGTACAGAAGTGTGTCGGGATAGAACGTGAGGGTGTTCGGATTTCCGGCCAGCGGCTGGCCCCCGCCGGCCATGAAATTCCAGTAAGGGAGCGCACCGCCGCGGAGTATGTCCGCCGAGATAGCCTTGGCCGGAAAATGGGTGGAGAAGTTGTCGCGGAAATAGAAAAAACAGGTGGTGCTGACAATGGCCAGCGCCGTTGCGACGCCAATGGCCACGAGGAGCGTCGGGACTCTACGCATCGATGAAGTGCATTATGGCATCGGCGGCGTAGGAGGCCCTCAGTTCCCGGCGTTCGCCTCCGATCTCTCCGGCACCAACGGCTCACGGAGCTTTTCTCGATCATGTCGTATCGAACGAGCGAGGCGAGGAGGTATCTCTCGCTCGTGTAACGATGATTACCCGCGAGTTCAGCTTTCTCTCTCGCCACGCGGACATTGTCGTAAGATCGTTTCGCGCTTTCGCCGGCGCGACCTCAACCAGCTGGAGTGAGTGCAATGTCCAACGTAAAGACCGAAGCTGCCACCGGGTATGAATTCCTTCACAGGGAATTGAGAACCAGCGATCCGGACATTGCCGACGCCATCGCCCTCGAGACCCGCCGCCAGAACGAGACTCTGGAACTGATCGCCTCGGAGAATCACGTCTCCTCGGCGGTCCTCACCGCCGCCGGTTCCATTTTTACGAACAAGTACGCCGAGGGGTATCCAGGCAAGCGGTATTACGGCGGATGCGGACCGACGGACATCGTGGAAACCATCGCCATCGATCGCGCCAAAGAACTCTTCGGCGCCGAGCACGCGAACGTTCAACCTCACTCCGGGTCCCAGGCGAACATGTCCGTGTACTTTGCCGTCCTCAAGCCCGGTGACGTGATCATGGGAATGGACCTGGCCCATGGCGGGCACCTCACACACGGCCACCCCCTCTCTTACAGTGGCCGCGACTTCAAGGTCGTCGCTTATCACGTCACACGCGAGACCGAAACCATCGACTACGAAGAGATGCAGCGCCTGGCCGAGCAGAACCGGCCCCGCCTGATCATCTGCGGAGCGTCGGCGTATTCACGAATCATCGACTTCAAAAGAATCCGGGAAATAGCCGACAGCGTCGGCGCTCTGATGATGGCCGATATCGCCCATATCGCCGGCCTCGTTGTGGCGGGTGAGCATCCGTCGCCCGTGCCCTACGCCGACTTCGTGACGACCACGACACACAAGACCCTGCGCGGCCCGCGAGCGGGTCTCGTACTATGCAAGGCCCGGTTCGCCAAGGACCTCGATCGCGCCGTCTTCCCGGGAGTCCAGGGTGGCCCGCTGGTGCACATCATCGCTGCCA
>JBDTRY010000030.1:0-27013 GCA_039931435.1 Acidobacteriota bacterium | reverse complement strand
AGCCCGATGAGACCTTCTCCGTGAATCTCTCCAATCCCACTTCCGGCAACGGAGCCAATCCTGCCGTTCTTGGAGCGGCATCCTCGGCCAGCATCACGGTGCAGGACGATGACCCTCCCGAGCTGACCATCAACAACGTCAGCGTCAGCGAAGAGAACACGGGAATCGTTTTCATGACCTTCACGGTCTCCCTTTCTTCTGTTTCGACGACGGACGTTTCCGTGGACTGGGCAACGGCCAACGGTACGGCCGTGGCGGGCGTGGATTACGAGGCGGCGAGCGGAACGGTCACTCTTCCTGCTGGAACGATTTTCAAGGACATCACCGTCCGCATCATTGCCGACACCATCGATGAAGTGGACGAAACGCTCTTTCTCAACCTGACCAACATCACTCCCAATGCCCAGCTTCGCGGAGATCAGGGAGTGGGAACAATCATCGATGATGACGGCCCGTGCATATGGCTGCTCGACGCGCAGATCACCGAAGGAGACACGGGCACGAAGATGCTCACCTTCACGGCCGTCCTCCGCGATCTGAACGGCGTGGAAGTGGCCAGCCCCCAGGACATCAGCGCGTTCTACTCGACCACGGACGGTACCGCCACCAATCCTTCCGATTACATCTCTACCGGTGGTCAGCTCTCCTGGCCGGCGGGCACCACCCGCCAGTTCGTGAACGTGCCGCTCGTCGGTGATTTCGACATCGAGGCCGATGAGACTTTCACGGTATCTCTTTCCAACGCTGTGCATTCCTACTTCTGCCGGCAGCAGGCCACGGGAACGATCATCAATGACGATTCGCCCGGCACCATCCAGTTCAGCTCCGCCAGTTACGCTGTGGCCGAAAACATTCCCGGCGGGCTTGCCACCATCACCGTTCTGCGCATCGGTGGCGCGGGCGGTCCAGCGTCAGTCGACTACGCCACGAGCGACGGAACTGCCGTCTCACCGGCGGATTTCGGGGCGACGAGCGGAACACTGAATTTCGGGCCCGGGGAGACTTCGAAGACCTTTTCTGTCTCGATCGTTAACGATCCGACAGATGAGCCGAATGAAAACCTCAGCCTCACTCTGAGCGCTCCAACAGGAGCGACGCTCGGAACTCCGTCCGCCGCCACGCTCACTATCAATGACGACGATGCACCACCGTCACTGACCATCAACGATGTCACCACCACGGAGGGCAACAGCGGTACGACGAACGCCGTGTTCACGGTGTCTCTTTCTGTGGCCAGTGGATTCACGGTGACGGTCGACTACGCAACTGCCGCGGGAAGTGCCACCTCCGGGAGCGACTTCACCGCCACCTCCGGAACCCTGACGATCCCTGCCGGCAGCACCAGCGGAACCATTTCAGTGCCGATCGTCGGAGACACCCTCACGGAATCCAACGAAACCTACGTCGTGAACCTCTCCAACGCCTCCGGGGCCACGATCAGCGACGGCCAGGGCGCAGGAACCATCACAGACGACGATCCCATCCCCGGAATCAGCATCGCCGGGACGAGTGTGACCGAGGGCAACGGCGGCACGACGAACATGGTGTTCGCGGTCAGCCTGACGAACCCCTCTCAGCAGATCATCACGGTCAATTACGCAACGTCGAACGGAACGGCCACCGCGGGCGTGGATTACACATCGGCCAGCGGTACGCTGACCATTCCGGCCAACACCACCAGCGCCTCGATTACGGTGGTGGTGAACGGCGACCTCGTCGCCGAACCAGATGAAACCCTGCTGGTCACTCTCAGCGCTCCAGTCAATGCCACGATCAGCACTGGCACGGCCACCGGAACGATCAATGACGACGACGGCACGCCCACGATCTCCATCACGGACGTCTCGGCGGCAGAAGGCAACAGCGGAACGACTCCCTTCATCTTCACCGTTTCGCTCTCTGTTCAAAGCTCGCAGACGGTCACGGTCAACTACGCCACGGCCAACGGCAGCGCCAGCTCACCTTCCGATTACGCGGCCACATCGGGCACTCTGACCTTCAATCCGGGCCAGACCTCCGCCACCGTCACCGTCCTCGTAAACGGAGACATCACCAACGAATCGGATGAGACGTTCGTTGTGAATCTCTCCTCTCCGACGAATGCCGCGTTCGGCGACAACCAGGGACAGGGAACGATTCTCAACGACGACTCTTCCCCTTCGCTGAGCGTCAACGACGTGACTGTGACTGAAGGCAACAGCGGTAGCGTGAACGCCGCCTTCACCGTGGCGCTCAGCCCGGCCAGCGGTCAGACTGTGACCGTCAACTACGCCACTGCCGACGGCTCGGCAATCGCCGGAGCGGATTACACGGCGACGTCCGGTTCCCTCTCCTTCGCACCGGGCGAGACCTCGAAGGTGGTGAACGTCCCCGTACTCGGTGACGTCCTCGACGAATTGAATGAGACGTTCTTCCTGAATCTGTCCGGAGCGGCGAACGCCGCCATCATCGACAATCAGGGTCTGGGCACGATTACAGACGACGATCCAACGCCGTCACTCTCGATTAACGACGTCTCTGTGCCCGAGGGCAATAGCGGGTCTACCCCGGCGCAGTTCACCGTGACACTCTCGGCGGCGAGCGCTCTGACCGTCACCGTTTCCTACAGCACCGCCGCCGTCACAGCCACTTCCGCGGTCGATTACTCGGCTGCCAGCGGCACTCTGACGTTCGCTCCGGGAGAGGTGAGCAAGACCATCACTGTCGGCGTTCTGGGGGATCTCCTCAATGAGCCGGATGAGACCTGGAATGTCAATCTCAGCGCACCTGCAAACGCCACGATCACAAAGGCCACCGGCGTGGGTACCATCAACGATGACGACCCCGCTCCGACACTGTCCCTGAACGACATCCTGGTCGGCGAAGGGAATTCCGGTACGACCAACGCCACATTCACCGTCACGCTCTCAGCGGCCAGCGGCCGCACCGTGACGGTCAACTTCTCCACGGCCGATGGCACCGCCCTGGCGCCTGGAGACTACACCGCCAGCAGCGGGTCTCTGACCTTCAGCCCTGGTGAAACCTCGAAGGTGATCACCGTTTCCGTCATTGGCGACTCGGTCAATGAGAGCGACGAGACATTCCTGGTGAACCTCAGCGCCCCCGTGAACGCCACGATCCTCGATGGACAGGGTCAGGCAACGATTCTGAACGATGACAGCGCTCCGGCCATCTCCATCGGGAATGTCACCGTCCTCGAGGGGAACAGCGGCACCGTCAACGCCGTCTTTTCCGTGACGCTGAGCAATGCCAGTTCGCAGACGGTAACCGTCGACTACGCCACCGCCAGCGGCACGGCCACGTCCGGCTCCGACTTCACGGCCGCGAGCTCGCAGTTGAGCTTCAGCCCCGGCCAGACCAATCAGACTGTGACTGTTGCCGTCACCGGCGACCGCGTCGATGAGGACAACGAGAATTTCTTCGTCAACCTCAGTAACCCCGTCAATGCCACCATCTCCATCGGCCAGGGAACGGGAACCATCACCGACGACGATGTGGCCGGGTTCTCCATCGTGCCTTCTTCGGGCCTGATCACCAGCGAAGCTGGCCAGACTGCCCAGTTCACCGTAGTGCTGAACAGCGTGCCCACTGCCGACGTCACGATCGTCCTGAGCAGCTCCGACAGCACGGAAGGCACTGTGGCTCCGTCGTCACTGACTTTCACGCCGGCAAACGCTCTCACGGCCCAGACCGTGACCGTCACCGGTGTCGACGATACGCTGGCCGACGGCAACATCGCCTACACCATCGTCACCGCACCGGCCAGCAGCACCGATCCGAAATACGCCGGCCTCAATCCCGCCGACGTCTCCGTCACCAACAATGACAATGACACCCCGGGAATCACAGTCGCTCCCACCACCGGTCTGATCACCACAGAGTCCGGGGGAACGGCCCAGTTCACGATCGTGCTCAATACCACTCCCACCGCGGATGTGACCATCGCCCTGAGCAGTTCCGACTCTACGGAAGGCTCCGTGTCAGCGTCTTCCGTGACCTTCACTCCCGCGAACGCACTGATCCCCAGGACCATCACCGTAACCGGCGTGGACGACGCCATCATCGATGGCAGCATCGCCTACATCATCATCACGGCACCGGCTTCCAGCACTGATCCGAATTATGCGAACCGCGATGCCAGTGACGTCTCCGTCACCAACCAGGACAACGAGGCGCAGCCATCGATCTCCATCAACGACATCAGCATCGCCGAGGGCAACACCGGCCAGAGCGCCGCAACGTTCACCGTTACTCTCTCAGCGGTGAGCGCCCAGACCGTCTCGGTACAGTTTTCCACCGCAAACGGCTCCGCGACTTCGGGATTCGATTACCTGTCCTCCTCGGGGAGTCTGACGTTCAACCCGGGAGAAGTGTCGAAGTCGATCACCGTGCAGGTCCTGGGCGACACAGTGGATGAGGCGAACGAAACCTTCAATGTGAATCTCGTTACGCCTGTGAATGCCGGCATTGCCGACTCTCAGGGCGTGGGTACGATCATCGACGACGACACCGCCGGATACACGCTCAATCCCGTTTCGGGGCTGGTGACGACGGAAGCGGGCGGGGTGGCCTCATTCACCATCGTCCTGAACAGTACTCCCACGGCCAATGTCACAATTTCGCTGACCAGTTCCGACACTAGCGAAGGGACAGTGAGTCCCTCCTCGGTCACGTTCACCCCTGGCGATGCTCTCGTGGCCAGGACCGTGACCATCACTGGGGTGGACGATGCCATCATCGACGGCGACGTTTCCTATTCGATCGTCACCGGTGCGGCAGTGAGCACCGATCCCGGTTATTCGGGAACGAACCCCCCGGACGTCTCCGTGTCCAACAGCGACAACGACTCAGCCGGCATCATCGTTCTGCCCACGTCCGGCTTGATTACAACAGAGGCGGGCGGGACGGCATCCTTCACCGTGAGGCTGGCAGCGCAGCCCAGCGCGGACGTCACTGTGGCAATTTCCAGCTCGGACAGCAGCGAGGGAAGCGTTTCAGTTTCCAGCCTGACCTTTACCGCCGCCGACTGGAGCACCCCTAAGACGGTCGTGGTCACCGGAGTGAACGACACCGAGGCGGACGGCGACATCCCCTACACCATCGTCCTCGCTCCTGCGTCCAGCAGCGATGCGAACTTCAGCGGTGTCAATCCGCCCGACGTTTCGGTGACAAACAAGGACGACGATGCCGCAGGGATTGTGGTCACTCCCACCTCGGGCCTGGTGACGAGCGAAGCGGGTGGAACAGCCTCGTTTACCGTTCGCCTGAGCAGCACGCCAACATCGAACGTAACCATCAATATCAGCAGCTCGGACAGCAGCGAGGGAACGGTTTCTCAGAGCTCACTGACGTTCACCCCGGCGAACGCTTTCAACCCGCAGACCATCACCGTCACAGGAGTGGATGACACCATCATTGATGGCAGCGTGGGGTATTCGATCATCACCGCCCCGGCGATCAGCACCGATCCCGTGTACAGCGGGCGGGACGCCGCGGACGTATCGGTCTCCAACCTCGACAACGACGTTGCGGGCATCATCGTCACTCCTGCTTCAGGTCTGGTCACGAGCGAGGCCGGGATCACGGCCACGTTCACGGTGCGGCTGAGCAGTACGCCATCCGCGGACGTAACCATCGCCCTGTCCAGCTCGGACACGACGGAGGGTACTGTTTCGCCGGCCTCGATCACCTTCACGCCGGCCAACTGGAATCAGCCGCAAACCGTCACAGTCACCGGTGTCGACGACACCATGGCCGACGGCAACATCAACTACTCCGTCATCACGGCCCCGGCCTCGAGCGCAGACGCAAACTTCAACGGCGTGAACGGCTCCGATGTCTCCGTGATCAACAACGACAATGACAGCCCGGGCATCACCGTGTCGCCCACTTCCGGTCTGGTTACGAACGAAGGAGGCGGTATCGCCACCTTCCAGGTGGTGCTGAACACGACGCCAACCTCCGACGTGACCATTCCACTGTCGAGCACGGACACGACGGAGGGTACTGTTTCGCCGGCCAGCCTGACGTTCACGCCCGCCAACGCCCTCGTGGCCCAGATCGTCACCATCACCGGCGTCAACGACAATGCCGCTGACGGAGACATCGATTACCAGATCGTCACCGGCCTGGCGCTGAGCAGCGATCCAAATTACGCCGGTACGGATCCCACCGACGTCGATGTAGTCAATGAGGACAATGACACTCCGGGCATCACCATCCTCCTCGATCAGAACGTAGTGACAACGGAGGCAGGCGGAAGCGCCACCTTCCGCGTCGTCCTCAATACCACTCCGACATCGGACGTCCGCATCGACCTCGCCGCGTCCGATGCGAACGAGGGAACGGTGTCTCCTGCGTTTCTGACATTTACTCCTGCCAATGCTCTGATCCCGCAGACAGTGACCGTCACCGGAGTCGACGATCAGATCGACGACGGTGACGTAAATTACCTGGTGATCACGGCACCGGCCAGCAGCGCTGACCCGAACTACAGCGGCCGCGATGCTGCCGATGTTCCTGCCCGGAACATCGACGACGATACTGCCAGTGTCACCGTCACGCCCGTTTCGGGTCTCGTCACCAGTGAGAGTGGCGCATCCGCGACCTTTACCGTCCGCCTGACCACGATTCCGACGGCTCCCGTGACGATCGCCTTGAGCAGCTCTAACCCTGGGGAAGGGACACCGGCGCCTGCCTCACTCACATTTACCGCAGCAAACGCTCTGACGGCGCAGACGGTCACGGTCACAGGAGTCGACGACGCCATCACAGACGGAGACGTGCCCTACAGCATCGTCACCATGGCCTCCAGCCCCGACCCCGTTTATGAAGCGATCGACGTTGCCGATGTCTCCGTGACGAACCTCGATGACGAGGGGGCGCCGCGCCTTCTTATCAACGACGTCACCGTGACCGAAGGGAACACCGGCACAACCAGCGCCGTGTTCACGATCAGCCTGTCCGGAGTCAGTGTCAGTCCTGTATCGGTCCAATATGCGACTGCCGACGGCAGCGCTGTGGCCGGATCCGACTACGTCGCCAGCAGCGGTTCGGTGACCATCGCCCCGGGGGCTTCCTCGATCACGATCACCGTTCCCGTAATCACCGACGCCGTCACCGAGCCCGACGAGAATTTCGCCGTCATTCTCAGCAATCCCTCGAACGCCACGATCGCCAAAGCCCAGGGACTGGGAACGATCATCGATGACGATGGAGTTCCTGCCATTACATCCCTCAGTCCGTCCTCGGCATGTGCCGGTCACGCGGATCTGCTGGTCACGGTCTCGGGCAGCAACTTCGTATCCGGCTCTCAGGTTCAGTGGGATGGAGCGCCGAGGGTAACTACCTACATCAGTTCCACGCAGTTGCAGGTGCAGTTCCCCGCCGCCGACCTTGCCTCGGCGAGGACGGTGAGTATCACCGTGGCCAACCCCAGCGGGGGCGGCACGTCTCAGCCGGTGACCTTCACCGTGGGCCTGGATTCCACCGCTCCCGTCGTTCAGCCTCCCGACGCCATCGACCTGGTGCAGACCATGTGTCAGGACGGCGTTGGAGGGAGCAACGGAGTGACTTCGGAAACGATCGCCGCGTTCCTGGCGGGTGGTTCAGCCACGGATGACTGCAGCGAAGTCACCCGGCTGTCGCCGCAGTTGGAGGGTGCCGATGTGAGCAATGACATCTTCATCCCGGGAGGCGTGAACTCCATCGACTTCCTCTTTAAGGATGCCAGCGGAAATGTGGGCAAGGCTTCGAGCACGGTGACGATCCGTCTCTACGGAGATCTGAACGAGGACTTCGTAGTCGATGCCTCCGATCTGGTGATCATGGCCAACTATCTCGTGCGGAACATCAACATCGGTCAGGCGCCGTTCACCGCACCGCTGGCCCTGGCCGACCTCAATCAGGACCAGGCCATCGACGCCGTCGATCTGGTCATCCTGGCCCATTACCTGGTTGGCAATATCCCCTGTCTTCCGAAACTCGAGCCGTAGGGAGAACTTCAATGACGGACATGAAAAAGAAACGATTGGTCGTGGCGATTCTTCTTGTCGCCTCGATGAGCAGTGCGGTCATGGCAGGGCGTCGTCATCCCGTGGAACATCCTGTGCCTGGTCTGGCGCCGTTCGGAGAGGCCATCCTCCTGACGTTCCCGTCGTTGGACGGTCAGGGAAATCTCAGCGTTCCCTTCGCCGTGGACGTTCAGGATGTTTCGGTTGACGGACAGCCGGCAGTGCTGGGAGCATACGTGGTCAGGATCAAGTTCGATCCGAAGAGCGTGAGCTTCGTCGCCGTGGACGCGGACAACGACCCGTACTTTTCCGCACGTCCGTACTTCACTGCTGCTGAAAAAGCGAACGCTCAGGGCTGGGTACGGATCACGGCGGTGCAACTCAGCGCCCAGCAGCCCATCGGCATGGTGCATGTGGCGCGCGCCCAGTTCCGGGAACTCAGCCCCGGAGGAGCGGAAACGGTAAGAGCCGAGATGGAGAGCGCATCGTCCGCTCTGGTGAAAGACTCGGAAGGGAAGTTCATTCGCACGCTGCACATCGACGTGAAAGAAAATGAGGATTCCCTTCCATGAACCGACGAATGACCTTCGTGGCTGCGGCCGCTGGCGCTTCAGCAATCAGCGCATTGCTGATCCTCTGTCCGTCGCCAGTATTTGCGCAGGCTGCACCGTTCTCCGGAGCTGCGCCGGTAACGCTCACTCCATCGTCCTCGCAGATCGCCGGCGGAGCGAACGTCATTGTCGACGTCAATGTCGATCTGACGGGAATCACCGGTACCTGCGGCGGTACGCGTCCGGCCGCGGTACTGGGGGGATTCGCCATTCCCGTGGCCTTCGACAACAAACGACTGGAGTTCATGTCCTCCGATGGCTGCAGCTCGCCAGAGTTCACCTCGTCACCGACAACAACGAACCGCAGCCTCGCCAACTCCAGCGGAACAGTCTCCGTGGCCAACAGCCAGACAGGCCAGTACGCCCCGACCGGAAAGGTCTGTGTGGCCAGGCTCACCTTTCGGGGAGTGGGTGATGGAACAGCGGCAATGATTCCCGACCTCTCGGGCGTCAGCCTCAGCTCGTCATTTCAATATTGCAACGGAGGTTTTGGATCAGCCGGTCCCGCCTCGATTCCAGCCACCGTTGTGGGAACGTCTGTCAACGTATCCAGTCCCGGCCCACCGGTCGCCTCTGATGAAGCGGTGATTCCGGTGGTGGCTTCGACACCGGGAGACCGCGGTTCGTACTTCAGGACCACGGTGCAGATGTACAACTCCAGCGACGAGGTGATCGACGGCAGAATCGTTTATCACTCGGCGGGAAGTTCCGGATCAGCCAGCGATCCGTCGCTGCCGTACAGCATCCGTCCCGGTCAGGCGGTCACCGTTGCCGATCTTCTTCCGGCCATGGGGCAGAAGGGACTGGGATCGGCGGACATTGTGGCCGCCAACGGAGTGCTGCCGGTGAGCGTTATCCGCATCTTCGACGACAACGCGCCGGACGGCACTGCCGGAATGACCGAGCGTGTCTTTCTGACGAGCGAGGCGCTGACGGCCGGAGATCGTGCCGTACTCCTGGCCCCCCATGATCCAGTGGGCCAGCGCTTCAACATCGGCGTGCGAGCGTTGCGGGAGGGCGCCACGATCCGTGTCTCGGTGAAATCAAAAGAGAATGTGCTTCTCAAGTCGATGACGAAGACGTACCCGGCCACATGGTTTCTGCAGCAGTCTTCGGCCGAGTTCCTGGGCATGACACTCTCGGCGAACGACGAGATCATCATCGATATCGTGGCCGGAAAAGCGCTGATCTACGGTGCGGCCACGGACAACATGACCAATGATCCCTCCATGCAGATCGCCAACAGGATCCCGCTCTCGAAGGCGAGCAGTAACTGAACCGGCGGCTCCGCTCACGAAGTGCAGTGCGGCGGCTGTTCACCGATTCAGGTGGCGTCAGACTCTCGCTTCCATGTCGCGCCGGCGTCACCTTCGCCCCCGGTACATGTCTTGCGAGCTACCCCCCTGCGGCAGGGCAGTTCACCGGGACTCTGGTCCACCGCCAGCAATCATTCAATGCGTGAGGACGCCGGGATGATACTTCCGGAGCGCCGAGGCGCTGCGGTCGATGTGCAATAATTCCCCCTCGACACGAACCCAATGCGAATCGTCTCCGGCAGCCGGCTCGGCCCTTACGAGATCGTTGCCTCCATCGGCTCCGGTGGCATGGGGGAGGTCTGGCGCGCGCGCGACGAGCGGCTTCACCGCGAGGTGGCCATCAAGGTACTGCCCGAGGGAACAGAGGCGGAAGGGGCACTGGCGCGCTTTGAACGGGAGGCCCGCGCGGTTGCGGCGTTGTCGCACCCAACATCCTCGCCATCCATGATTTCGGTAACCAGGACGGCACGCTGTACGCGGTCATGGAATTGCTGGAGGGCGGCACCTTGCGGGAACGGCTCACGCAGGCGGCGATTCCCCCCGGCCGCGTTCTCGATTGGGCCCACCAGATTGCGCTGGGTCTCGCCGCCGCCCACGAGCGCGGCATCATTCATCGCGATCTGAAGCCGGAGAACATCTTCGTCACTCGCGATGGCATGGTGAAGATCCTCGACTTCGGTCTGGCGCGGACGCAGGAGCTCGACAGCGACGTCCTGGAAAATGCGCCGACGGCCGCCGCGCGCACCACTCCCGGCGCGTTGATCGGTACCATCGGCTATTTATCGCCCGAGCAGGCGCGCGGCGAACGGGCCGATCACCGGTCGGATATCTTCTCGTTCGGCACCGTGTTTTACGAGCTGCTGACCGGCCAGCCCGCGTTTCTTCGCCGCTCATCGGCTGAGACGCTTGCCGCCATCCTTCGCGATGAGCCGAAGTCCTTGACCGATCACGGCGTGCGCGTCCCCTCGGAAGTCGACGACATCCTCGGGCATTGCCTCGAGAAAAACAGCGACCATCGTTTTCGATCGGCGAGCGATCTGGCGTTCGCCCTGCGCCTGGCGAATCGCGCCATCTCCGCTCCGCCCGGCGAAGTCGCCCCACGCCGGACCTCGTCGCCGGATGCTTCGGGCCGCGCCGCCGAGACGTCGATCGCGGTCCTGCCCTTCCGGAACATAGGGGCCAGCGCCGACAACGACTATTTCATCGACGGCATGACCGAAGAGATCATCGACTCGATCTCGACGATTCCATCGCTGCAGGTCGCTGCCCGCACGTCGTCGTTCGCCTTCAAGGCTCACGAGGAGGATGTGCGGAAAATCGGACGCGAGCTCGGTGTGGCCATGGTGCTGGAAGGAAGTGTCCGCCAGCTCGGGACGCGGCTGCGCATCTCCGCGCAACTGATCAACGTCGATTCCGGGTATCAGGTGTGGGCCGAGCGATGGGAACGCGACCTCGCCGACGTGTTCGCCGTGCAGGACGAGATCGCGCAGGCCATCGCTTCGACGTTCAAGCTCCGCATCGCACGGAACGACACGGCGGCTGCAAGCAAAACACAGAACGTCGACGCCTACGACCGGTATCTGAAAGGACGCGCATGTCTGACTGCGCGGCACGCACGAGAGGCCATTGGAGAATTCCAGGCCGCCCTGGAGATCGATCCCGAATACGTCGACGGCCAGACGGCGCTTGCCGACGGCTGGGCGATCCTTGGCTTCTACGGCGGGGTGCCGACATGGGAAGCCTGGGCCAGGGGACGTGCTGCAGTCGATGAAGCGGAGCGGCTGGCATCGGACTCCGCAAGCATCCCGCTCTCGCACGCCATTCTCGAGCACTACTACGGCTGGAACACGCGCCGTGAAGAGGAGCTGTTGCGCTTGTCCATCGAGCGCAATCCACGATCCGCCGAGGGATGGAACTGGCTGGGTCTGTGTTGCGCACTGAGTGGCCGTTTCGCGGAGGCGCTGGAGTTCACCGCCCGCGGGATCGAGCTCGAGCCCTATCACGTGAACGTGCGAACCTCGCGGGCGTGGGCATTCGTCCATTCTGGAGATTACGAAACGGCGGAACGCGCTCTGGCGAAGGCGATCGAATTCGACGCGGATGCCTCCTATCCCCTCTGGTCGCGAGCGATGGCGCTTCGATTCCTCGGGCGATTCTCGGAGTCGATCGACATTCTGGAAGGACTGGTCGACACTTCGAAGCGCAAGTCCTCCTACTACCTCGGCCTGCTCGGCGGGTCGCTCGCCGAGGCGGGTATGCGATCCGCCGCGGAAGACATCGTCGCCGAGCTCTATCGATTGCGCGAGACGTGTTTCGTCGGTTCCAGCGATCTGGCGGCGACGCTCACGGCCCTCGGCGACGATGAGGCCACGATGGACGCGCTGGAGGAGGCGCGGCAGCAACGAAATGCACTGATGTGGTCGCGGATTCACTTCCCCGACTACGCGCATCTCCGTACCCACCCGCGCTGGCGGGCCCTGGCCCAGCGCCTCGCTCGTGCCGCACCGGTGATGTTTCTCTGGGCCTAGAAGTGACCAGGCGTTCTCCGGCTTCAGGCTGGTGATGGCGAAGTCCGATCGAGATCGAGGATGATTCCAGCCCGCGCGGGCGTGAAGAAGGACGCGCTCGATTTTCGCCGATCAATCCCTGGTGGGTGGAGGAGCTGGCCGATGAATCAAACGCGCGTCGAGCAGGCGCTCGTGCGCTTCCGTCTCCGAATGCGCTGACACGCGAGGCAGCTTCTCGTAAGAACGACGCTTTCAAATGCGCTTGTTCGGGACGACGAATTACACCGCGCACGCGTCATCCCGAAGGCGAGGACCATTGGTCAGACTCGCGGTATCGTGAACCTGCGGAACGCGCACATTCGGAGAGGCAATTCTGTTGCGGACGACCGCGGCCACCGATTTCGGTCCGGCCTTCCCAGAGCAGTCCCGCCGTTTCATTCCGGTTCATGTTTCTTTGATTAGATTGCGATGAGGCGCCGGAAGGTCGGCGCAGTGTGGCAATCTGTTTCCGAACAGCGTTGATAGTGACGAACCCTTCCTCCGATTCCGTTGAGACCACCAGACAGAAGCCAACCGCGGGCGACTTGTCTGCGCGGGTCTCCTCGACCCGGCAGTGCTCCGTCCTGCTGGCACTGTTCACCCTCGTCGTACTCATCAGAGTGATTGCACCTGACGATCAGGCCACCGGCGATCAGCCGCTGCAGCTCGCGTACATCAGGGACATCCTCGTTCATCACGCCTGGATCGTGCAGCACGGGCCGGACGGCGAGATCGCCTCGAAGCCTCCTCTGTACAACTGGCTGGCGGCACTCATCGTCCTTGTCATGGGTTCGCAGCGGGTCTTCTTCATGAAGCTTCCCTCCATCGTTTCCGGATTGCTGACGGTGGGCCTCGTACGCGACATCGGCAAACGCCTCGATTCATCCCGGGTCGGAACGATCGCAGCTGTCTTCTTCGTGCTCACACCGATGCTGGTCAAGCACGTCTATTTCGCCCGCACCGACATGTTGCTCACGCTCCTCGTACTCTGCCAGTTCGATGCGGCGCTGTACCTCGAGAACAGTTCCGCCTCCCGCCTGCGCGGAACGATGGTGTACTGGCTGGCCGGCGCGTTGGGGATGCTTACCAAGGGACCGATCGCCTTACTCATTCCCCTGGCCGGTCTCGGCGCGTGGTACGCATGGCGAGGTGAGTTTCGCCAGCGCTGGAAGCGGCTGGCTCTGCTCCCCGGAATCGGGCTGGCGCTTCTACCCTTCGCCATCTGGTTCGCCACGGCTACGGCAGTCGGTGGCAAAGCCGTCGTCGAACAACTGCTCTTCACGGAGACAATCGACAGGATCGTGCCCGGGCCCATGTCGTTCGAGTTCCGTTCCGTCTTCTATTACATCCCGTATCTCATCCTCCGCATTGCTCCATGGTCCATCCTGGCCATGGCTGCTCTTCCGAGTTTCATGCAGGAGCGAAAGCACTCAGGGCAGCGGGTTCACGAGATGTCCTTCGTTGTGGCGTGGTTCACAGGGGGTTTCGCATTCCTGTCCATCATTCCCTCGAAGCGAGTGGATCGGCTCTTTCCGCTCGTGCCGGCTGTCTGTCTTCTCGCTGCATGGGGGATCGACCGCGCAATGGCTGGAGAGCATGGCCGCCGGCCTCGCGCGGTGCTTGGAACGCTATACGGATGGTTTGCCCTCACAGCGGCGGCGGGAGCGAGTCTGATCGTTTTCGCCGGAACGGGGGCGTCTTCGATGCGCAGGGTGGCACCCTCCCTGGCACCGGCACTGGCCATCGCCGTCGGATCAATCGTCATGGGAACGGCAATCACCGGACTGGTCGCGGCAAAAAGACGGTGCCTGCTCCCGGTGCTGATTTCGCTGGCCGCCGGAATTCTGGCGGCCATGACCCTCTATCAGATGCAACTCAACGATGTTCAGCCCCAGCACGGAGAGCGCGCGGTCCTGACGCCCGTGCCTGACCGCAACCTGACCCGCACCATTCATATGTCAGAACCCGGGGGTCTCGCTCCCGGGAGAGCCAACTGGCGCTCCCTGTCATCGGCTCAGAATGTCGTCCGGATTCCCGCCGTGGCTCTCCATCCGCGGAGGCCGTTCTTCACCGATACATCTCTGGTGACTGTGACGCTCAACCAGTCACGGGAATCGGCTCCCCTGGTGAGACTGAACATCAATCCGGCAACACCGGCATGGCCGTTTCGATTAGCGAAAAAGTTTCCTTCTTGACGTGCAGCCGTGACCACGCGATAGCCGCCCGCTACCGAGATGAGGAAGGACTCATCTCTCCATCGGGCCAGGCGAGGGCCGGTTGCGGCCAGGACCTCCGCCGAAACGTAACGGGGGAGCGATTCGTGGCTTCCGCCGTGCAGCACCGTGACCTCGAGGGCCGCCCTTCCCGACATCGGATAGATCGGGCGCACGGTGAGGAGATGAAATGAGGCCGAGGTCGTACTGATGTCGTCATTGATGGTGATGGGCTGGTCGCCGCCCGGTCCAGGGCGGAAGTACTGGATCCGGAACGACGGGGCGATGGGTCCGATTGTGCGCTTCGGCCGCCAGTCTAGGAAGGCGCCGAGTCCGGTCACGCCGCGGGCTCGGAAGGACGCGGTCAGCTCGGACGATTCGAAGTAGGAGTCGCGGTAGGGGATGTCCACCCCGGCGGAAACAACATCGATCCCGTATGGACCGCAGTCTGTGATCTGACTCACACTCCGCCGCTCCTGCGACGCGTCCCGGACACTTCTTCAGCGGTGGCTGCGTTGAACCGTGCCCTTAGTCACTGACAAGTCCGTGCGCCGTCAGAGAAGGGCAATTACTCGCCGCCCTCGCAGGGGTCCGACGAGTCTCGCCGTGCCCGTCCGCCTTTTATCTCTTCGGCCTCGGCACGATCGACGTCGAGGTCCTTCGTCACGTCGTCGCGGCTCGGAGATTCCTTCTGACTGCTTTCGTCCACGTCTGAAGATTTTTTCTGTTCGTCCACGGCATGCCTCGCTTTCCTGTAAAGATTAGGATTGGACTGCCTCATCTACGTCGAAGTAACCACCAACATCGTTTCGATGCGGAACACAGTCTGTGCACTGCGTCACATGACAGATCGTTCTTCGGGGATTGTTCGTTGTGAGGATCGTCGGACTCAGTCGAGGACTGGCCCGACTCAGTCATGACTGCCTCTCTTTCCCCAGCTACAGAGGGATATTATTGAGAAAAGGCTTTGTACGTCAAAGAACGGATAATGGAATCAAAAAGCGTCCAACGAATCCTCATTGACGCCTTCTCGGGCGACGTCACCGGAGATTCGAAGGAGTTTTTCGAGGAACTGGACAATCACCTGCGAGGAGTGAGCGACGATGACCTCTGCGCACAGCTCGTCGCCTTCGATCTGGCCGCGGAGGGCCATCCGCTGTCGACGTCAGCAGCGATCAATCGCGCTGTCCGGTTCCTCGCCCCGGATGATGAACCTCCGCATGATGGTCTTGAAAGAGAGGCGTGGCGGATTCTTCTGTCCTTCCTCGAGTTGCGGCACGGCAGTGGGGTGTATCCCATGGGAAGGCTGTCGTTTATCAGCGACCCGCTTATTCGCGGGCTGGCTGAAGAAGCACGGACGGATCGGCCGGACGCCTCCACTCGACGCACGACTGGAAAAGCCGGGGACCTGCTGGCTGGACTGGCCGTGAGCAGGCAGTTGCGCGAGGCAGTCTCCAGCGCTGTCGGAACCCCTGTGATCCCCACCTACGACGCCCTTTACGAGTATGACCCGCCGGAGTCGTCGGCTCGTTGCCACACAGACAGCGACGCTTTCGAATTCACGACCCATGTGCTCGTCGAGCACACGGCGGACAGGGCTGAGGGCCAGTCGGTGATGATCGTCTTCAGGGCCGGCGAAGTCTCTCCGAAACGGATCGCCCTCAAACCGGGAGACACAGTGGTGATTCGCGGCCGGGGCACAATTCATCGCTGGGAACGGCTCGGGGCCAAAGAGCACCGCATTCTGTCGGCAATCGGCTTCCGCGCCGGGCCCTGATCGGGCTCTTTGTTTCCCTGACAGACGCGGAGCCATTGACGTCTTAACGTCAAAGCGTTAAGCTCCAGGCCATGGGCATTGCGAAGCGAGCAACGGTCTATTTCGAACCTGAGATCCATCGCGCTCTCCGGCTGAAGGCTGCGGCGTCCGACAAGTCCATCTCGGACATGGTCAACGACGCAGTGAAGCTCACCCTGGCGGAGGACGCCGAGGACCTGGAAGCGTTTGAGGAGCGCGGTCGAGAGCCCAACCTTGACTTTGAGCACTTCGTTCGAGCGCTCAAGCGTCGTGGCAAAGTATAGAGTCCTCATCAAACGGTCCGCGGCCAGAGAGATTGAGGCCCTCGACCAGAAGAAGGATCGGCGGCGCATCGTGGCGCGGATTCTGGCGCTTGCCGATGAGCCACGGCCGGTCGGAATCGAGAAACTCGCAGGTGAGAGCAATCGCTATCGCCTGAGGGTTGGGGGCTATCGAATCGTGTATTCGATCAGTGACAAGGAGCACCAGGTGATCGTCGTTCGAGTCGTGGACCGCAAAGACGTCTATCGATAGGCCGCCTGGCACGCGCGTGTAATCTGGTGGCGGGGGCCCGTACCCACGGTATCTCTCCGGCGCGGCGGATCGAGGCGATTCGAAAATCTGGCAGCCTGATTTCGCTGGTAGTCGGCAGAATCAACCGGCTTCAGGCCTCAGGAGCCACCGCACCGGTCGTTGACAGCACCGTTCGTTCTTCGACTGCATCCTTTTCGCGAGAGCCAAACGCCTGACACCCATGTTTGACACCGTGTCAGGACTCCCTCACAGGTGCCCCCTCAACATCTGATCAAATCTGCCGCCCCGGGGCCCTGATTCGAACACTTTGTTTCCCGGGGTAAAGCCACTAAGCTGTTGTCTTCCCTTTACGGCAGCGCGTCAGTGACCGCAGCGCAAATGCGCGGGGACTTCGAGATCGACCGATGGCGGCGAACAGAGGAGAGACGGTCATGCACCCGGGCGCCACCCTTGGTTCTGTCTGCCTGTTCTCGGTGGAGGACCGAGACTTCACCGTTGACGATGCCATCGCTGCTGCCGCCTTTCGCGGCGAGATCGGCCCCTGGATCGATGAAGTTCATCGGCTCCTGGCGTCTGAGGAACGCGACACACAGCCGTCGGACCCCTCGCTCGAACCCCGGGTCGTCAAAGCTTCGGAAGCGTTTCGCTATGCCCACGACCTGATTACCGCGGAGGAAACCGAAGCGTGGCTCCGAGCCCGTGGAATGACCGTGCAGGAGTTCGCCGCATGGTTTCATCTGCGGGAGGCGGCAGAAACGAACGACGGCGCAGCGTACTCCGATGAATTCGTCGAACGTCTCCCTCCCCTGCTCCGCATTCACCTATGGATGACGGATGCCATGGAGCAGCTCTCGGAAGAGTTACGGCGACGAATCTGCGCTGCGACGGTGCTCGATGAGGAATCCGGCAACATCGTTCCCCCACCCTCCACGTCTCCCCATCCCGCCCGCCGGGAAGAACTGTTCCTCGGGATCCAGCGCGATCCCGCCTGGATCGAGGAAATGGACCGCGCCGAAACCGCGTATCGAACGCTGCAATCCCGGATCCTCACGAAGGAATCCCGCGAGAAACTTCTGAGGTCGTTCCCTCTGGCATATACGCGCGTCGAGATCAGCAGTCTGGAGGTCGACTCCGAAGGCGCCGCTCGCGAATTCTTTCTGGCAACGCAGACCGAGGGTATTCCTCTGTCTGAACTGGCAGCCGAAATGGGTTTCCGAATCGAGCATAGTGAGCTCTGGCTCGACGGCGTGGAAGAGCCCTTGAGGCAGAAGTTGAATTCGGCTGCGGAAGGACAGACCCTGGCGCCCGCTGTGGCCGGGAACGGATTCCGTATCGTTCAGGTGATCCGCAAAATGTCGCCCGACCTCTCGGATCCGGAACTGAGAAGGCGCGTGGACCGCCGGCTGACGGACGGATATTTCTCAGAGCTCACCGCACGGCTCAGCCGCCGCGAGATACAGCCGTTGAGCGTGGCCTCAAGATGAGCGCGGACCTGGAGCCGTTTCTCAGGCAGGCCTCGATGTTCCGGTTCCTTCCTCCGGAACAGCAGTTGCGCGTCCGCTCTCTCTGCCGGCCCGTCAGTTACGATTTCGGAGATACGATTCTCCGTCAGGGTGATCCGGCCGACGCCTTCTATATCCTCACCGCCGGCCGTGCGCGAGTGGTGAAGGTGACCGCGAACGGGGACGAGATTTCCCTGAACATGCTTCGTCCCGGAGACGAGTTCGGCGAATCGGCGCTTCTCACGGGCCAATCCCGTTCCGCCACCGTACGCTGTTCTTCCGCCGTCGATGCGTTGCGGCTGGGCCGGGCGGACTTCCTGTTATTGCTCGACGAATTTCCGGAGATGCGCAAGGCCATTGAGGCCACGCATCGTCACCGCGCTCTGCACGGATTCCTTTACGAGTTCAGTAACTTCGGACGACTTCCCGCGACAGCTCTGAACGCGCTGATCGACCGCCTCGAAACAGTCCAGGTGCCCGCAGGCGAGCGGATTTTCAGCGAAGGCGACGCACCCGGGCCCATGTACATCGTTCAGAAGGGAAAAGTACGGATCTTCCGGGATGTGGAGGGAACCGTACGGCACCTGGCCTTCTATCGGAGCGGCGACTTCTTCGCGGAGCTCTCCATTCTTAACGGTTCATCGCGCGCTGCTTCCGCGGCGGCCGTGACGGACTGCGAATTTCTGGCGCTGCCCGCGAATGTGGTTCAGGACCTCCGCCGCGAATTTCCGGAGTTCGACAGGCTGTTCGACGAGCGGCTCGCCCAGTACAACGCTGAGAGCGAAGCCCGCGTGCCGCTCGACTTCGCCACGGAACTGCTACCGGCGGAAGCGACCGTAAGCAAAGTCAGCGCGGAGGAAACCGCCGAGTTCACTGGAGACGAGGCCCGGCCCGGGAAAGGAAAGCGAATCAAACGTTTCCCGTTCGTCCGTCAGATCGACGAGATGGACTGCGGAGCGGCAGCTCTGGGAATGATCTGCCGGCACTTCGGACGGAAGGTCAGTCTGGCCAGAATTCGCCGTCTCTGTTTCACGGCGGCCGATGGAACGAGTCTGAAGGCCATCTGTTCGGCGGCCACTGAACTGGGACTGGCGGCGCGCGCCGCGAAGTTCTCGGTGCGCAACCTTGCGGACATGCCCCTTCCTGCCATCGTGCACTGGGAGGGAAATCACTGGATCGTCCTCTTCGACGTTAGTGACAGCCACGTGCGTGTGGCAGACCCGGCCAGCGGCACGCGGAAGATCTCGCGGCAGGAGTTCGAGCGCAAGTGGACCGGCTACGCAGCGCTGTTCGACTACACCGACGCCTTCCAGAATGCGCCCGAGGAGCGCACGGCGATCGCCTGGCTGAAGCCGTTCTTCACAGCGCATATGACCACCTTCGTACAGGTCTCGCTGCTGGCCGGCATCGTCACGGTCCTGCAGCTGCTTTTCCCCATCTTCACGCAGATGGTCGTCGACCGTGTCATCGTCGACCACGACCTGCAACTGCTGACTGTGATCGTGGCCGGGATGGCAGTGAGCCTGATCTTCATCGTCCTGTCGAATCTCGCGCAACAATTTCTTCTGAGCTTCGCCGCCGTGCGGGTCGACACCGAGATCCTCGATTTCCTGACGCGACGACTTCTGGCATTGCCCATGTCGTACTTCTACACGCGTCGCACGGGAGACATCCAGCGGCGCCTGGACGGTGCCCGTCAGGTGCGGCAGTTCGTCATGCAGCACGGCATTGCCGGCGCACTCTCGCTGGTCAGCTTCGGCGGCGCGGTCGGGCTCATGGCCATCTACAGTCCCACGCTGGCCGCCGTGTTCCTGCTTTGCGTGCCGCTCTACGGCGGACTGATGTACTTCTCGCTGAAGATGCTCCGTCCACTCTTCGCCGACATCGAGGAGAGCCGCGGCAGATACAGCTCGCACCAGATCGACGCCATCAAAGGGATCGAGGCTGTGAAAGCGGCAGCCGCCGAGCAGACATTCCGGGACGCCATGCTCAATGAGTTCCTGAGCGTCGCCACGAAGGTGTTTCGTGGCAGCTTCATCGTCATGACCTACGAAAGCCTGATCCAGGTGGTGGGGATGATCGCCACGGGCCTTTTCCTCTGGGTTGGTGCGCGAATGGTCATCGCCGGCCAGATCACGGTCGGCGCATTCGTGGCCTTCAATTCGCTGACGCTGATGGCGTTTGGGTCCGTAGTGCGGGCCCTGGGCATCTGGGACGAGTTTCAGCTGTCTTCTGTGCTGATGGGGCGCCTCAACGATGTCTTTGAGAACGAACCGGAACAGGGCTACGACCGCTCCGAATTGATCCCTGTCTCAGCTCTGGAAGGACGCATCGAGTTGCGCAATGCCGGATTCCGCTACGGCGGGCCTGAAGCGCCTCGGATACTCAAGGGAATTCAGTTGGAGATCTTACCCGGGAAGACTGTTGCCATCGTGGGCCGGAGCGGCTGCGGAAAGACGACGCTCATCAAGCTCCTGGCGGGCCTTCTGGAGCCGACGGAAGGCTCGATCCTTTTCGACAAGGTGGATCTCCAGGCGCTGAACTATCGCGATCTGCGAAGACAGATCGGCCTGGTGCTTCAGGAAAATCACATGTTCGACGAGACCATCGTGCGCAACATCGCATTTTCCGATCACGAACCGGACTTCGACCGGGTGCTCTGGGCCGCTCAGCTGGCCAACGCTCACGAGTTCATCATGCGCCTCCCGCTCGGATACAAGACTCGGATCGGCGAGAGCGGTCTGGCGCTATCCGGCGGACAGAAACAGCGCATCTCCATCGCCCGCGCCGTGTACAACGATCCTCCCGTTCTGATTTTCGACGAAGCAACCAGCGCCCTCGACTCCGAATCCGAGCGCGCCATCCAGCAGAATCTGGCGCGGTTGATGGCCGGTCGGACCTCGATCGTCATCGCCCATCGCCTGAGCACGATCCGCGACGCTGACAGAATCGTCGTACTGGAGAAAGGCGAGATCGCCGAGAGTGGAACGCACGACGAGCTCATGGCCAGCCGCGGACTTTACTTCTATCTTTCCAGCCAGCAACTGGGACTGTGAACGACACTGATCCGATGACCAGAAAAAGAAAGTCTTCCGCCGCCGATGGATCGTGGAGCGAAGGCCCGCCTGTCTTCCCGGCGCGTCCGCCAGCGAAGTTCTTCCGCGCTCTGGCCTGGCTGCTGATCTCGCTCTTTGCGGTGGCGCTGGCTGCAGCCATCTTCGTGCGCATCCCCGACTCCGTGACTTCCCGCTTCATCCTGGAGCCGGCAGGGGGAGCCGATCCAATTCAATCTCCTCGGCAGGCCGTGGTGGAGGAAGTTCGCCTGCGGCCGGGAGACCGCGTCCGGCGGGGCGATCTGCTTTTTGTCCTGCGCGCGGACGATGTTGCCGACTGGCGCACACAACTCGACACCCAGCAGCAGAACCTCCGCGCACTTCACGAGCGTTCGGCGAAACTGGATGAATCGCATCGGTCCATGCTGCTGATCAAGGACAGCGAAATCGCGCAGGCGCAGCGCGAAGCTGATTTCCGCAAGCGGCATCTGGCTACGATGAGGGATCTGGCCAATCGTGCCGAATCGCTGGGCACGAGCGGCACAATCTCGGCCATCGATCTCATCAACCGCAGGCTGGCCCTGGCGGAATCAGGGAAGGACCTCGCGGTTGCCGAGAAGTCGCTGGTGCAGTCCCAACTGGACCGGCAACGACTGGGCGTCGAACGCCAGCGCCAGCAGATCGAGGAAGACTCCGCCGCCAGAGGAATGGAGATCGAGATTGCGGGACTCCGTCGCAAACTGGATACGACGAAGAAGGATCTGCTCGAGATCCGCGCACCCTATGACGCGGTTTGCGTTCGGACAACGCAGCAGAATCCAGGCAGCGTGGTTGCCGCAGGCGCAGAACTCTGTCAGCTGGCCAGGAGCGGCGTTGCCGTCGAGGCCAGGCTGCTCCTGCCGGAAAACGGACTCTCGCGGCTGAAGCCAGGGCAGCAGGTCCGCTACTTTTTCGACGCCTTCCCCTACCAGCGCTACGGAGTTGCCAGCGGCATTCTGAACTGGATCAGCCAGGCCGCGGTGACTGGTTCCGATGGAACCCATTTCGTGGCGCGTGCCACGATCGACCACGCAGAATTCAAGGCTGGTGGGGAGCGTCGTCCGGTAACACCCGGGATGCAGGGCGAGGCGCGGATCGTCGTCGGCCGGCGCGCGCTCATCGAGTATGCGTTCGAGCCTCTTCGGGAGTTGCGCGAGGATGTTCGCCCGTAAGTGCGGGCTCCCGAGTCGTGTGACCGGAATCACCGGAGATCAAACGCAGCCGGCCTATGTTAGAGAGAGTACTATCTGATTTCCTGAAAGGAGATGGCAATGGCGAAAAAGCCTACAAAAAAGGACAAATCCAATCTTTCGATCGAGGTAAAGGACCTGAAGCCCGCGAACAATCCCAAAGGGGGCGTGACCGCGACCAGCGGAAACGAGCCGGGTACGTTGAAGGCAACGGACTCGACCTCGGTAAAATATGATCCGATTGCCAATACCAGCGTCAAACTGAGATAGCGCTAACCGGCGCGCTTCTGAGCCGTGCGTGACCCGCCTCGCTGGAGATCAACCGCAGTCGGCCCATGTTGAAGAGAGCACCATCCTGATTCCCTGAAAGGAGACGGCCATGGCAAAGAAGCCCGCAAAAAAGAACAAATCCGATCTTTCGATCGAGGTGAAAGACCTGGAGCCCGCGAACAATCCCAAAGGGGGCGTGACCGCGACCAGCGCAGACCAGCCGGGGACGTTGAAGGCCTCGGACTCGTCCGGGCTGACAAAGTACATCGGTGAGACAGAAAAGAACCTCAAGAAGTTGATGTAGCTACGATCCGCCAGTGTCACACTGAGATAGCGCGAACCGGCGGGATTCTGAGCCGTGTGAGACCAGCATCACCAGAGATCAACCACAGTCGGCCCATGTTGAAGAGAGTACTATCTGATTCCCTGAAAGGAGATATTCATGGCAAAGAAACCCGCAGCGAAGAACAAATCCGATCTTTCGATCGAGGTGAAAGACCTCCAACCCGCGAACAATCCCAAAGGGGGCGTGACCGCCACCAGCGCAGACCAGCCGGGTGCGATAAAGGCCACGGACTCGTCCGGGCTGAAAGTTGATGTAGCTACGATCGGCACTGTCAAACTGAGATAGCGCGAATCCTCCTCGGGAGCGAAATGGCGGTCGCCGCCGATCGAACGAGCGTCATCCGACCTCAGCAAGGGATGTCCTCTTTGAGTGGCCAGTGACGATTGTGTCATCTCGAACGAGCGCGTGAGGTGGGACCTTCGATTGAGGTTCAACGACACCACGAATTTCGTCGAAGGCCCTTGCGCTTCGCTCTTGTAAGAACCTCAGATGTGGCGCGGGCTGTGGAGCGTTAACAAGCAATGCTACGCAAACGCGTCATCCCGAGGTGTTGCGAGGGATCCCAGAAGGGTGGGTGGTAGGGCGCCCCAGGGATCGTGCCCCCCGTCCACTGTGTCCCTGATCCTGCCGTGGCTGCGGGGCCAACCTTGTTAGGGCCGCACGGCGTGCGGCCGGTATTCCTGGCGATTTCTGGAGGAGGGTCCGACGCGGGTGCCGGCCGCATGCCATGCGGCCCTACTGTGTTGCGGGTCAGTCCCCAGTTCCAGGGATCAAGGCACTTCGCACTGATGCCTTCAACCAGCGGAACGGCCAGATCCCGGCGGCAAAAGATTGATCGCTCCAAGCTGGTAGAGCACGTAGAGCTGCTCCCGCAGTTCCTTCGGTTGGACATCGAGTTTGCAGGACTGAAGAATCTCGCCCAGCGTTCGCGATCCATCGCACTCACGGAGAACTTCCACTTCCCAGAATGGCACTCGAAGATCGACTCTGGTGTTGGTGGCCACGCTTTCCAGCGACAGGTCCCGCAGGGTCCGCCGCGAGCGGCCGCGCCCAGGCCACCGGAACTCAAACAGAGGGGTACGGACCGGCCGCCACCGGACCAGCGACTGCTGTCTCTTCCAGGGCGGTTCCTCGGAGGCATCAGGCGACAGCACCAGGTGATGAAAGCTTGCCGGACGGATGATGTCCACGAGCAGACTCACCGCGGCACGCGATCGGGGCAGCAGGAGCGCCTGCTGGCCCTTATTCAGGATCGAACGAAGGGCGAAGAACGTGTCGTAGCTGGCCCGGAGATGCAGCCCCGCTCTTGATGCGTAGTCACACCATTCTGAGAGAGGAAGCGCGCGATTGAGAGGGCCAAAGAGATCGCTGGCCAGGTACTCCTGCGTCTGGTCCCGTAAAGCGAGCACCGGATAGCGGGAAAGTGAATCGAGCATTCCCAGAGCATCGCGGAGACGACGGCTTTCACTGAACTCCTCCGGGTCGATATCAAGCTCCGCCATCGCTCTGCGGAAACGCGGACTGGGGTGTGCCGCGCCGTTCACACCAAGAACGACCAGGCCGCCGGGCGCGAGACAGCGTTTCAGATTACGCAGAATGGCAGAAGGGTCCGGCGCATAGGACAGCATCCCGTGACAGGAGATCATGTCGAAGGAACCACCGGTGATCGTTTTCAAGCGATCGCTCTCCAGATCGGCGAGCTCGAAGCGGATGCGATTGCCGCCATCGATTCGCTTCTGCAGCCGTTCCGCTGCGGCGATCGAGCGGGGACTGAAGTCGACGGCTACGACCTCCGCAGTGGGGATCTTCTGGGCGATGGCAAAGGCCTCATTCCCCGCTCCGCAACCGGCGACAAGAACGCGTCCGGCTCCAGACAGCGAACGGCCGCCGACTGCCGCGATCCACTCCAGAGGCGCAAGCATCCACCGCGCATCCCGAAAGTCAGCAGCGGGGTAGGGACGTCGCTCATAAATCCTTCGTACGCGATTACGGATCGTCATGGATTCATCGTCCAGAGGCCGGCATGCGCCACACGGAACACCGCAACGATATCGCGCCCGGGCGTACTGTGCCTCGCCGCCTGGGGCCGCATGGCCGTGGCGTGAACCAGATTATCCTCACGGGCAGAACACGATTCGCATGCCATGCGGCCCACTGCGCCATAGCGGAAGGACTGCATCTCTCGATCTTCGCTACACCTGGCTGCCGTGAGGTGCAGTCGATCGTCTTCCGTCGTGGTTCTGCTGCGGCCGACTACGGCCGTACGCAGAATCCTTGAAGACTGTCCAGCCAGCTTCCCCATATGATTTTGAATCCGCCGAGCACCTCACCAGCCGGGCAACGCAGGTCGATACGTGTCCCACCAGCGCCACCAACGGGGGATCCGGCGCCGCCGGTTTTCGATGTGGAGACCTGTCGGGTGGAAGCGTCGACGCCGGCGCAGAACTGGGTGGAAATCGCATCGACATAGTCGCCCCCCCTTGCAGAGATCCCTGTCACTCCAGGAATCGTGCTCGGGCAGTTGGCGAACGAGCTACGGCTCCCACCGCCGCCGCCGTACCAGTCGGTCTCGTGTACGTAGACGACGCTTTTTCCTGAAATCTTTCCGCAGCGCAATTGAACGGCATGAACGTACAGGTCACCTCTGTAGTGCACGCCGATGACGAACTCTCCGTTATTGCACGCCACCTCACCTCGGTTACTGAATGGCCCGCCAGATCCCCCTACTTGGACCGTATCGCCGGCCCGAACGTCCGCGGTGAGTGCCATGCATACCAACGTTGCGACTGCGAGCCTTTCGAACTTTGAGGGCATGATTGCATCGTCCTTTCTCCCGCTCCCGAAACCACACGAACATCATGCGCGGTACAGGCCTCGAGGAGTCACAGTAGAGATTCGAAACGGATTGGCTGGCACTATACACGGCCTTTGACCCTGGTCGGGCGGTTACCGCCCGTGGTGTGGGCGATCTCCCTAAAATCCCCCCATCCGATCACCTAATTTTCCCCCCTCTGTAATCGACAGAAGGGAGATCTAAGGTGCAACTCGAAGAGCAATCGGAGAAGGTGTCCACGGCGTCCGAGGGCGTCGTGGAGGTGGAGTTGGTCAGTGGAGGGATGGGACAGGCAATACGACAGCTGCGCTCGCGGGGGATGGCGAAGAAGGCGATCGCGCGTGAGCTGGGCTTAGACATCAAGACGGTGCGGAAGTGGCTCGCCAGGGAGTGGGCGCCGCAGAGGCGTGGAGAGCGAACCGAGATCCTCGCGCCGTACGCCGAGATGATCCGGAATCGCTTTCCGGAGACTGGCTACAACGCGGTGGTGATGCATCGCGAACTTCGTGAGGCGGGATCGAAGGTCGCCTACGTGAGCGTGCAGCGTTTTGTGAGGCCATTGCGAGCAGCGGCGCAGCCGGAGCAGGCGAGCGTACGGTTCGAGACGGCGCCGGGAGGGCAGGCTCAGGTCGACTGGGGCCAGACCGGGGTGTGGATCGGCGAGCAGAAGGTCACGGTCCACCTGTTCGTCATGGTGCTCTGTCCAGCGTCAATTAGAACTGCGTTCTGGCGACAATTAGAAACTGCGGGGTC
>JBDTRY010000029.1:0-27199 GCA_039931435.1 Acidobacteriota bacterium | reverse complement strand
ATTGATGGCAACCGGGAAGGTAGAAGAGATCCTTCGCTCGACGCTTCAGGATGACACGCCGTGGTAATCGTGTCGTTCCCCCAACACCGTCGCCTGCGACGTTCCCCCGTTCGGTACAATTTGATCGGATAGGATGATCTCCTCTGTCGTCCCGGTTGTCCGGGCCGCACCGGTGGCGCCCTCGCGGGCGAATCGTTAAGATCGCGGCTGTCTGTCAGAGGAGCCCACCTTCATGTCTATCGCGACCGAACTCACTGCAGCAGGAAACCCTCAATCGTCCGCCTTCCGCCTTGAAGAGGACGGAGATCTGGCCGTGGTCTGGTTCGATCTTCCCGGGGAGAAGGTGAACAAGTTCTCGTCCGCGGTGATGCTCGAGCTCGACGCGCTGGTCGATGTTCTTGCCGGAATGAGCGCGATCAAACGGCTGGTCTTCGCCTCCGCCAAGTCGTCGATCTTCATCGCTGGCGCGGACATCACCGAGTTCACGAAGGTCACCTCCGCCATGGAAGCGGAGAAATTCACCCGCTTCGGCCAGCAGGTATTCTCGAAGATCTCCAGACTCCCGCAAGTCACCGTCGGCGCCGTGAACGGCCCCTGCCTGGGCGGCGGCACAGAGCTGCTGCTCAATCTGGACTACCGGGTTATCGCGGACGATCCCAGAGCATCGATCGCGCTGCCGGAAACCAAGCTGGGGATTTTTCCCGCCTGGACGGGCACGACCCGCCTTCCCCGGCTTATCGGTCTGACCGCCGCTCTGGACATGATCCTCACCGGTAAGACAATCGATGCCCGCCGGGCGAAGAAGATCGGTCTCGTGGACGAGGTAATCCCCGCGCCGATCCTCCTGGAGGGCGCGAAAGCGTTCGTCCGGAAAATGTCCGGCAAGCGTGAAGGCCATTCCAGAACGCACATCTACATAGAAGGAAACCCCATTGCCCGAAAAGTCATCTTCAATCAGGCACGCAAATCCGTAATCGAGAAGACCGGTGGCCATTACCCGGCTCCTCTGAAGGCCATCGACGTCATGGAGCTCGGCTTTCAGGAAGGCTTCGGGGCCGGACTGGCCGCAGAGGCAAAGGGCGCCGCAGAGCTGATCATGGGTGAGACGGCGCAGAACCTTGTGCGGCTCTTCTTCATGATGGAGGACTCGAAGAAGGACGCCATCGATGCCCGACCGGTGAAAGTCACGAAGGCGGGCGTTCTCGGGGCGGGCGTGATGGGCGGTGGCATCGCGCAGCTCGTCGTAGACAAGGCCGGCATTGATGTGCGCATGAAAGACATCAACTGGAGCGCGCTCGCCGGCGGAATGAAAGCGGCCTCGAAACTCTGGCGCCGGAAAGTGGAGAGGCGCCGCATGACACGCTGGGAAATGGCACGCAGCCTCTCCCGCATCAGTTCCACCGTGGAGTGGACCGGTTTCCACGATGCCGATCTCGTCGTCGAAGCGGTCGTGGAAAGCCTCGCCGTGAAGCAGCAGGTCCTCGGAGAATTCGAGAAGGTGTCCGCACCCGGAGCGATCTTCGCTTCGAACACCTCCACGATTCCCATCTCGAACATCGCCGCGAACGCAGAGCGGCCTGAGAATGTTGTGGGAATGCACTTTTTCAATCCGGTCGACCGGATGCCGCTCGTGGAAGTGATCCGAGGGGCTGAGAGCAGCGATCGCGCCGTCGTCACTGTGGCCGCCTTCGCCAGAAAGCTCGGCAAGACCGTCGTGCACTGTAACGACGCGCCAGGGTTCGTCGTGAACCGCATCCTCGCTCCTTACATGAACGAAGCGGCCTTTCTGCTCGAGGAAGGCTACTCCATCGAATCCATCGACAAGGCCATGACCGATTTCGGGATGCCTATGGGGCCGCTGGCGCTTCTCGATGAGGTGGGACTCGACGTCGCCGCCAAAGCCGGCCACATCATGGCCGAATCATTTCCGGAACGGATGCAGGCATCGGGGGGACTGCAGCGCCTTCTCGAAGACAAGCGTCTGGGAAAGAAAGTCGGTCGCGGACTCTACCAATATAAGGATGGGAAGCGCACCGAACCTGATTCCGGTATTTACAAGCTGCTGTCGATCGCCTCACCACGCGAAGGGAATGGCGAGGAGATGACGGACCGGATGATCCTGGCCATGGTGAACGAGGCTTCCACGGTGCTCGCCGACGGCGTCGTGGCATCGGCGGAGGAGTTGGACCTGGCCATGATCATGGGAACGGGGTTCCCGCCGTTCCGCGGAGGTCTCCTTCGTTATGCCGATAAGGTTGGCCTGCCGGCGATCGTGGTACGCCTCGAGGAACTGGCGGCGCGGATCGGGCCCCGATTCACACCCAGTAGCCCGTTGCGGGAGCTTGCGGGATCGGGAAATTCGTTTTACGGGCGGTATCAGCGGATCGCGGGAATCACGGGGAACTGAAACGCTCCGATCATGTCAGGTCATTTCTGCGACACCAGCGCCTGCGCCATTTCCTTGCTTGTAAGAAACTCACATGGGGCGCTTGTCATCCTGAGGGCGCAGCGAGCGAAGGATCTCTTCAACGAGGAGCGGGCTGGCAACCGGGAAGGTGGAAGAGATCCTTCGCTCGACGCTCAGGATGACAGCCGGCATAGAGTTTCTTCACCTGGTTCAGCGCCCGCGTTGTGCCCTGGCTTGTAAGAAACTCACATGGCGTCCTGTGAGGTCGGCTCTGGAGATTCAACAAGCGATGCTTCGCAAACGCGTCATTCCGAGCGTGAGCGAGGAATCCCAGAGGGGCGGGTGGTAAGCACCCCAGGGATCGTGCCCCCCGTCCACTGGGGTCCCTCGCTCTCCGTTCGGGATGACGGCGCTCATTGTTTCTTCACCCTGGTTCAGCCTCCCGGAACGGCAAGGGTAGAATGTCCGCGTGACAGACAGTCCCTCCGAAGACGGTCCGGAATCCGGCAAACGCCTTCGGCGAATTCCGAAACCCCGCCCCGGGCAGTTGAATGCCTCGGGTCTGATCGACACGTTCGCCCACCGCATGATGTATTCGATCGCAAAAGATCAGTACACGGCCACCGAAGTCGACATATATCAGGGTCTGGCTTTCACGGTCCGTGATCGACTGATGGAGCGCTGGTTCGAGACTCAGAACGCCTACTATCTCAGCGACGCCAAGCGTGTGTACTACCTCTCGCTCGAGTTTCTCATCGGCCGCTCTCTCCTGAACAACCTCATCAACCTCGGGGCCTACAAAGCCGCGGACCAGGCCATGAGCGAGCTTGGCTACCGCATCGGCGAGCTTGAAGAGCAGGAGCCGGACGCCGCGCTGGGCAACGGAGGTCTGGGACGGTTGGCCGCCTGCTTTCTCGATTCCGCCGCTACACTGAGTCTCCCCCTTTACGGTTACGGGATTCGTTACGAGTACGGCATCTTCCGCCAGCAGATCGAAGATGGATTTCAGGTCGAGCAGCCGGACAACTGGCTCCGTTACGGAAACCCCTGGGAGATTCCGCGGCCCGATGCGCTCTTTCCGATCAAATTCTACGGCCGCGCTTCGACATCGATCGATGCCGAGGGCGTCGCCCGTTGGGACTGGGTCGAGACTGAAGACATCTACGCCATGGCCTACGACATGCCGGTCGTCGGATTCCGCAACGACACGGTCAACTCATTGCGTCTGTGGGCGGCGAAGTCCAGCCGTGAGTTCGATCTGGCTCACTTCAATGCAGGCGACTACGTTCGTGCCGTGGAACAGAAAAACCAGACCGAGAATATCTCCAAGGTTCTTTACCCCCCGGACGATCAGTACGCAGGAAAGGAACTGCGGCTCAAGCAGCAGTACTTTTTCGTTTCGGCTACGCTCCAGGATGTGATCCGCCGTTTCAAGAAAAAGGACGCCCCCTGGGACCGGCTTCCGGACAGCGTGGCCATCCAGCTCAACGACACGCATCCCACGGTGGCCATCCCGGAGTTGATGCGCATTCTCATCGATCAGGAAAAGGTGGAGTGGGAAGACGCCTGGTCCGTAACGCAGAAGGTGTTCGCCTATACCAACCACACCGTTCTGCCCGAGGCACTGGAACGCTGGTCCACGGAACTGTTCGGGCGGCTCCTGCCCCGGCATCTGCAGATCGTCACGGAGATCGACCGGCGATTTCGAAATGAGGTCTCTCTGCGCTACCCGGAGGAGCCGGAGAAGGTGGAGCGAATGGCCATACTCAATCCTCTCTCGGGCTCCGTGAATATGGCCAATCTGGCCATCGTCGGGAGCAAGTCCGTAAACGGCGTGGCGGAGTTGCACACCGAGATCGTCAAGCATGAGATTTTCCCCGACTTCTTCGATATGTTTCCGCAACGCTTCAACAACAAGACCAATGGCATCGCTCCGCGGCGCTGGCTGATGCTCTGCAACCCTGCCCTGTCGCAATTGATCTGCGAGGCTATCGGAGACGCCTGGACAAAAGATCTCGACGAGTTGCGCGGACTGGCCCGGTTCGCCGACGACCGCGAGTTTCGGCGCCGGTGGACCGCGGTGAAGCGCGAGAACAAAGTCGCTCTGGCGGGCTGGACGCAGCGCCATCACAACTTCGGATTCGATCCGGACTCCGTCCTCGACTGTCAGGTGAAGAGGATTCACGAGTACAAGCGCCAGCTCCTGAACATCATGCGCACCATCGGCGCATACCTGAAGATTCGCGAAGGGATTCTGCCTTCTGTGCCGCGAACGGTGCTCTTCGCCGGCAAGGCTGCGCCCAGTTACTTCATGGCCAAGTTGATCATCAAGCTCATCAACTCGGTGGCGGAGACGGTGAACAGCGACCCGGCCTCCCGGGAACACTTGAAAGTGGTCTTTGTACCGAACTACGGAGTCACCGCTGCAGAGATGATCTTTCCCGCCTGCGAGATCTCCGAGCAGATTTCCACGGCTGGTACCGAAGCGTCCGGCACCGGGAACATGAAGGCGGCGTTGAATGGAGCCTTGACGGTGGGTACGCTGGATGGCGCGAATGTGGAGATCCGCGCAGAAGTTGGAGCTGAGAATCTTTTCATATTCGGGCACACCGTGGAAGAGATCGCCGGATTACGCGCTGGCGGCTACAATCCCTCAGCCTGGATCGAGCGCAGCGATGAGCTGACACGGATCCTGGCCACGATTTCGGGGAATACCTTCGGCGACTCCTCTCTGTTCGCTCCGATCGCGGAAATGCTGGAGACGAACGATCGCTATTTCCACTGTGCCGATTTCGCCCTCTACGAGACGACGCAGTCCGAGGTGGAGCGTGTTTATCTCGACCGCGAGCGTTGGACGAGGATGTCCATCGCCAATGTGGCACACATGGGCAAGTTCTCCGGTGATCGCACCGTCAGCCAGTACGCCAGCGAAATCTGGGGAACCACTCCGGTGAAGGTGGATTTCGAGAAGCTGCGCTTCGGATATTCGGGCTCAGACCGTCGAAGCTGATCGGGCCATCGGGACTTCGCAGCGAATTCGTAACGGGATCTTGCGCGGAATCTTCGAAGACGGTTCGTGAGATCATTCGCGTCGTGAGTTCCTCGAGAGCGAAGCGCCCGCTGGCCGCGTCCGCCGGGCAGCCCGAGCGGCTGCTGCAAAGACTTTTTCCTCCTATGCTGGCAACGCTCGTCGAAGGAGTGCCGCCGAACGAGGGAGACTACGTCTTCGAGTTGAAATACGACGGCTTCCGTGCCGTGAGCGCCATCGTCGATGGCTCGGTCGCGGTGTGGAGCCGCAATCAGCTCGATCTTTCCGGGCGATTTCCGTTTGTCGCCGAGGCTGTCGGAAAGTTGAAAGTGGACGAGGCCGTGCTGGACGGGGAGATCGTTGCCCTGGATTCGACAGGGGCCTCCCGCTTTGAGTTGCTTCAGCGGGGCGAGATGGAGAACAGCGTCTACTTCGTGTTCGATCTGCTCTGGCTGAACGGAACCGATCTTCGCCGGCGCAAAGTCGAGGAACGCCGCCAGCTCCTGGAGAAGCTCCTCACTCGACCGCCGAAGGGCATACGCCTCTCCGAACAATTCACGGGCTCGGCCAGGCAGATGATGGAGGCTGTATCCCTCGCAGGCCACGAGGGTCTGATCGCAAAACGACGCGGGTCTCTCTATGAGGCGAAGCGATCCAAAGCGTGGCTGAAAATGAAGGCACATCATGAACAGGAAGTGGCCGTGGTCGGATTCACGCTCAGCTCCAACGATGAAAAACAGATCGGAGCGCTCCTCGCAGGTGTCATGCAGAACGGCGCCATGCACTACGCCGGCAAAGTGGGTACGGGCTACTCAGCCAAACAGCGTGTCGATCTGAAACGTGTCCTGGCCTCCGATGCCGTCGAGCGCACGGCCATCGCGGACGCGCCACGAATGAAACAAGCCACATGGGTCAGGCCCCGCCTCGTGGCCCAGGTTCGCTTTACGGAATGGACCTCGGAAGGCAAGCTCCGGCACCCGTCCTTTCTCGGACTTCGTCCCGACAAATCGCCAGAGGAGTGCATCCGAGAGATGCCGGCACAGATCGAGAAGACGAAAAAGTTGAAGCAGGCCTCGGGCACAAAGACCTCCTCTCCGGCACCCCGTTCCACGAAGGAGCGCCCGGCAAAAACGGCCGCCGCGACGGGTAGTGCCAGAACCGTAAAGAGCAAATCCATTCCCGAAATCGTGCTGACCAGTCCCGAGCGGATCCTTTATCCGCGCGACGGAATCACCAAGCAGGACGTGGCCGGCTACTACGAAGCCGTGTCATTGCCGATGATCGAAGCCTTGTCCGGCCGGCCGCTGGCGCTCGAGCACTGGAACCAGGGCATCGATCGGCCTTCGTGGTTTCATCAGGACATCGGTCGCGATGCCCAGCCGTGGATGACCATCGTCGACACGCCGACTCGCACGACCTCGAAAACGGTGAGCCATCTGGTCGTCGATCGAAAAGAGACGCTTCGCTGGCTGGCGCAGCGATCCGCCCTGACCGTGCACATGTGGTCCTCGCACACCCCGACGCTGGAGTGGCCCGACTGGTTCGTGTTCGATCTCGATCCGGCGAAGGGGAAGGGTATCGAACAGGCCATCGAGGCGGCGCTGGTCATGCGCCGGCTGCTGGAGCAGTTGGAGCTGCCCAGCGTGCCGAAGACCTCCGGGAAACGCGGCATTCACATTCTGATACCTCTCCGTCCGGGCTACAGTCACGAAGATGCTGCGGACTTCGCCTGCCGTGTAAGCGATTCTGTGGCGGCGAAGCTCGATTTCATGACGACGGCACGGCCGCTCAATCAACGCCGAGGACGGCTCTACCTGGACTGCCTTCAGAACGGCTACGGAAAAACGATTGTCGCTCCGTATTCCCTGCGCGCCATCGACGGAGCGCCGGTTTCGGCTCCTCTTGAGTGGAGTGAGGTGACGAAGAAGCTCGATCCGGCAAAGTTCAATTTGCGCACGATGCCTGACCGCCTGGCAAAAAAAGGCGACTTGTTTCGTCCGGCTCTCGAACAGGGCGTGCGCTTGCCGAAGCTGAGGTGAATCTTTCCGCGAGTTTGATAACACAAGCCGGTTGAGGCGGCCGAACATTCAAATGTTCGGGGGTCCTTCGTTTGAGCAACCGGGAAGGTAGGAAGAGATCCTTCGCTCGACGCTTCAGGATGACAGTTCGCGCGACCTTTTTAATCAAACGGAGGAACGCGAACCACGAACGTGTAGTAGTGTCATTCTCCCGGCCGCCGCCTGGAGTCAGGTCGCAGCCGGCGCGTTCACATCCGCCGGTGCCCACGAAACGTCGAGGTTGTTCCGGCGAAACATGGCCAGCAGCGCGGTCTTATCCACCGCCTTGGCGTACGCTTCCTGCGGCTCCACGACGTTGCGCTTTACCAGATCGACGAAACTGTCGTTCATCAGCGACATCCCGTATTTTCTGCCCGTCTGCATGATCGAGGGGATCTGAAAGATTTTCGATTCGCGGATCAGATTGGCGATCGAGGGAATCCCGAACATCACCTCCAGGGCTGGAACGCGGCCCCCCCCGATGCGCTTGCATAGCATCTGACTGATGACGCCCTTCAGGCTTTCGGCGAGCATCACCCGGATCTGATCCTGCTGATCCGCTGGGAACTGGTCGATGATTCGATCCACGGTGGATGCCGCGGAGGACGTGTGCAGCGTGCCGAAGACGAGATGGCCGGTCTCAGCGGTCTCGATGGCGATGGCCACCGTTTCCAGGTCGCGCATCTCTCCGACGAGGACGATGTCAGGGTCCTCGCGAAGCGCGGCCCTCAAGGCATCCTTGAATGAGTCGGTATGCTCTCCCACCTGGCGCTGGTTGATCAGGCATTTCTTGTTTTCGTGAACGAATTCGATGGGATCTTCGATGGTGATGATGTGATCGGTCCGGGTGCGGTTGATGTAATCGATCAGGGCGCAGAGTGTCGTGGACTTTCCCGATCCCGTCGGCCCCGTGACCAGCACCAGACCCTTGGACAGGTGACAAAGTTGCATGATCTCTTTCGAGAGCCCCATCTCCTCGGCCGTCATGATCTTGCTGGGAATGACCCGAAAGACTCCGCCGATGCCTTTGCGGTCCATGAAGAAATTGCAGCGGAACCGCGCCAGACCTTCAATTGAGTACGCGAAATCGGTGTCGTGCCGACGGTCGAATTCCACTCGATTGCGTTCGGGAGCGATCGGCCAGAGAATCCGCCTGGTGTCATCAGCGGAAAGCACTTCGTAGCCGGGCAGAGGCTTTATCTCGCCGTCATGGCGAACCAGAGGAACGGCGTCGACGGAGATGTGAAGATCCGATGCGCCCATCTCGTACATGTTTTTGAACAGCGCATCCATCTCGCCGGTGGTTCCGGCGCCGGCGGACGGGCGACGGATCTGGACAGCAGCGGCCGCGGAACGGGGCAGAGGTGCAGCGGGCCGTTCCTGCTTCGGTGCCGAGGCAGGGCTGCCTGCCGGCGAGGAGTCTGAATCCCCGTCGTTCAAATGAAGGATCGCTACGATCCCTAGCGGCGTGGCATCAGCGTTCACGCGAATGGCACCAAGGTCCGGGAGCCGCACGGTCCACTCCGCGTGACCGGAGGAGAGACTCTCCCGAACCTGCGCTGAGAGGATCGGTGCGAGCAATTGCTGAATCGTGTCGCGAGTCTGTTCCGGGCCCTGAACCTCCCGTTCCCCGCCGTTCGGAGTGGACACCAGCAGCCGGCGGCCTGGAATGAGCCGAAGCTGCGTGGCGCCCACCTTCGCCGACTGCCTCAGCAATGTTTCAAGCGACACGTTCAGGCCTCCTCGGGCTCGTATACTTTGACGATGGCGTCTCTGCGGATGAGATGCAGCGAGTCTTCCTGCCAGACTCCCACGAAACGGCCCGCGGCATTGAGAAAATCGATCAGGCGGCTCTGGTTTTCCGGAAGGGCGAAGGCAACGTCACCCTCAATCTTGAATCCCTCGCACTCTACATAGGCCCGCCGAACGACCGGATTTTCCGTCCAGATCGTGCCGGCATCGGAGGTGACCGGAATGCGCACATGCTGTACATGTTCCTTGCTGAGCAGAACCGCTCGCGTCCGGTTTTGCGGGATGAAGGCGAAGAACAAGGATGGTTCATTGAACCAGTCTTCGGCCCGCGGCGGCGCCTGATTGGCGTGGGAGGACGCCGGAAGAAAAATCCAGCCGCTCATCTCCTGTCCCTGTCCGTAGAGAATCTGGCAATCGAGCTTGACGGTCGGGACGCGCAGATCTTCCATGCCTTGTGATTATCGCCGCTGCGATGGGGCCGCGCAAACCTGGCATTCGTCACCGGCAATGTCGCTTGAATCGTCCCTCGGTGACTCGGTGGAGATTCTTCCTGCCGATCTCGACGGAAACCCTGAGACAATCATCGACCCCATGCCGCTGACCACACTGATCCGGGCAGTCGTTCCCAGACGATGGCAGGAGACCGTTTTCCTCCGGCTCTGGTCGTTGGCGAACGTGAGGTTGCTCTGGTTTGTTCGTCCCAGCGTCGTGGAGCGAACGGAGGAAAAAGTGGTAGTTCGAATTCCACTCAGCCGCCGCACGCGCAATCATCTCCAATCGATGTACTTCGGAGTTCTCTGCGCTGGTGCCGACTGCGCAGGGGGACTACTGGCCATGCAACTCATTGAGGCATCCGGCGAACGAGTTTCGCTGATCTTCAAGGACTTCAATGCCCGCTTTCTGAAGAGGGCCGAGGGCGATGTGCACTTCACCTGCGCGGACGGAGCATCGATCGCCAATCTCGTACGGGAGGCGATCCGCACGGGCGAGCGTCAAAACGCTACCGTGCACGTCACTGCAACCGTTCCCTCCCGGTCGGAGGGGGAACCCGTAGCCGAGTTCGAACTGACACTCTCGCTGAAGAAACGCCACTGATCGAGCCGTACGCTTCGGCCGAGCTGCCCGGCAGACCTCAGGCGGATCTGGCGTAGACCTCGGCCGTCCACACCCGCTCGAAATCGATACCGGCCGAACGATAGGACATGCGCACCATCTCAGCGTCCGGCGCCTCGAACTCGCACACCATGCGCAAGCGGTCGGTGGAAAGATAACTCCGCAGCCAGCGGGCACCGTAAGCCTCCAGGCAGGGGTCGAGTTGTGCGGCGAGGCGGTCGTGAGTTGCGTCGTCCAGTGGCTGTGAATACGAGGTCTCGACGATGAGGTTGGCCATGATGTCTCCTTTTCCTTTCATCAATGCGACGCGTCGACTGTCGGGCCCGAAGGGACTCTGATTCCGACGGCGGATGCGGAGCGAGTAATTGATTCGCGTGCTCTCTTACTGAGGTAGGTCGCATCCGACAGATCGGACATGACGGTCTTCAAAGCGCAGCGCGCGCCTTCTGAATCGCCGCATGCTGCTGAAGCGCGAGCGACCGTGGCCACGGCGATGGCGAAGTCGCTTCGACGTCCGACTGCCGTGGCCAGCCGCACAGCTTCCTCTGCACGGGCATGTGCCTGTTGTGGTCTTTCGCCGGCGAGATCCGCCTCGGCAAGGAGGATGAGAACGTAAGCAAGATCGCCCTTGGTATCGATCGAGCGAAGTGTGGAGAGCGCGGATTCAACTCTGCCCGCCGCGCCATCAATGCCACAGAGCAGCTCGGATACAGCTTCGAGAGCCTGGGCGAATGGCCCTTCACTCCCTTCGCCCATTTTCGCGGCCAGCGGATGCAGGACCCGACACCGGTCAAGGGCTTCTTCGGGCCGCCCCTGTTCGAGTTCGATCATGACCAGGCGGATCAGGCAGATGCATCCTCTCCATGTGTCCTGGCGCTCGCGAGCGAGGTGCAGGGCTTCTTCCAGAGATGCTGTGGCCTCGGAGTACTGCCCGAAGTGAAACTGAACGAGACCGATACCGAGGGGAATCTCCGGATCCTGGAAACGGATCGCTTCCGCCTTCTGTTTTGCTTCCGTGAGAAGCGCCGAGGCGCGTGGAATGTCGCGGCCCAGCAGTGCCAGACAGCGGCCGGCATTTGCGAGCTGACGGACCGCGCTGACAGCATCCCCATCGCGGCTGGCGTCGGCAGCCTTCATGATGAACTGCGCTGCCTGCTCGAAGTTCCCTTCTCTTTCATGGAAGACGCCGAGAATGTGATAGCCCCGGACGACCTCAGCACCCAGCCCCTCGCTTTCGGCCTCCAGGGTCAGCCGCATCAGATCCCGATTGAGCTTTTCGGAATCCCTGATGACGACGCCAGCGAGAACGTAGATGTGATGAAGCTTCAATTCGAGTGAGATTCTGTTCGCGGACGAGAGCCTCAGGGCATGTTCCAGGCCTCGTTGCACCAGTTCCGCAGCCTCAGCTCCCGCGAAGATGCGCAAGCATCGCTCACCGGCCTCGACGTATGCATTCGCGGCCAGAAGGCTGTCCCCTCCCAGCGCGGCGTGATGTGCAATTTCTCCGGCGAGGGCACTGACAGGATCGTCAACTCTGGCAAGCGCTCTGGCGATATTCAAGTGAAGTAACCGGCGGACAGGTTCGGTCATCTGCCGGTACGCGGCCTGTCGCATGACATCGTGGACGAAGTCGTAGCCTCCACTCCCGCTGGATCCGGCTCGGATCACTTCGTGGCGCTCCAGCTCTTCGAGACCGCTGATGAGAATCGCCGGTGAAATGCCGGCAGCCAGGCTGAGAATCTCCGGATCGAAGTTCCGGCCGAGAGCGGCGGCCCACGGTGTGACCTCCCTGGCCTGGGGTCCCAGCCGGCGGAGACGCTCGGTAAGGAAACTCTCCAGTGATCCATCGAGGGAATCACTTCCTCGAAGCAGAGCCGCGGAGACCTCCAAAGCGAAAAGAGGATTGCCCTGGCTGTCTTCGTAAACACGTTCTGCAGGAATCGCTTTCCCGAGATCAGCCACGAGCATCCGCACTTCGTCGAGTGTCAGAGGAAGGAGACGTAACCACAGAACCCGATTTTCCCGGTTGAGTGCATGCACGACAGTCGAAGCCATCGAGTTTTCGGATAACTCGGCGGAGCGGGCACTACAGGCGATGAGGAGCTTTCCTCGTTTCGCATCCCGCGCCACAAAATGCAGGAGGGCAGCCGATGCTTCATCGAACCACTGAAGATCGTCGAGCACGAGCAGCGTCAGCGATCGTTCCGCGGCGCTGCCGAGCAGGCCGGAGACGGCATCGAAAAGCTGGTTGCGATCCGGATGATCCGATGCCGGACCGTCGAGCTCGGGGAGGAGCCTTCGCAGATCGGGCCTGATTGCCGCGGGGACTTCATCCCTTCCGATGGATCGCAAGGCGTCAATCCAGGGACCATAGGGTCGGATCATCTCCGCTTCGAAGGCGCGACCGGTGAGAATCCTGCCGCCGCGAGCCTGGACCATCAAGGCTAATTCGGCAAGCAGTCTGGTCTTTCCGATTCCCGGTTCCCCCGTGATGAAGATAAGCTCCTCTGAACGACCGCCAGCGCCAGGCTCTACCCACGAAGCCAGCTCGAGCGTTTCGGGAATCCGTCCAACGAGCGGAGCCGGCCCATGGAGCGTACCGGCGACCCGGGAGGAGGCAGGCTTGAGGGGGGTCGGAAAAATGCTCCGGCGAATCCGTTCCGTTTCTTCGCCGGGAGTTCTTTGAAGTTCCGCTTTCAGAATGTTCCTGCAGCTTTCGTACTGCTGCAGGGCTTCCTCAGTTCTTCCCAGCGATCCGAGGACGCGCATGACAACGGCGTGCGCTTCTTCTGCCATGGGGTCGAGAAGAACGAGCTCACGGGCATAACGAAGGGCGGTTTCGGGATGCTCGGAGAACCTCGAAATGAGCTCCTGAATGATGTGTACGCGCATGGAACGCAGCTCTTCGCGCTGAGCGACCAGCCATTGCTGATAGCGGAATGACGACGGCAGATCCAGTCCATCCAGGAATTCGCCACGAAAGCTCTCGTGCAATGCCTGCAGTGTTTCCGTCGGAGTGTGTGCCGGATCCTCTTTCATGCCGATGCTGTGAACATCGACGTTCGCTTCGCCGGATACGTAGCTGACGTGATCACGGTCGGTGACCAGCCCGCGCTCGCCGAGGATCGGGCGCAGCTTGGTCAGGCTCCAGCGCAGGGCGGCGCGGGGGTCACTGGGACCGTCCCAGAGAAGTTCGCAGAGGCGCTGACGCGTATGGGACCGCGCCGTAGCGACCAGATAGCCCAGCAGCGCGCGGGTCTTCTTCGAACGAGGAAGTGTCACCGGTTTCTCATCATGAAAAACCTGCACTTCACCGACGAGACGGACTGCGATGGAGGGCTGACTCACAACGTACCTTCCGGGTGTGAAACAGAGTTTACCTTGATGTGGACCCGTCGGAGCGAAGGTGGCGTGGAGCACCCCCTGCCACCCTGCTCCGCGGAGAGGATCATCAGGGCCGAGCCTCGAAAACAAGGTTGAGCGCCGTTTCGGTGGCTCGCCGAAAGCGGGTGAAGCCCGCGTTCTGAACGACGGTTCGTATTTTCGCTTCGCCGGCTTGCGCTCCGAGCGCTGCCTGACCGTCCTGAGCGATTGAAGCCGGTACGCAGATCATCGTCGAGGCCGCGTAGTAGACGCGCCCTACGGGGTTGAAGTTGTCTTCGAGCCGGTCAGCAGCGAACGGCTCGACGATCATCCAGGTTCCATCCGGCGTTAGGGACTGAAGTACATGACGGGCAGCGCCCTCGGGATCCCCCATGTCGTGGAGGCAGTCGAAAAAACAGACGAGGTCGAAGTTCCTGCCTCCGTAGCTCTGCGCTGCTGCCACGTCGAAGGACACGCGATCGCTGACGCCGGCCTTCTCGGCCGCCTTGCGCGCCGCGGCGATGGAGGCGTCGTGATAGTCGAACCCGTGGAATCGGGAGTTCGGATAGGCCAGCGCGAGAATGATCGTGGAGGCACCATGGCCGCATCCGATATCAGCCACCGATGCCCCGCTGCGCAGTTTCGACTCGACACCCTCCAGAGACGGAATCCAGGAGCTGACAAGATTGCCGATGTAGTTCGGGCGGAAAAATCTCTCCGTCCCCACGAAGAGGCCGGGGTCGTGCTCGTGCCAACCGAGTCCCTTCCCCGTGCGGAAAGCCTCGGTCACCTTCGGTTCGTCGCGCAAGACGGCCGTGGCCAATCCGAATCCACCGGGAAGGTAGGCGGGGCTGTCTTCGTCTGCCAGCGCGAATGCCTGCTCCTCGGGAAGGACGTATCGTCCAGTGTCAGAGACGTACTCGACATATCCTCCCGCTGCCTGCGCCGCGAGCCATTCCCGGAGGTAACGCTCGGCAACGCCGCTTTTCGCTGACAGCTCCGCCGCGCTCAGCGGCCCCGCTCCGGCCATGGCCTTGTACAGTCCGAGTTTGTCTCCCATCACCACCAGCCCCGTGTTGAGGGTGGCGCCTATGTCCATCACCGCTCTGCCCATGAAATCATCGAGTTTTTTCTGATCGATTGCCATGATTCCTCCTGTTTCTGTTTTTCGAAACGTCAATTTGAACGTTGCTGTTTTTGGCTGGCCCGCACCCAGTAATTCTTCGCAATGTTGTTCCGCGGTTTCCAGACGAGCGTGCCGTCGAGTTGATCCCCTCGGATGACGCCCTCCCAGTGCATGGTTCCCTGACGCTTGCTCGCTGTCTCCGCTTCGAAGCGGATCGAACCGTCGGCTTCGGCGGTGGCCGTGTAGAAGGCATCGCCGAAGCCATACGGGTCGCAGGCCAGTGAGCGGAACCGTCCATCCCGGAAAACGATCGTTTCCTTCGTGTCACCCTGCTTGCCGGCCGGTCCGCTCTCGCCGATGAAGGTGCGCCCATCGAGTGGCCCGCTTGAGGCCGCCCGGAGGTCCGCGTTGGATGTGAGCCCCACCACGGAGGCAACAATCGAAACCATGAGAAGGAATCGCGCCGTAGGAATGGGAGTGTTCGTCATGACTTCTCCTTTCGCCGTGAAGTTAGGTCGTTGCCGTATGCGGCTCCGTTGGAATCTCCGTTGGAATCCGCTCGGAGCGAAAACGCAGGCGTTGGAAGTTGATCGGTAGCGGTCCCCTATAATCCGCAGCTATGACTGACGCGAAGCGGGCGGCGATCATTACCGGAGGATCGAGCGGAATCGGACCGGCCCTCGCTCGGGAACTGGGCAGAAGTGGCTATCGGGTGGCTTTGCTGGCCCGTCGCGCGGACGAGCTCGCGTCCCGGGTCCGTGAACTGCAGGCTGATGGCGTGGAGGCGCTGTGCTTGCCATGTGATGTCACTTCGTCCGAGCAGGTACATGCCGCTGTCGAGAAAACGAAGGCAGCGTGGGGGCAGATCGATCTGGTCATCGCCAACGCCGGACTGGGATTCCCAACGCCGGCGAAGCGATTCGTCCTCGAGGATGCCGATCGGATCATGCGTACCAATTTTTACGGAACCCTGACCCTGTTCGACGCCGTGATTCCGGACATGCTCGCCCGCCGCTCGGGAACCTTCGTGGGCGTGGCATCGCTGGCGGGGAAACGTGGCCTTCCCGGTTCTTCGATCTATTCGGCGAGCAAGGCCGCCATGCAGGCCTTCCTCGAGGCAACGCGTGTCGAGCTCTCGCCAACCGGAGTGCGGGTGGTGGTGGTGAATCCCGGCTTCATCGAGACTCCGATGACGGCAAGGAATCGTTTCAGGATGCTCTTCCTCATGAGCGTGGACAAAGCGGCGCGCATCATCACAAGCCGGCTGGAACGAGGGGACTCGGAAATCAACTTCCCACTACCGACGGCGATGTTGATGGTGGCGCTGAGGCACTTTCCGAACCGCGTTTATGATTTTGCGTTGCGAGGCTATGCGAAGCGGGATATCGACCTGACAAAAGCGCGCCGTTGAGAGGGTCTCCGCGTTTGTTCTGGCCTCAGGATTTGATCGCTGCAGGATTTGTGGCCGCGCCGGCAGGGATGGCCTCGTCCAGCTTCGAAGCGCTGTAGGTGCGCAGGAACTCTGCGGCAGCTTCGATGGGCAATGGCCTGCTGACGAGGTATCCCTGAATCTCGTCGCAGCGATGCTTCTCCAGGAAGGCCAGCTGTTCCCCGGTTTCCACTCCCTCGGCCACGACCTTGAGATTCAGGGCTCGGGACATGGCCAGAACAGCGGAAACGATCGCTTCGTCTCCCTCATCCGAACCGATGCCGGCCACGAAGGATTGATCGAGTTTGAGCGTGTCGATCGGAAAGCGCTTCAGGTAGCTGAGCGACGAATAACCGGTGCCAAAGTCGTCGATGGCGATCTTCATGCCCATGTCCTTGATCTCACGCAGAATCTCCACGGTGATGTCCGCGTGGCGCATGGCCACACTCTCCGTGATCTCGAACTGGACGTGCTGCGGAGACACTTCTGTTTCCTCGAGAATCTCGCGGACGGCGGCCATCAGGTCGTGTTCGCGGAACTGCCGGGCTGAGAGGTTGATCCCGAGACGCAGTCCCTCGAACGACTCCTGAAGCAGATGCGCGTCCTGGCATGCCTGGCGGACGACCCACTGTCCGATGGGAACGATCAGTCCCGTCTCTTCGGCAATGGCGATGAACACACCGGGAGAAATAAGACCGCGGTCAGGGTGCTGCCAGCGCAGGAGTGCTTCCACGCCGGCCACCTGTCGCGTCGACAGCGAGATCAGTGGCTGGTAATGGAGAACGAACTCGCCCCGGTCGATCGCCCTGCGAAGACCGTGCTCTACCACCAGCCGTTCGCGCGAGCGGACGGCGATCGTCGGTGCGCAGAACTGAATGTTGTTCCGGCCCAGATCCTTGGCGTGATACATGGCGTTGTCGGCGTTCTTGAGCAGCGACTCCGCGCCGATTCCATCCTCCGGATAGAGAGCGACACCGATGCTCACCGTCAGGTAAAGGGACTGCTGGGCAAGAGAGAACGGACGGGCCACGCCCACCCGTATTTTTTCGGCGATGGCCTCGACGTCTTCCCGGCGGCGAGCACGGATGAGTACCGCAAATTCATCACCCCCCAGCCTGGCCAGCAGGTCGTTCTCCCGCAGTGAAGCGCGGATGCGGAAGGCCACGGACTGCAGAAGCTCGTCGCCGACCGAGTGCCCGAGCGTCTCGTTGACCAGTTTGAATCCGTCCAGATCGAGAAGGAGTACGGCCACCATCGACCTGTCCAGCGTGGCACTTTCGATCTCCAGAGCCAGCTGGTTTTTCAGCTCCATGCGATTGGGCAGTCCGGTCAAGGCATCGTGATAGGCCTGGTACTGGATCTGATCGGCCTGTTCCCGATCCCTGATGTCGATGGCTGTGTAGACGATGCCGGAGGGCGCGCCGTCGTCGTTCCGCAGTGCGGCCCCTGACACAGCCACTTCCACCAGAGCCCCTTCGCTGTCGCGCCAGATCATGGCCCGGTTGCGTATTTTGCCCCCTCGAATGAGCGTGTCCGAAGCGCGGCCGACGTTCATCGGCGACTCGATCAGCGTTCCCATGCCTTTGCCGATCAACTCACCAGGCCGAAACCCGAACAGGTTCGTGGTCCCCTGATTGATGGCCCGGATGCACCCATCCAGGTCGACCACAATGACGCTGTCCACCATCGTGTCCAGAATCTGGCTCGGCGAAAAGTCGGTGCGGCGGTCAGCGAGTCCATACCGGCTGATGATCACCAGAGCGAAGAACATGTATCCGAAGACTCCGATCACTCCGGACGGGTACAGAGGAACTCCGAAGGAGGCGATCGAATCGAGCAGTGCGAACGATCCGATGACGTGGGCCACGGCGAACAGCTCGATACGACGGTGTTGCGTATTGGACTGCTCGTCCGGTAGCGCGTTGAAGAACATGAAAAGGACGTAGCCGATGACTGCAGCGATATAGACAATGGTCACCGCTCCCAGCCAACCGAGCTGTGGATACCAGCCCCACCAGTATTGCCTGACACCGGAAACGACCAGCTCGGTGCCGGCACCAAGCACCGCAAGTAGCGTCGAGATTGTCCACAGGACCGGTATGGCGCGATGCTTCCGATCCCGTTTGCGAAGGAGCTGAACAACAAAATGAAAGGCAGCCGCGGGAATGAGCGGAATGCCGAGATAGCCGCAATGTGCCCAGACCAGCGCCGCTTGTTGATCGATCGAGGCGAACATCAGACCGAAGGAAAGGAGCCATACGGCGATGCTCGAGGTGAAGATCAGAAAGGCTCGAGCCACAGGCCGCCGCTCGTGCGCGTACGCGCCCAGCCCGATTACCGCCGAGCCGCAGCCGACCAGCAGATCGAGCACGGCGTAGGTCGTTACCGAGTAGGTGCTGGAGTCAAAGAGGGAAGTCAGTTTGATCCTCGTCGTCCGGCGAACGACAAGGGCACGAGCCCGCTACGCCGTCGTATCATCCGGAAACGATCATCTTAGCGCGGCGCCAGGGGCGCCGACGCCATTGCTTACCGGCCACGCTACGGAAAAGCAGGCCTGCGGAGGTTTTCCCGATGAGCCCTGAAGGAGCCTTCTGTTATGAATACCCCCGGCCGGCGGTGACCGTGGACATTGTGGTCTTCCGAGGCGAAGGCCGGGATCTGGAAATTCTTCTGATACGGAGAAAGAATGAACCGTTTTGCGGAACGTGGGCCTTTCCTGGTGGGTTCGTTGAAATCGACGAGCCGCTCGAGCTTGCCGCCGTGAGGGAGCTGGAAGAGGAAACGGGACTGAAGGCAGTGGGGCTGCGCCAGCTCGGAGCGTTCGGCGCTCCCGGCCGCGATCCCCGCGGACGAACGATCAGCGTGGCGTATTTCGGCGTGACCGGCAGCGAGCAGATGGTCATGAGTGGCGACGACGCCGAAAACGCGGCGTGGTTCCCGGCTGACCATCCTCCCGAACTGGCCTTTGATCACGCGGAAATGCTGGCGGCTGCGCGGCAGCAAGTGCGTTCGGTCTGAGCCCGTTCAGCTCGCAGACGGCGAGGGATGCTTCAATCGGTCGAGATCGCGCGTCACGAAATCGGTAATCATTCCCACGAGAATCCGTTTCGATCCGCCCGCTCCCTCGACAAAGTCCAACCCGGAGTTGTAGACGCGAAGTGTCCCTCTGGCCTGCTCGGTCGTACACCGCGTGACGTGGCATTCCAGAGTGACGTCCTGATCCTGCCAGATGAAGTGCAGGCGAAGCGTGCGGTCGGTCGAAAGCGGGAAACTGTGCTCGATGCGGGCGCCGGTGGTGCTGACGTCCAGAACCGATACTCTCATTCCCGAAAGGTGGCCGCGCAGCGGCTGTTCGAGTCGGATACGCTGAACTCGTCGCCTATCCGTGCTCATGCTCTCCAGAGGGTATGCATTTTGGCGAAGCGATTCAACCTCCTGCCGGGAGCTTCGACCCGGCGAACCGGCTTGGGGTGGCCAGGAGACCAGGACCGTTTCAGCACCGCTACGAACCGCGGCTGATCCAGGGAAGCACGCCCGTCAGCGGCCAACGGTGAGAGAATCCGTATTCAGATCGATGATCCCGAGCTGGAAATGGATACGCGCAGTTCTCTACGCTACCTCGTTAATACTCTCGTTGCGTTGGCCGTTCCCAATGGCGCTGGAGACTCTCCGCGGTGGCGGAGCGAACGATGCTACCGCTCTGGCTTTTGTGGCACCGTTCTTCGTTACTCTGGCCGCATTCGTCGGTTACCTGCGTGCGGTCTGGCTTGGCCGGGCCGCCGGGTCACTGCCGCGGGGCCCTCGCCTCTGGCTGCAGGTCAGTGTCAGCGGAGTGATCGTGGCCGCCGCGCTCACTGCACTGTTCACGGGCATGACTTTTTTCCGGATTCGAGAAACGCTGCCCAGCTCTCTGGCAATTGTCTGGTGGCTTCTGCCACCAGTCCTGACCCTGGCCCTGGCCATCGGATTGCGTTACGAAATCGACGAAAATCGGAACCGGGAAAATAGAGCCGCGGACCGAGAGGGAGCGACGGTTCGAGAATGGAATTAAGACTTTGTGGGCAACGTTTCCGGCGTCATCTGCAGCGCTGTCCACGATCGTAAGTCCAGAAGTCATCGCGGACAGATCTCGATGCGCAGCGGGAAATGTAAAGGAGATTCGAAATGAGAGAAGTTGGAAAAGTGAAGTGGTTCAACGACGCGAAGGGATTTGGCTTCATTACCGGCCCCAATGGCGAGGACGTCTTCGTCCACTACAGCGCAATTCAGAGTCAGGGATTCCGTTCCCTTGCTGAAGGTGCTGAAGTCGAGTACGAAGTCGTGAACGGCCCGAAGGGTCTGCAGGCGTCGAATGTGACCGTGGTCTGAGCTAAAACATCGAAGTTCCGCAAAGGCAGATCGCAAGGTCTGCCTTTTTTTCTGGTCGGGCGGTGCTTCGATGAGTGCCCGATTGTTATTCGACGAGGTGTCGTTTCCGCGAATCGGACTGCGGCTGTTCGAGGTCGTTGCTCTCCTCCTCGGAGGCACTGATGGAGAGACGTAGACCGGTTGTGAGCAGCACGGCGTTTGGAGCGGCGTTTTCGTGCACAGCCTGCGTATCGTCGGGAATCGCGGAAAGTGCCTCATTGACCATCGAGGCCACTTCGAAAATATCGAAAGGCTTTCTCAGGATACCGGCGACCAGTTGCCGGTCAAGTCTTTCGAGCCCGATCTCGTGGCCGGCAGTAATGACCACGATCATGGGCAGCCGGCCCAGGTTGCTCTCCCTCAATGCGGTCACGAATCCCGGACCATCGAGGTTGGGCATCATCACGTCCAGCAGAATCAGTGCGATACCCTCGAGCGTCCTAACCTTCTTCAGTGCATCGAGGCCATCGACGGCAGATTCCACCTGCAGCCCCTGCCGCCTCAGCACCGTGCAGAGGAGCGTTCGAATGGCCGGGTCGTCATCAACTACGAGAATTTTCTTTTCCACGGTTATGCCGCTGCTCCCTGGAGTCCTTCCATTTCAGCGTCCAGCATTCCCTGCAGATGCTTGTAGGGCCGCACGGCGTGCGGCCGGTACCATTTCCGAGCTTCCCTGCTGTCGATTCGTTGACTGAGTGCACCGTTCTTGAAGAATGCCGGCCGCATGGCATGCGGCCCTACGATCTTGTCGCTCTTCAGCATTCGGTCTGGCTCCGAGTATTTGCGCCCTGCAAGAATCGGGCAAGTCTTTCCTGCGCAGCATATTCAGTCAGCCTGCTGAGCACGTGCTGCACGGGAAATATGACCGAAAACGACGCCTCGCTTCTCGAGGGTTTGCCGGAACCCGGAAGGATCGTCGACCAGTATGCCAATGTCTCGGACTGATCGCTGCAGTCCGAAGATTCCTTTCGCCGTAAGAGGCTCGACGAGGTGAATCACGAACTGTGGCGCGTCGAGAATGGCCAGCTTCAGATAGCCGGGAGCCCTGGAATCTGCCGCGGGTCCCTCCGTTCCTATTGCCTTGATGGCCTCGTACGGAACGTCCACGCTCCATCGCAAACCCAGCCGGATACGGATCACGGTCTCTCCCGCTTCAGTGGGCAGCAGTCGCAGACCCTGGTAATCGCCGAGGAGCCAGAGAATGGTATATAGATCGAGCGCCGTAATCACCCAGGCTGCCGTCGGGCTCCACAACTGTACGAGCAGATGAACGCCTATGGTCTCGCTTCCGATCATCAGCGCCAGAGCGGCGAATATCGTGCCCCATCCGGAGAGCTTGTAGGAAGTGAATTGATCCGGACGATCTACGGGCGGCTTTTCCCGCCAGCCCAGTAGCGCGTAATAAACGATGGTGATCTCCGAAGCGAGAATGTCGCCGGCGCGCCGGAAATCTCCCGTCAACTCTGCGACCGCACTCCGAATGGCCCGAGGGGGGTCGCGACCTTCGCTCTGCTGGTGGCTGGTACGAATCGCTCTCCGCGCCCGGACGACGACCGCGGTTACGAGAACAACCTCGACCGGAAGAAGGAGAAGACGCAGGTCCGAGAGAATGGCGTGACTGCTCTGGGGAAGAATCAGTCTTGCTGCGACGAGGCAACCGAGCACGACCGGGAAGATGCTGCGGAGACGAGCTCGCCCGCCACGGACGATGAAAAGATAGTAGAGCCCCGGGGTCGTCACGCAGAGGTCGAAGATGGCGCCGGAGGCGATGACCGCCTGGTTGCGCGCGAAAATCGAGCTGCGCACGATCGTGGCGCAGGTGGCGATGATCATCAACGCCGAGGCACTGAACATGAAGACGCCGTAGCGTCTCGAGAATGAAGACGGAGAAGTTTCGGTCACTTCACCGTCACCTGGTTGTGCAATCGAAACGCCGCGGCCAGGCAGATCAACGATGCATGAATGAACCGCGGCCCGTGCTCACCAGCCAAGAATGTAGGCGAACATCAAGGGAACCACGATTGCGGCGTCCGATTCGATGATGTGCTTCGGAGTATCGCCTCCCAGTTTTCCCCACGTGATTTTTTCGTTCGGCACCGCTCCCGAATACGAACCGTAGCTCGTCGTGGAGTCACTGATCTGACAGAAGTAACCCCAGAGAGGGATGTTCTGCCGTTGCAGATCCTGATGAAGCATGGGCACGACGCAGATTGGAAAATCGCCGGCGATTCCACCGCCGACCTGGAAGAAACCGATGGTGGAGTCGGCAGTCGTCTCGGTGTACCAGCGTGCCAGCGCGGCCATGTATTCGATTCCCGTGCGCACCGTGTGCACGTTCTTCACATCCTGCGTAATGCAGTGTCCGGCGTACATGTTGCCCAGCGTCGAATCCTCCCAGCCCGGCACGAACATCGGCAGATTCTTTTCCATGGCTGCCACCATCCAGCTGTTCTTCGGATCGATCTGATAGGAGTTTTCCAGTTTCCCGCTGCGAAGAATCTGATACATGAACTCGTGCGGGAACAGCGGCGTGGACTTCCTGTCTGCCTCGATCCACTCCTCCAGTACCGCGGTCTCGATCCGGCGCATGGCTTCCATCTCCGGGATGCATGTGTCGGTGACGCGGTTCATGTGCCGGGCGAGGAGTGCCTGCTCGTCTTCCGTCGAAAGGTGGCGGTAGTTCGGCACGAGTTCGTAATGATCGTGAGCCACGAGATTGAAGATGTCCTCTTCCAGATTCGCTCCGGTGCAGGAGATGGCGTGCACCTTGTCCTGCCGGATCATCTCGGCCAGAGAAAGCCCGATCTCGGCCGTGCTCATTGCTCCCGCCAGCGTAACGAGCATCTTGCCCCCTCCGGCCAGATGGGCGTTGTAGTCCTCGGACGCGGCCCGGAGAGCCGCAGCATTGAAATGGCGGTAATGATGCCTGATGAATTCCGTGATCGGTCCACTCGTCATGTCGTCTCCAGATTGAAAGCGCTGCTTCAGGGCCGCTGTGGAACGGGCAAGGTTACGATAGACCCTTGGCTTCAGTCATCCTGGGAAGGCGAAAGCGGACTTATCTTTAACTGGGCCTGGGTGAGTTCAAATAACGTTCAAAAAAGGTAAATTCTCCCACCATTAGTGACATAATCCCAAGCATATCCATGACTCGATCTTCCCATCGAGCGACCGTCCTCGTCATGCATTCTGACGTCAGCGTCGGCGGACTGATCGGTGCGTGCGTGCGCCTCACCGGGGCGCAGGCGGACTACGTCCCGGACGGAACAGAGGCCTGGAAGCGGCTCGAGGCGGAGAAAGTCGCGGCAATCGTCGTCGAGGTCAATCACCGTGAGTCCGGGCTGGAGGGTGGGTTCAGCTTCGGCACGGCCTTGCTCCAGAAGATGAGTGCCGAGCGGCCTGAGCTGTTGGAAAAGACGATCGTCGTCACGACGATGCCGGAAACGGATCTGTCCTCCTACGAAAGCGAAATCGTTGGTGTGCTTCGCATGCCATTCTCGACTGACGAGCTCATCGAACTCCTGCGCAAGCTGCTCTGACTACCGGGATTCCATCCCGGCGACTGCCTTTCAGAAATTCGTGTAGGAAATCGTCCGACGGGCTGATCACCTCAACGAACTGGAACGCGCAGAACCACTCCTTCATGAAGGGAGGTCTCATCCTTCACTTTGCCGGTGTCGTCGAACAGCTCCCACTGGCCTGCGCCGTTGAAATAGAAGTCGGTGCCGGCCATCACCCCCAATGTCGGATCCTCCATCGGGGCACGATTGGCAGCGAGCGATGTCACCTTCTTCACGGAGAGACCGTCCGCGCCGAGCTCGATGCGTACGATGCGATTCGGATCGGTGCCATTCTGAACGCCGATCAGCGTTCGTGTTCCTGAGCGATAGATTCCGTCGACACCGAGGAGAGTGGCGTCTGACGGGACAGTGAGAGCTGCAGCATCACGAGTCCTGACATCGATGGCGTACAGCCCTTTCGAGTAGTCCGAGACATAAAGAATCCGATCACCCTCAGAGAATGCCAGACCCTGCAGAGCGATGAAGGGTTCACCGCGGAACCACTCCTCCAGCTTTCCTGAATGCAGGCGGTAAATTGCCGGCGTCGTGCTGTCGGTGACATAGACGTCGCCGTCGGAGGCCACGGTGAGGTCACCGAACAGATGCTTACCTTCGGGCGCGTCGAAGGTCTCCAGAATCCTGCCGGTCCGGAGGTTCACTTTGACGACGGCGGCCCGATCGCTGCTGGCGGCATTGAACCCGGCAACCTGCGGCAGCGACGATGATGCCACCCAGAGGACGCCATGCCTGGCATCCACGGCCATTCCGAATGCGCCCAGGGGAAGCTCGACGAACTTCGTCATCGATCGATGCGGTTTGACGGCGAACACGGCATGCTGTCGAACGCTTCCGACGTAGAAAGTGCCGCTCACTGGATCGCGCGCCAGGCCTTCGGTGATGAGACCCTTTCGCGGCACGGTAAACGCTACCTTCGCAGCTCCGGCTGGCGCGGCGTTGGCCCGGAATGTTTCGGTGGCGGCGATGAATCGCGGCGACGTCAGAAGAGACCTGAACATGGGCTCCTTCTCGGGCGCGTAGACCATTCCCATCCGGCCCACACGTTCGATCTGCGAGAGCGCATCCTCCTCACGGCCGTTGAGTGCCAGAGCACCGGCATAAAGCATCAGCAGGGTTGGATGTGTAGGGCGAAGATCCTTCGCTGCCGAAATCTTCTGAAGAAAAAGAGGGAAGTCGTCCGCCTGAAGCGCCGCGGATGCTTCGCGTTGAAGTTGACGCGAGTGCTGGACATCGTCGGCAAACGATCCGGCTGATGTCGCCAGAAACATGATGGAGATGGCCACGAGTCGTTTCAATTGCTGCAGCCTCCTGAGTCAGATTGCCGGGTTCGGTGAATTCTAGGGCTCGCCGGGGCACCGTTCTGCGAACTTGCTGTCAACAAAACAGCAGCGGCTCAGATCTGCCTGGGCACAACCGAGTCTCTGCAGATCCTGATGTTCATGAAGATCCGCCGTGCGGTGACTGAAAATTGTGGCGTGGACCACGTCGAGGTCTGTGCGCAGTGAGGCGGAATCGAAGACCTGGCTGCGCGGTTGGCGACTGGGATGGCTCTCGAGGCGAACTCGCGTGCGCGTGCCGCCGTACTCGCTGCCGTGATGAATCTGAGAACGATCGAACCGATCGATCTACTGCGTTACATCCGGGTTCCGGCGATTCACTTTGTTCTCAGAGGGGCGCGAGCTGGAGCCAGTGTCTGCATCGACGCCTGCCGGCATGCTCGCCCGGGAAGGCGATGACGATGCCCGGCAGCCCGCACCTCTACGGGATGCTTCCCGACGATCTCACATCGTTTCTGCGGGGACGAGGAGTGGCCGTTCGTGACGGAGAATCGCGGCGCATCCTCGGGCATGCCGTGGCCCGGGGACTGGATGGCTTTCCCCTGGCCCGCCCCGTCCCGCGCGTTCTGGCCGACGCTGTGGCGTTGCTGGTGGACCGAAGGCCGCTGGAAATCGTCGAACGAGCCATCGACCCCTCGGACAACTTCGTGAAGTATCTTTTCCGCCTCCGGGATGGAGCGATGGTGGAGGCGGTGCGCATTCCCCTCGAGCGACCCGGTCGATTCACGGTGTGCCTCTCGTCACAGGCAGGCTGCGCCATGCGCTGCGCATTCTGTGCGACGGGCCGTCTGGGCCTGGTGAGAAATCTCAGGCCGTGGGAGATCGTCGGACAGTTTCTCGCCGTGCGCAACGAGGCGCCGGGCCTGGTGACCGGCGCCCTGTTTCAGGGGCAGGGGGAGCCGCTTCACAACTACGACGCAGTCATGACCGCCGCCGCCATCCTCTCCGAACCATGTGCCGGGCGCGTGGCAGCAAAGGCCATCACCATCTCCACTGTTGGAATGGTTCCGGGAATTCTGCGAATGGCCCGCGAGCTGCGGCCGTATCGGCTGATCGTTTCCATGACGAGCGCCATCGACGACGTGCGCAGGACATTGTTGCCGGCGGCCTCTTCGTGGACCGTGGAAGAGCTGGCCGCAGCGGTGCGCACGTATCAGGCCTCGCTAGGCAGAAGAGTGACGCTGGCCTGGGTCGTTCTCGGTGGAGTGAACACGAACTCCGAGGAAGTGGCAGCCCTGCGGCGGCTTTTCGCAGGCGTTCCCATCAAGGTCAATCTCATTGACGTGAACGATGCCCGTCCCGACGGCTTCCGTCGCGCAACACCGTCCGAGCTGGATCGTTTCCGTGACGAGCTGCGTACCCTGGAGATGCCGATCGTGCGGCGATACTCCGGGGGTGCTGCGCGGCACGCCGCCTGCGGAATGCTGGCATCGCTCCGGACCGCGAATACTTCGTAATTCTGATGAGCCTTCCGGCAACATCATCAACGCGGCGGTCATCCGGAGCGGACCAACAGCGGGGTGCTGAACCAGACGTAAGAAACCATAAGCGCCGTCATCCCGAGCGGTGAGCGAGGGACCCCAGTGGACGGGGGGCACGATC
>JBDTRY010000028.1:0-27831 GCA_039931435.1 Acidobacteriota bacterium | reverse complement strand
CCGTGATGAACGAGTACGTAAAACCGAAGCTGGCGGCGCAGAAGGGGACGGGGCGCTAGTGGCGTGTATTGGACAAATTGGTACCACCTGACTTGGTCTCGACGCCGTGAGCGTTGTTGCGCCTCCTCAGCATAGGAGCCGCTATGCCTGCGTCGGCGCGCCTAGCTCACGTCCCCGATTCCTGCGTCATCTGGTACCAATTCATCCAATTCACGCCACTAGTCGCGGACACGGCCGGGTCATCGCCCGGCGATCAACTGTGACTAGGGAGAACTGCTTCTGCGGACGAGGAGAGGTCCGGTTCGACCTCCACCAGCACATGAGCGATCGTTCGCATTGGTATGGACCTTCCGACGAACTCCCAGAGTGCCACGGCTTCCGCGGTGAACCCCAGGGCCGGGTTCTCTTCGAACGGCAGATTCCGCGCGCTGAGGGCGTATCGCGCCCGCCGGTACCAGGGATAGGCTTCGGCCGGATGGGTACGAAAGTGCCCGACGGCTGTTCGCACGAGCAGGATCTGGTCGGCCAGCTCCTGCGAGCGCGAAATTCTTCGCACTTCGCGCTCGCGCCAGAGCTGGCGTCGGCGCTGCAGGCTCTGCTCGTCCTGCCTGACAAAGTCACGAAGAACTACGGGGAGCAGGGCGGCGGTGCTTTCGCCCCTCTGTATGGTCACGCCCGAGCGATAAGCAGGCATTCCATCCGACGTATCGTTGCGAAGGTGACTCCACACGGTCGCACATCGGAACTCGGCGTAGTTCGTCTCCCGATCGCGGTCGGGAATGCCCAGCGTCCCATAGACCGGAGGAAACGATCGAGGGTAGACAAAGCGCAGAGTTCTCTCGGCCCGCAGAGGGATGCGCTGAGCGTGTTCGATCTGGAAGCCGGTTGGTCCGATGTCACGAATAGCCACGTCAGCGGCACCAAAAATTCCGCTGATGGAAATGACCGTGATGTACCTTGGCCATTGCCGTTGTTCGACCACCGGCGCCGCCAATCCCTGCTCTTTCATCCACCCTCCCTGCCCGGCTCAGAACAAACCCGGGAACGTACTCAGACCGTCCTGGGGCAATGGCTCATGCCGTCAATGACCAGAGCGACTGCGTATGGCCGCAGGTCAGGCACCAGTAGTGGAGCGAGTCGCGGCGCGTGAGCGCGTTCGGCTCCTCGCAGACGGTACAGAGAACGTCTGTACGATCGAACTCCGAGCGGCACGATTCACAGGCCATCGGTTTACGCGGGTCAATGTAGTTGATGTGACAGGTCTCAAAGTCACACGTCGGACATTTCCAGCAGACCGCCATCGACTTCCTCCCCACCCTTACAGCTGGTGAAATCCGACGTTCACCAGCCGTACCGTCTGCATCAGCAGTCGTGATCTCTCAGACGTCTACGAACACCCGCTCGTGGAACCGCAGTTCAGGCACTTGTAGCAGGCTCCGTTGCGCACCATGATCGAGCCGCAGTCGCTGCAGCTCGGTGCATCCTGCTGATACAGAAACGTGGCCTTCTTCGCTGGAGCGAATCCGACGGTCTTGTCCACCGTTGTTGTCGAGAACGGTCTGGAAACGGGGGACGTCGGGGTCTGGATGCGGTTCACGAACTCGGTCTCGGTTCTGGTCAGTTCGGATACGTTGCCGATCAGTTTGGTCTCTGTTGTTGCTTCCGATGGCGCCTCCCGCAGAATCACACCGGCATTCTCCTGGCTCTCGCGGTTGAGGAACTTGATGGCCAGCCACTTGAAGATGTAATCCATGATCGACTTGGTCATCGGAATCTCGGGATTCTTCGTGAAGCCCGACGGTTCGAAGCGGGTGTGCGTGAACTTGTCCACGAGCAGTTGCAGGGGAACCCCGTGCTGCAGGGCCAGGGACGTCATCGTGGCGAAGGAGTCCATCAGGCCGGAAATCGTCGATCCTTCCTTGGCCATGACCACGAAGATCTCGCCGGGTGTCCCGTCCTCGTATTTGCCGACGGTGATGTAGCCTTCGTGGCCTCCCACGGCAAACTTGTGCGTGATGGACTGGCGCTCGTCGGGCAGTTTGCGGCGCACAGCGCCGTCAGCGGGCATGGCCACAGCGTCCGTCAACGCCTTCTTATCGTCCTTCGAGGTGGAAAGCGGCTGACTTCGTTTGCAGCCATCGCGATAGATCGCTACGGCCTTCAGGCCCAGCTTCCATGCTTCGTAATAGGCGTTCTCGATGTCTTTCGCGGTTACATCGTTGGGCATATTGATGGTCTTGGAAATCGCTCCGGAGATGAACGGCTGCACCGCGCCCATCATCTTCAGGTGACCGAAGAAGTGGATTGATCGAGTGCCGTTAGCCGGCTTGAAGGCGCAGTCGAAAACGGCCAGGTGCTCATCGAGGAGATGCGGGGCACCTTCAATGGTCTCCTCCTCCTCGATGTGTTGAACGATCTCGTTGATCTGCTTCTGGTCGTACCCCAGGCGCTTCAGTGCCGTGGGGACGGTGTTGTTGAGGATCTTCAGAAGCCCGCCACCGACGAGCTTCTTGTATTTCACCAGGGCGATGTCCGGTTCCACACCCGTTGTATCGCAATCCATCATGAAGGCGATCGTGCCTGTCGGAGCGAGGACGGAGATCTGGGCGTTGCGGAATCCATGCTCTTTTCCGAGGGCGTACGCGTCGTCCCAGGTGGAAGTAGCGGCGGCGACGAGGTTGTCAGGAACGTAGCTGGCGTTGATCTTCGATGCGGCGCGACGGTGCTTGTCGATGACGCGCAGGAAGGGCTCCTCGTTCACCGCGTAGCCGGCAAATGCTCCCACCTTCGCCGCGATGCGTGCCGACTGTGCGTACGATTCGCCGGACATGACCGAGGTCAGGGCCGCTGCGTACTCACGTCCTTCGTCGGAGTCGTAGGGGAGACCGCGGGCCATGAGCAACGCCCCAAGGTTCGCGTATCCGATTCCCAGAGGGCGGAAGGCGTGGGAGTTCTTCTCGATGGCCTCGGTGGGATAACTGGAAGAGTCGACGAGGATCTCCTGGGCGGTGATGACCGTGCGCAGGGCGTGGCGGTAAGCCTCGACGTCGAACCCGTTTGCCTCGGTGTAGAACTTCATCAGATTGAGCGAAGCGAGATTGCATGCTGAGTCATCGAGGAACATGTACTCCGAACAGGGATTCGAGGCGTTGATGCGTGCCGTATTCGGGCAGGGGTGCCAGTCGTTGACGGTGGTATCGAACTGCATCCCGGGATCGCCGCATATCCAGGCGGAGTCGGCCATCTGACGCATCATCTCCCGGGCCCGGAAGGTCTCCATCGGACGCCGCGGCTCGGTCACCGACCAGGTGCTCCACTCCTCGTCACGCTCGTAGGCGCGCATGAAGTCGTCCCTGACCCGCACAGAATGATTGGCGTTCTGGAACTGGATCGAGTCGTATGCGCCGCCGGTGGCGTTGAATGCTCCGTCGTAGCCGGCATCGATCAGCGCCCAGGCCTTCTTCTCTTCCCGGGCCTTGCTGTTGATGAAGTCTCCGACATCGGGATGGTCGATGTTCAGGATGACCATCTTTGCTGCGCGACGAGTCTTGCCCCCGGACTTGATCACGCCGGCAAACGAGTCGTAGCCCTTCATGAAGGAAACCGGTCCCGAGGCTGTGCCGCCGCCCGCGAGCGTCTCGCGCGATGAACGGATCGAAGAGAGATTCGATCCCGTTCCCGAGCCGTACTTGAAGAGCATGCCCTCGGTTTTCGCCAGGCCCAGAATCGAGTCCATCGTGTCCTGAACCGAGTTGATGAAACATGCCGAGCATTGCGGCCTGGGCTCGATGCCCACGTTGAACCAGACCGGAGAATTGAAGGCCGCCATCTGGTAGAGGAGGATGTGAGCGAGTTCGTCGCGGAAGGCCTGGGTATCTTCTTCCGAGGCGAAGTATCCGCCGTCCCGGCCCCAGCCCACGATCGTGCGCACGACGCGTCCGATGAGCTGCCGCACCGACGTCTCCCGCTCCGGCGCTCCGAGGTGCCCTCGGAAGTATTTGGAGACGACGACGTTCGTGGCCATCTGCGACCAGAACTTGGGCATCTCCACGTCCCTCTGCTCGAAGACAACCTCCCCTTTTTCGCTGCTGATCACTGCCGAGCGCAACTCCCACTCACAGGTGTCGAATACGTCCACGCCTGGCCGGGTATAGAACCGCTCGAAGCTGATGCCGCCGCCGGGCGCGGCATCGCTCTTCGTTCGATTCCGTCCGGATTCGCCGCGGGGTCGGTGGGGTTGTTGCTGGGGAACGATGTCAATCGAGGTGGTCATGATCCGAGCTCCTTCTTCTCTCCCAATTCAATTGCGCTCTGGTGTCTTAGAAGGAAGCTGGAGGGGACCTTCAGGAATGTCGAGCAGGTTCGAAGATGGTCTGGTATGGCAACGGGTACCGGCCCTGTTCCGCCGCTACACGCCTCCTCGCCCCTGGTGAACGACGCACTTCCCAAAGAACCTCGCACTTCCTTCCCCCTCCCTCACGCCATCTCGGAAAAAAGGGAAAAGAACTCCCTCTCCCGTCCCGAGACGGTTACGACAAGACGACCGGTTCAGCGGGAAAATTGAGGCTTCGCTGAGGGTACCGCCGTTCTCACTTTAACCGTCACCTGGTAGGCCCGGATCTGCAGTGAAACGGACCGGAGAGGTACGTCCGTCGGGAAAACGACGGGAAAACGGGGTTGACTCTTCGAAGCCTTCATCTACCCTCCTCGGTAACCGCAGGTTGTCTGGTATGCGACAAAACTTACGCCCCTCCGTCTGCCTTGTCAAGCATGAAGCACAATATCTTGTGGCCGACGTCTTCAAAAACACAATATTTTGTATAAATACTCCCAACTCAACAACTTACGTCCGCAGCTTCTCCACAGGATATCAACCCGATATCCACCAGCATCCAACAGGAAATCCACAGAATATCCGCATACCCTTGACAACGCCAACTCTCAGCCTTTCCGCTATTTTTCGACAGCTTCTGCACAGCTTTTTGTGCTCTGCGGGCACTCCGGTACGTTGAGGTTTTCCGCAGCTTTTGCTCCGGCATTCGAAAACTTTTTCACTAGCCGAGCCTGCGTGAAAATGAGCGCCACAGCGTTCCGACGCCACTCTGCGGAAATCAGACAATTCACTGCCCCCGCGCCGATTTCCGAAGACTCGGCCCGGGCGCGCGCTGTCTGCACATGAGGCAGTGCGGTGATGGAAAGGACGCGGGATCGCACAGGGGATTGTGCGCGTTTTCAGGCCCTGGGTTTTCCGCAGAGAGCTGCGCTGATCAACGCGATTTTTTCTTTCTGAATGCGGCGCGCCAGAATACCCGGATCAGACTTCCGGCCATGGACCCGATCGGCCGCGATGTGGACAGCGCGGAGCCCATGCGTATGAAAGAATCCAGCAGTCCACCACAGCCAACGACGAGCTTCCAGCCCCATCGTTCTCTTCTTAGCGCCTCGACGCGCAATCGCTCGCGCACGGCCTCACTCGCTGCCGAGTATTGCTGGAAATCGCGAATGGTGTGACGGTCGTCCCACGGAACTAGTGGCGCGTATTGGATGAATTGGTACCAGATGACGCAGGAATCGGCGACGTGAGCTAGGCGCGCCGACGCAGGCATAGCGGCTCCTATGCTGAGGAGGCGCAACAACGCTCACGGCGTCGAGACCAAGTCAGGTGGTACCAATTTGTCCAATACACGCCACTAGTACCGATTGCATCCCCCGAGTCGACGGGTTGGCCGTCAGTACTTCGTATACGGTCTCTTCCCAATGCACCGCCGAGCCCGGATGTTCCGGAGAAAGCAGGGTACGCTCGCGCCGCGATATCCATCCTTTCGAGCTCGGACAGGAAGCGCGAGATTCCCAGCGCTGACCTGAACTTTGTCGCCACCGCAGGCCTGAGGCATCAGAACTCTCCGGAGGAGCCGCCGCCACCAAAGGATCCGCCTTCGGGATTCATCGTGGAGCGATGCTCCTGACCTTGGGCTTCCCGTGCAGAGATCAGCGACGTTCCGGCGAGCTGTACCAGCTCGAACTCGTCAAACGCTCCCAGGCTTCTGCTCGTCAGACCTCGGGGAACGTTGCGAAGCATGCGCAGAACCAGCGCACCAGCGGCGAAGAGGAGGCCGCCCGCAACCAGAATTCTCCACTCCAGAAGCCATGTCGAGCGTTCACTCCACTCGAGTAGAACGACTCCCGTGGCCAGAAGAGCCGAGGCCAACGGGGCGTGGTGGCGTATGGACATGCCTGTGGCAGCCATGCCGGCCGCGGCGATGGCAGCCACCACCAGCACGATCGCCGAACGGTCCGTCGTGCTCTGCATGCGGTTCACGACGTACGAGAAGAGCGGCATAACTACGACCAGCCAGGCCAGGGTGGCCTCGATCAGCGGATCCCGCCATTCGAGCGTCAGCAGGGCCAGGGCCACGAAGGCAATGGCCAGACCGAGGATCTCCACGATCCATTCATCTCCGCTGCGCGAAACCAGGTAGGAACAAGTCAGTACGACGGCCCCGGCGAGGAAGGCGGGCTGCCTGAGGCGAAGCCCGGCGAACAAACCTGCCAACGCAAAGAGCAGCATTCCCTCGGCACGCGCCGGTCCCGGAAGCGAAACGACCAGGGCCACGCAGCCTCCCAGCCACAGCGCTTCGTCGAATCCGGCGCGATAAAAACCTCGTCTCTGAATCAGCAGCTCGGCAAGCCCCACCCCGATAATCAGCGTCACCAGTCCGTAGGGAAGTCGCAGTTCGTCAGCGAGCCACGCCAGCGCGGCCACGCAAATGGCCGTGAAGATGAACAACACGGCTCGCACCATCGATGAAAAACTGCGCCAGTCCATACGCCGCGCTTCGCGAGCTGCGCGCTCCTCGGCGGCGGGAATCACTCCCACCCGGGAGGCTCGCTTCAACTTGCCGAGAAGCATCGCCATTCTCTCCTCGCTCACGGAAGGCCACAGTCGCTTCACAGGTCACTCCTGAAAGACCGGTGGAAACGAAAGAGCGCGAACGCTGCAGCGGCTGTCGAGATCAGCAGCCAACCCGCTACGAGAGCGGCCGTATGAACGCGGCGATCGAGAACGAAGAAGTCCACGCCGAGCAGCCCGTAGGCAACGCCGTAGATGACGAATGTCTCTCTTCCGGTGCGCAATCCGTAAACAACTGCCAGCCCGGAAAAGAGGAGGAGGAGGATCAGCCCCGGAATTTCCCGGTTGCTGTCCGTGATCATGGCCAGCGATGCCAGAAGGGCCACGTTGGCGATGAAGTGAGAGAAGACCGGAAGAAAGTCGCCGACGGAACTCAACCGGGCATGGAGTTGCCGCCAGATCAGTATGAGCAGCGCGCAGAACAAGCCGCGACCGGCCAGATCGGCTCCCCCGGATCCGCCGTCGAGCCAGGTTGTCAGTCCGCTGTCGGACAGTCCGAGCCAGGAGGCAAGGGCGGTGATGGCCACCGCCAGCAGCGAGCGTGACGAAAACAGATAGGCCGTCACGGAGTGAAAGACCGCCAGAATCAGAAACTGCAATCGCCAGTTCTCGCCGAAAATAGCGTACTGATTGACCGCGTAGCCGAGATCTGCGCTGGCAAGCAGAGCGCCGAGAAGGAGGGAGTACTCCAGAAAGACTCGGCTGTCAGGCAACTTCGCGCTGTGTCGTGAGAAGAACGGAATGGCGTAACAGATTGCCGAAGCAACGGCGATTGCGGCGATGAGAACCGCCGGTCCGATGCGGTCGACGTTCGTGCGGATGAGGATTCCCACGCCACCCACGATGAGCAGAAGTCCGCCGTAGATCATGGCCCGCAATTCGTAGTGAAGGGAAAAAAGCTCTCGGCGCTCGAGAGCGATCATCCGGGAGGCCGAAGCCTCACCGAGCACCCCATCAATACGGAGTGCCTCGACTTCAGGCTGCAGTGAGAGCATGTGCGGAGAATCGTAGCATCAGCGCGGATGAATGGATCACGGGCGGTGTTCTTCTCTGCCGGGAAGCACTTGCGCCCTTTCCCAGTTCGAGATGTCAGGCTTCTCTCGACGATTCCTATGAAACGAACAGATGCAAACCGCGACGGTGTCATCCCCAATCGAGCGAAGCGAGGATGGATCGCCTGCGCGTCTAAGGACGGCTGTCGTTACACGAGCGGGAGATCCCTCGCTCTCGCTTCGGGATGACACGCCGTGTTGCCGTGTCTTTTCTGGACACCGGCACTTGCGCCGTTCCCCAGCTGTCCGAAATGAACAAACCATCCACGAAGAATACCGGCCGCATGCCATGCGGCCCTACGTTATTCGGGTCGCTACACCGAGTTCAGGCTGACGGCTGGGCGAATCCGGTGATGACGTAGGTTCCGGACTTGACGTCGCGCTTGATCTTGATGATGTTGCGCAGTTGCGCATCCTCGAGCAGATCGCTGAAGGTGTTGTAGCCGTAGTACTCCTCGTTGAAGGTGGGCTTCTTGCGCTGCATGGTCTGCTTGATCATCGACCCCCAGAGAATCTCCTTGTTCTCACGCATGAGCGCCTTGATGGAGTCGATGAGGAGCTTGAAACATTCAGCCTGCTTCTTGTCCTTGCCAACGACGGCGGGCACTTTGTCCAGGCCGCGCACGAGATCTTCGTAGAAGATGAATTCGTCGCAGTTGTCGATGAGCAGATCGCTGGAGCTGCTCTTCACTCCCACGCCGATGACGAACTTCCCGTTCTCCTTCAGTTTCGAAGCAAGAGGCGAAAAGTCCGAGTCTCCGGAGGCGATGACGAAGTGGTCGATGTGCTCTTTGGCCCAGGACATATCCATGGCGTCGACGACCATGCGGATGTCCGCGGAGTTCTTTCCGGAGTAGGCACGGCCGGGAATCTCGATCAGTTCGATGGCTGCCTCATGAAGCTCGCGCTTGTAGTCCGGGAATTTGTCCCAGTCGCAGTAGGCGCGCTTGACCACGACCTTGCCCTTCTCCAGCAGCCGCTCCAGCAGGAGGGTGATCTCGAACTTTTTGTACTTGGCCTCGCGGACCCCGATCGCTATGTTCTCGAAATCGATGAAGAGTGCAATATTTCGTTCAGCGGCGTTCATGCTCCTCGGCGGGGACGGCGCGCTGTCTTCGTCATCATGGTTGCCGTTCTCGAAGACAGGTCGTCTCATTTAGTGGCGGGTTCAGGTTCCGATCAAGTGTAGCAGAATGACGGCCGGCGCCCGCCGGCAGCAGGCCGCACCGCCTCATGGCCAGGCCCACCATCCGCTACACTGATGCCCCGTTGAATCGATACGTCAAGCTGGCCCGGGCTTTTACACTCCTTCCCCCCTTCCTGGGGATCGTCTCCGGAGCGGTCTGCGCCTGGGGCTCGATTCACAACCCCGATCCGTCACGACAGTTGGGGAGTGCCGTCATCTTCACCGTAGTCCTCGGTTCGCTCTGCGCGGCGTTCCTGAACGCGGCGAACAATTCACTCAACCAGATCCATGACCTGGAGATCGATCGCATCAACAAACCGGCGCGCCCTCTGGTCACGGGCGAGATTTCCCTGCATCAAGCCTGGGTGGCAACATGGATCTGGTATGCGCTGGGACTCATTCCCACGTGGCTGGTGGTGGTCTATCCCTTCAACACGATCTCCCAGAAACTTCTGGCACCTCTGCCCCATCACCAGTGCCTGTTCATTTATCTGGCCGCGTTCGCAGCCACGTTCGTCTACTCGGATCCCCGCTTCGGACGTACGAAGGCGCATCCCATCGGGGCCAACCTGACCATCGCCATTCCCCGCGGCTGCCTTCTCAAGGTGGCGGGATGGTCGATGGTGGCCCGGATCTGGTTTCTGGAGCCCTGGTACATCGGGCTGGTGTTCATGCTCTTCCTGATCGGCGCCGCCTCGACGAAGGATTTCTCGGACATCGAAGGAGATCGTGTGGGTGGATGCCGCACTCTGCCGATCGCCTTCGGCGTGAAACGAGCGGCGTGGATCATCGCGCCGTTTTTTGTTCTGCCCTGGCTCCTCATTCCCATCGGCGCCTACGCAGACGATCCCTTCTCCGGCTCATCACACCGCATCCTTACCGGCAACCCGGCGCTCCTCGCTGCTCTGGGAATGGCGCTCAGTCTATGGGGAACGTACACGGCCTGGCTGCTGGTGAGAAAGCCCGAGGAACTCACGGCCACGGAAAACCATCCTTCGTGGCGTCACATGTATCTGATGATGATGGCCGCGCAGATCGGATTCGCTGTGGCCTACCTGGTCTGAACCGGGTCCGCGACTCAGTCGCGACGGAAGTGCGCCCCGCGCGAAACCGGATTTTTCAGCGCGGCATTGGCTACGATCGAGGCCATCTGCTGCCCGTGAAAAAGCTCCAGGATCTCCTTACTGATCATGGACTCGTGGTAGTACTTGGTCAGGCGGCTTCCAAGCTCACGCATGTCCGCCACGGACCTCTTCAGCCGTTCGTACGAACGGACGATTCCCACGTAGTTCCACATCGTGTGCTGGATGGTCGTCCAGTCCTGGAGGATGAGCGCCGGATCCTCCATATTTTCGCTTCCGGGCTGCTTCCAGTCGGGAATCGTCTTGAAGATTGCCGGGTCGACAGGGCCGCTCCCCGGAGTCCGCGATGATGGCGCCCGGTGGACGGCAGCGGAATTGTTCCCGGCTGCCGAGGTTCCGCCGTTACTCTCCATTCTGGCGCGGATGGACGAGGCCGCAAATGCCCCCCAGGTGACTCCTTCCAGCAGCGAGGTGGAGGCCAGGCGGTTGGCGCCGTGCACGCCGCTGCAGGACGTCTCCCCAGCGGCGTAGAGACGGGCCAGGGTAGTCTCTCCGCTCTGATTGACCAGCACGCCGCCGCAGAAGTAGTGCGCGGCGGGGACGACGGGTATCGGCTCACGCTCGATATCGATCCCGATCGATCGGCATTCGCCATAAATCGTCGGGAATCGCTCCGGAATCGGTTCACGGCCTTTGTAGAAATGGGCAAGATCGAGATAGACGTAGTCGTCCCTGGACAGCGTCATCTCTTCCACAATGGCCCGCGTGACGATGTCGCGAGGTGAGAGATCCTTCCCCACCGGTGAGTACTTTTCCATGAAGTACTCACCCTTCTGATTCATGAGACGGGCTCCCTCGCCGCGCAATGCCTCCGAGATCAGAAAGTGATTTTCGCGTTTGGAGGCCAGGGCCGTGGGATGGAACTGAACGTATTCGGCATTCATGATCGTGGCGCCGGCCCGGTGCGCCATGACCACCCCGTCGCCGATGGAATGACGGGTGTTGGTCGTGTGCAGGAAGATTCTTCCCAGGCCTCCTGTGGCCAGCACGGTGTAGTCGGCGAAGACGGTCAGCACCTCGTTGGTCGTGTTATCCAGCAGATACGCTCCCACGCACTCGTTTGTCAGCCGGTAACGGATCTGGATGTCGGTCGGATGGTGGTGCGTGGTCAGAAGATCGATGGCCGTCATCTCCGCGGCCAGGGTGATGTTCGGTTCCTGCCTGACCCTGTCCAGCAGCGAGTGCTCGATGGCCCTGCCGGTCGCATCCGCGGCATGAATGATCCGCGAAACGGAGTGCGCTCCCTCGTTTGTCAGATCCAGCTCGCCCTCGATGTTCGTGGAGAAGGGAACATGCACGTCGTCCAGCAGGATCTCTTTGACGATCCTCGGTCCCTCCGTCGCCAGAAACCGGACGGCTTCCTCGTTCGACAGCCCTGCGCCGGCAGCGAGGATGTCATTGACGAGGGAATTCTCGGAATCATGCTCGCCGCGATAAATGATGCCGCCCTGGGCCCACACCGTATTGCAGTCAGCCGGATCTCCTGCCTTCGTGACAAGGAGCACGGCCACTCCGGCCCGGGCCAGACAGTAGGCCGTTGCCAAACCAGCGATTCCTGTTCCGATGATCAGTACGGAGAAATGCGACCTGTTCTCCAGCTTCGGCACTGCCGGATTCTACAGGAGCGCGGGGACTGGAATTCTCCCGGAGTAATCCGCGGCCGCCTGCGGCATCAGAATACGGAGGCCGGACGGCCGGCAGCTGGTTCGCTATCTTCATCCCGCGGTGGCGGCTCCAGGGTAGGTAGCGGCTAGAATGAACACCGTGCCGGACGATCGCATTCTTTCCGCAGAGACCATCGACGAGGAGGTCGTAGTCGAACTATCCCTGCGGCCCCGGTTCCTGCGCGAGTACATCGGCCAGGCGAAGATCAAGGAAAATCTGGGGATCTCCATATCTGCCGCGAGGAAACGCGGCGAGCCGCTCGATCACACTCTGCTCTTCGGTCCGCCGGGACTGGGAAAAACCACACTGGCCAACATCGTGGCCAATGAGATGGGTGCGGGCATCAAGTCCACGTCCGGGCCGGTCATCGAAAAGGCTGGCGACCTCGCCGCCATCCTGACCAACCTCGAAACAGGCGATGTCTTTTTCATCGACGAGATCCATCGGTTGCCGGCGCAGATCGAAGAGATCCTTTACTCGGCCATGGAGGATTTCAAACTGGACATCATCATCGGCCAGGGCCCATCGGCACGGACGGTGAAGATGGACATCCCCCGTTTCACCCTGGTGGGGGCGACGACCAGAGCGGGCCTGCTCACCGCCCCGCTGCGAGCGCGATTCGGAATCGTTCATCGCCTGGATTTTTACGACGTGCCCTCCCTGACCACGATCGTCGAACGAGCCGCGGACATCCTGCAGATTCCCATAAGCGCGGAGGGCGCGCTGGAGATCGCGCAGCGCGCCCGCGGTACGCCGCGCATCGCCAATCGTCTGCTCCGCCGGGTGCGCGATTATGCCGAGGTGAAACATCAGGGGGCGATCGACCTTGATATCGCCTGCAGCGCGCTGAAGATGCTCGAGGTCGATCGGTTCGGCCTGGACGAGATCGATCGGAAACTGCTCACGGCGATCATCGATCGCTTTGGCGGAGGTCCCGTGGGCCTGAACGCCATCGCCTCCTCGATCTCGGAAGACCGGGGCACGATCGAAGATCTCTACGAGCCCTATCTCATCCAGATCGGCTTTCTGCAGCGCACGTCACGTGGACGTGTGGCTGGCAAGGCTGCCTACGAACATCTTGGATATCCGGCCGCTCTGGCCCAGCGCAATCAGTCGAAATTGTTCTGAGATCTCCGGAGGCTCAGGCCACCGGAGCGACGAGCCCGAGGTGATCGGCAGCGCGGGCGATTGCCAGAGGCAACGAAAGCGTAATCGTCGTGCCGCGCCCTTCGTCCGACTCCACGGTAATCCTGCCGCCATGTTCCTGGACGATGCGGTAAGAGATGGCCATTCCCAATCCGGTACCGGTGGGGAAGTTCGTGCGGAAGGGCTGAAACAGTTTCTTCTGGTCTTCCTCTGACATTCCTCTGCCATTGTCGGAGAAGTGGATGCGGTAGAAGTTTTCATCCATTTCCGTCCAGACGCGCAGCTCCCCGCCCGATGGCATGGCCTGAAAAGCGTTCTTGGCAAGGTTCCAGAAAACCTGCCGGATCTGATCCGGATCGCCGTGGAGTCTGAAGGCAGGCGGGTCGATCTGGCGCTCGATGGCATGATCAGTGGTTACTTCCGTCGAGTTTGCGAGCAGATCCAGGGTCTCCCCGAGACTGGCCGCGATATCGAACTGGACACTCATCTTCTCCTGAGGCTTCACGAATCGCAGAAAATCCGCGATGGATTTGTTCAGCCGGTCGGACTCACGGAGGATGATCGACATCAGACGTTCTTCCTGAGGGCTGAGGTGCTTGCTGTTCTTCAGCACCTGAACCGAGCCGGCGATTGCCGCCAGGGGATTGCGGATTTCGTGAGCAATTCCGGCGGAGAGCTCACCGACCGCGGCCATGCGATCTTTCATGCGCAGTTGCGACTCGAGACTCTTCATGTCCGTGAGGTCCTGAAAGATCAGCGTCAGCCCGTAGGACTCCCCTTCGAGAGTATTGAGCGGGGTCATGGCGTAGCCGATGCTGCGGATCTCACCGTTGCGGACGAAGCTCGTCTCGCCGCGGATGATCCTGTTGGTGAGCATCGAGCTGCGCAGCTCGTTCCACTCATCTTTCCAGAACAGACCGATGTCGCTCAGCTGCTCGCCGACGATCGACGGAGTGGTCATTTTCAGGATCTCGCCACCCGCGGGATTGACGAAGGTGATCACTCCGTCGTCGCCCAGCGTGAGCAGGCCCGAGGGGACGGACTCGATGACGTTGCGGCTCAGAGCCTGCAGCTCGGCCAGGTTCTGGCGGTTTGCATCCAGCTCGGCATACGTCCGGCGCAACTTCTCGGAAATGAACGAGGTGAGGAAGGCCGTGGCGTAGAAACCGGCCAGGTTCGTTCCCATGGTCATGTACAGCTGCAGGGGCTCGGGAGGTGTGTGCGAGAAGAAATTCACCGTGGGCATGGCCAGCACGCGGTAGTACATGAGATCGGCCATTCCGCCGAACAGAACCGTAGCTCCGGATGCCGCCAGGAGACCGCCCCGCCGGTAAAGCAGCATCGAGGCAGTGATGATGGTCACGAGGTAGAGAAAGGAAAATGGAGAGTCCCAGCCGCCGGTAAAATAGACGATGGCCGTCTCCACGATCAGATCGCCGAGTAGCTGGATGACCAGATTGATCTCTCGCCTGACCACCCTCAAGAGGGCGATGTAGGCCAGGGTCATGGCGTAGGTCATTCCCGTCACCAGGTAGAGATAGTTGATCGGGAGCGAGGATTCGACCGTGTACTGGATGAGCAGCGCTGCCAGGAGGAGCGCCGTCACCGCGACCACCCGTACCGCGATCAGGCTGCGGGCGTCGGTCGGAGAATTCGGCATGTCTTCAGAGGAAAATGATCGATGGAGGACGACCCTGTCAGGAATCATCCTCCATCATCTTCGTCCATTCATCAGCCGAGCTGCCCAATGAGCGAGAACATGGGCATGTACATGGCGATGACGATTCCTCCGATGACCACGCCGAGGAAGGCGATCATCACCGGCTCGAGGAGCTTCATCAGTCCGGCCACGGCCACATCGACTTCGTCCTCGTAAAAGTCCGCGATTTTGGAGAGCATCGTATCCAGTGCGCCGGTCTGTTCTCCGACCGAGATCATCTGCACGACCATGGGCGGAAAAACGTCCGTATCGCTGAGGGGCTCACTGATGGTCTTGCCTTCCTCGACAGATTTTCGCGTGGCCACGATGGCGTCCTCAACGATCGAATTGCCGGCGGTCTTGGCGGTGATGAGCAATCCGTCGAGTATGGGAACTCCGGAAGCAGTCAGCGTTGCCAACGTCCTGCAGAAGCGGGCCACAGCGATCTTGCGCAAGAGCATTCCAAGAATGGGCATCTTCAGCAGGAAGCCGTCGATGACGCGCTTGCCCTTGTAGGTTGCGTAATACTTTCGAACGGCCACGGTGACGCCGATGCCCACGATGGCAATGAGCCACCAGAAGTCGCCGACGAAGTTGGACATGGTGATGACGATGACGGTGGGAAGCGGAAGCTGCGCTCCGAGCTGTTTGAACAACGAAGCGAAGACGGGAATGACCTTCCAGAGAATGACCATGATCACGATGACGGCGATGGAGATGACCGCCACCGGATAGATCATGGCCGCCTTGACCTGCCCCTTCAGTTTCACGGCCTTCTCGATGTAGACGGAAAGACGCTGCAGAATCGTATCGAGAATACCGCCGGCCTCTCCGGCGGCCACCATATTGGTGTAGAGGTCATCGAAGATCTTGGGATGCTTTCTCATGGAATCGGCCAGGTTCAGACCGCTCTCAACATCCTGCCGCACCTGGTGAAGGACACGCCTGAAGACCTTATGGTCCTGCTGGGTGGCCAGAATTTCCAGACACTGCACCAGGGGAAGTCCGGCGTCGATCATTACCGAGAACTGGCGAGTGAAGATGGCCAGAGTCTTCGGCGGAACTCTGCCTCCGAACTTCGGCAGGGCGATTTCCTTTCCACGTTCCTTGACGGCTGTGACGATGATCTGCTGCCGCCGCAGCGTGGAGATCACTGCTTCTTTCGAATCTGCAACGAGGACGCCGGTTTGATCCTGTCCACCCCGCGCCCGCCCCTTCCACTCAAAACTCGGCATGGTATTCCTCCCGGAAATCCACTGTTACGCTGTTCGTCTTCCAGCCGAATTCGGCTGAGGTGTGGTCTGCGGCATGAGCGCACCGGCGCCCCGCGAAATCATCTCCTGTAGTTCGTCCGGGTTCGAGGAGCGTCCCAGGGCGGACTGCAGCGTGACCAGCTTCTTGAAGTAAAGCGTGGCCAGAGACTGGTTGAACGTCTGCATGCCGTACTTGCTCTGGCCGGTCTGCATCATGCTGTAGATCTGATGGACCTTGTCTTCGCGAACCAGGTTGCGGATGGCCGGATTTGGCACCAAAATCTCCATGGCCATGACCCGGCCCTTGCCGTTTGCACGAGGAAGCAGGGCCTGACAGAGAATCCCTTCCAGAACGAATGAAAGCTGTGCCCGGATCTGCGGCTGCTGGTGCGCGGGGAAGACGTCCACGATGCGGTTGATGGTCTGGGCTGCGGAATTGGTGTGCAGCGTTCCGAATGTGAGGTGGCCCGTCTCGGCGATGCGCAACGCTGATTCGATGGTCTCCAGGTCGCGCATCTCACCGATGAGCACCACGTCGGGATCCTGCCGCAACGCCGACTTCAGGGAGGCGGCGAAGGAATGCGTGTCCGCATAGAGCTCGCGCTGATTAACCACGCAGCTCTTGTGCGAGTGCAGGAACTCTACCGGATCCTCGATGGTGATGATGTGCTCGTGACGTTCCCGGTTGATCTTGTCGATCATGGCCGCCAGGGTGGTGGACTTGCCCGAGCCTGTCGGACCGGTGACGAGCACCAGACCGCGAGGCTTGTTCGAGATCTCCTCGACGATGGGCGGCAGTCCAAGCTCCCGGAATCCCAGAATCTCGTACGGAATCTGCCGGTACACACCGGCCACGGCACCGCGCTGGCTGAATACGTTGGCCCGGAAGCGGGCCAGACCTTTGATGCCGAAGGAGAGGTCGAGCTCGAGACTTTCTTCAAAGCGGTGTTTCTGCGCGTCGGTGAGCACGGAATAGGCGAGCTGCTTGGTCTCAGAGGCGTTCAGAGGCGGCAGATCGAGCGGCACGAGCTTTCCGTCGATGCGAATCTGCGGGGGGGAGTTCGTGGTGATGTGAAGGTCCGAGCCGCCCCGTTCCACCATCGTCTTCAACAACTGATGCAGCGTGACCTGAGCCATTGTTCCTTCTCTCCTTCAGTGACCAGGCACATGCGTGCCAATCACTAAATCACCGTTTCCCGGACGACTTCCTCAATCGTCGTGGTGCCCTCTTTTATTTTAGTCAATCCCGACCGGCGGAGCGTAAGCATTCCATTTTCAACCGCTTGTTTCTTCAACTCCATGGCTGAGCCGCCGGACATGATCAGGTCCCGCATCTGATCGTCGATATTCATCACCTCGACCAGCGCTACCCGTCCTTTGTATCCAGTGTTGCTGCACTTGTCGCAGCCGCGACCCTTGTAGACTTTGAACGTACCGATCTCCTCTTTCGCGTACCCAAGGTTCAGTAGCGCCTGGGTAGCGACTTCGACCGGTTCCTTGCAGTTCGCGCAGATGCGCCGGGCCAGCCGCTGGGCCGCGACGAGTTGCAGCGAGGTGGCAACCAGAAAGGGCTCGATCCCCATATTCATCAGACGGTTGATGGTCGATGGGGCGTCGTTGGTGTGCAGCGTGGAGAGAACGAGGTGTCCGGTGAGAGCGGCTTTGATGGCGATCTCGGCGGTCTCGAAGTCGCGAATCTCTCCGACGAGAATGATGTTCGGATCCTGCCGCAGGAACGAACGCAGGGTGGCGGCGAAGTTCAATCCGATCTGCTCTTTCATCTGCACCTGATTGATTCCGGGCAGATTGAACTCGACCGGATCCTCGGCCGTGAGAATGTTCACCTCCGGCGAGTTGACCTTGGACAGCGCCGAATACAGCGTGTTCGTCTTTCCGGAGCCGGTGGGACCGGTGACGAGCACCATGCCCCAGGGCTTGAAGATGGCCTCCTCGAACTTGGCCAGCGATTCGGGCTCGAAGCCCAGTTTGGTCATGTCCAGACGGAGGTTGTCCTTGTCCAGGAGACGGAGAACGATCTTTTCTCCGAAGAGCGTGGGCAGCACCGAGACGCGGAAATCCAGTTCCTTCATGCGGTCTTCGAGCTTCATCTTCAGCTTGATGCGGCCGTCCTGAGGCAGGCGCTTCTCGGAGATGTCCAGCTTGGCCAGAATCTTCACACGCGAGGTCAGGGCGTCGCGAAGCTTCAACGGCGGGTTCATCATCTTGTACAGAATGCCGTCGATGCGGAAACGGACCCGGAACTCCTTCTCGTAAGGCTCGATGTGAATGTCCGAGGCGCCGCGCTTGATGGCATCGGTGAGGATGAGGTTCACCAGCTTCACCACCGGAGCTTCTTCTGCTTCGGCGGTGAGGACGTCGATATCCACATCATCGTCGTCCGAGAGAACCTCGAGATCCTCGCTGTCCTGCTGGAGGTCATCCATGACCTTCTTCAGTTCCAGCGAAGAGGTGGAGCCATAGTAGTTGTCGATGGCGTTCTTGATGGCCAGCTCGGAAGCGACCACCGGCTCGACGTTGTAGCCGGTCATGAACTTGACGTCGTCCATGGCGAAGACATTCGTGGGATCGGCCATGGCGATAGTGATCGTGGCCCCGGTCTTGTTCACCGGCAGAATCGTGTATTTACGGGAGACGTCAGCCGGGATGAGCTTGATCACCGCGGGGTCGATCTCGAAGTGGGCGAGATTGATCGAAGGAACCCCAAACTGCTGGGAAAGACACTCGGTGATGTCCTCTTCAGACACGTAACCGAGCTGGATCAACGTCTCACCGAGCTTCGAGCCGGTTTCCTTCTGCGCCTGAAGTGATTCTTTGAGCTGATCCTCTGTGATCAGACCAGCTTTCTCCAGCAAATCCCCAAGTCGTACACTCATGTCGACGACGGCTCCACACACCCACCGATGCAGCAACGGCCTTCTTACGCGCCGCCTGAGCGGCACCCTGAAGGCCTGCATTCCTGCGTTGCAATCTTATTAGTTGAAGAAGACCGCTCCGAGTTTACCACGCACACCCCTCACCCGCGCTGCCGTTGTAGCCAGACATCCGGCTCCGGCGGCCAGTTTCGCGGCAAGCTTCGAACCCAAGGATAGGGAGCCATCGTCAAGGAAGCGTCAGCGGCGAACCGGGGGCCAACTCAGCGGGTTCCGACACGGAACGAGCGGAGGTTTGCGGTAATGCTGCCCGCGGCGATGTCGGACTGGATGCGCACCGGAAGATGCCGGTCGTCGTCGCTGTACCAGATGAGCAGACGGTTGTTCTCGTCACGGAAGATACCGCCCTGACGCATCTTCGGCTGGACAAGCAGGGTATTGAATGTCCCGGCCTCGGTCCGCAGCTTCTCCTTGCGAAGAATGGCCGCCTCGAGCTTGTAGATCTTCCCATCGCCGATGGCTGTGAAATAAAGCGTCGAGCCGACCTTCAGCTTGAAACGGCGAAGGTGGTAGATCGCCGACAGCGGATCGAGCAGCGGCCGGGTGATGCGGACCTCCTTCCCCTTGCGGGTGGCGATCCCCGTCCCGTAGTCCATCACTGTGGTGTCATCCTTGATCTTGTTCCGTTCGTTCAGCCGCTTGTGAAAGTGAACTGTGGAAAACGTGTCGCTTTCGACGATCGTCTCGATGAGATCCTCGACGTGATAGACGCGATCGAGGACTCCCCGTGACTGGAACAGCGAGTGCATCTTCGTGCGATTACTCTCGCCGGCTACGGGCGCGATGACCATCTCGGCCTGCCCGCCGGCAAGACGCAACCAGGAAAGGTCGAACTCCAGCGTCTCACCAGTGGTGAAGGCACGCTGGAGATAGGACCCCTGGATCAGAGGTTCGGCGGGGACATCGGCCCTCTGGGCCATCATCACTGCGGCGAAGAGCGCCACGACCAGTATTGAGATTGGAACCCGTTTCAAATGATCTCCCGGACCATGTTCAGAACAGAGGATGCCGTGATCTCTTCCATGGAGCGGCCGGCGGTGAACGACTGGACACAATGATCGAGCTGTCCGTACGGACCATTTCGGCGCGGATCCGTCGGTCCGAAGAGTCCGATCACGGGCGTCCCGAGAGCGGCGGCGAGGTGCAGAGGTCCGGTGTCGGCAGCAACCACTAGCCGGGCACGTTTCAATATGAACGCCAACTGCCGAAGCGAAGTCTCCGGTGCCAGGATCGCCCCCGATTCGCGGACGATCTCACCGGCAAGCTCTTCCTCGCCCGGCCCCCAGATCACCAGCGGTTCCAGACCGAAGGTGCGGGAGGCTCTGGCAACCTCGGCGAATCGGGCCGGCGGCCAGCGCTTGGAAGGGTGACCGGCTCCCGGGTTGATGACGATCACCGGCGCTTCCAGAACGGGTGCAAGCTGGCCGCCGGGATCGATTTCAAAGCGCGAGAAATCGAGTGCCGGAGGTGGAGCGGAGCCGCCGGCAGCGGCGGCCAGCTGAAGATTCCAGTCCACGACGTGGGCCGCGCGGTCCACGGCCACTCTTCGATTGGTAAAAAGCAGCGAGAGTTTTTCGCGCACGGACCGGGCGTCGAATCCGAAGCGGTCCGCGGCGCCGGAAGCCGAAGCGAGGATGGACGACTTGACCAGACCCTGAAAATCGATGGCCACTTCTCCACGGCTGAACCTTCGCAGCTGTCGACGCAACTGGGAAATCTCACTCCACGCTGCGCCGCGGCCTCCCGCTTTTCTCCAGCGTTTCGTCGAGGCAACGAAGAGGTTGTCCACCGGCGCGACCAGTTCGACCAGATCGCGGAACGGCCGCTCCACAACCCACCCCAGCCTCGTCGATGGTGGAAACGAAGCGCGCAACGAAGCAACTGCCGGAAGGGTGTGCAGGATGTCACCGAACGCCGAGAGACGGAGGACCAGAATCGACGCGGGAGCAGAGCTCACTTCTCGTTCAGCCTCGTCATGATCTCCGTCGTGGAGTGATCTTTCGGATCGCCGACGATGGCCACACGGCCACCATACGAGCGCACCACAGCCGCCTCCGGCACGGAATCGGCCGTGTAGTCCGTCCCCTTGCAGTGGACCTCGGGGCGCAGAACGCTGATGAGTCTGGACACGGACCGCTCCTGGAAAACCGTTACGTAGTCGACAAACCGCAGGGAGGCAATCAGTTCGGCACGCTCCAAAGCTGGAGCCAGGGGCCGCCCCGCACCCTTCAGCTCCTGAACCGAGCTGTCACTGTTGACCGCAACCACCAGGACATCCGCCTCATCTGCCGCGCCGCGGAGGTAGCGAATGTGCCCGACATGGAGAAGATCGAAGACTCCGTTGGCGAAGGCGATCGTCCTTCCCAGCGCTTGCTCGCGGGCAAGCGCTTCGACCAGATCGCCTTCTGTGAGGACCGGCGCCTGCTCAGAGCTTCGCATGGCGTACTCCGGGCGGAGCGAGGGCATCCCGCTGGTGACTGCTCGTTGCGCAGTCTGCTGTCCCAGCCGGGTCTGACGAGCGCAGACCTTCGGCGATCTCAGTCATTGAGCGTGCCGTCATGCTCGATGGCAGAACGAAGCTCATCGTTGGAAACGGTGGCCGTGCCCGACTTCATGACCACGATGCCACCGGCGTAGTTCGCCAGCCGGGCCGATTCCGCGAAAGAACCGCCGGCCGCAAGGGCCAGTGTGAACGCGGCGATGACCGTGTCTCCGGCACCGGTGACATCGGCGATCTGGTCTGATCCGTAGATGGGAATCATCAACGGCTGGCGTTCTTCCCGCTCGAACAACGCCATTCCTTTACTACCCCGCGTAATGAGAACGGCCTCAGCGTCCAGGCCCTGGCGCAGCGACTCGCCGACGAACCGCAGGTTCTCCTCCTGGTCCTCGTTGTAGAGCGGGATGCCGGTCGCGGCCGAGGCCTCGTCTTCATTCGGAGTGGCAGCCGTTACGTCGGAGAATTTCAGAAGCGAATACCGCGAGTCCAGAGTGACCGGTTTGCCTCCGGCCAGACCGGTGAGATTCGACACCAGAAACGGGCTGACCACTCCGTATCCATAGTCTGAGATCAGGGCGCCGTCGCAGACGCGGATCTGCTCGCGCAGAAGCACCGCAAATTGCTCCACTTCCTCGTCTGTCAGTTGCAGCTCGTCCTCGATGTCATAGCGGACGATCTGCTGCCGGGCAGCGTGCGGCATCCCCCCCAGGACCCGGACCTTGGTCGGTGTGCGGTAACGGTCAAGTCGGAGGATGCCTCCGGAGTCGATTCCCTGTGACGCGAGTCTTTCCATGAGCAGCGAGCCTTCGAGGTCGTTCCCAACGACGGAGACCGGCACGGGAAGGCCTCCCAGTGAGCGCAGATTATTGATAGCGTTTCCTCCGCCACCAAGAAGCACGTCGTCCTGATACTGGCGGAGAATGAGCACCGGAGCTTCCCGGGAGATCCGCTTGGGAGTACCGTAAATGAAACGGTCCGCGACGATGTCGCCGTAAACGAGCACCATCTTCTCGTTCAGAGCGCTGGTCAGTTCAAGCAGACGTGCACGGCTGAACACGGGCGAAAGGATACCATCCACCAGGGCTTCCCCGGCTTCATACGCGTAAGCGCAGGTTGCGAGTTTCAGGGGTTGTCGTCGGGAGCAGGCCCGTTCGCCTCCGGTCTGAAGCCGTAGGGGCAATGTCGGCAACCCGATCGGCAGCAGGTGCCTCGCCTGCGCAGGTACACCTCCGTGAACACCAGGTAGGGACCTTCGAAGTAGTAGTCCTCTCCTTCGCGGAGAGCTGGTGGTTGCGGTGGCTGATTGCTCATGGCCGGATCTCAGGATGCGCTCCAGGCGCGGGGGTGATCACACCGTCGCTTCGGTGGCATCACAGAGGCGGCGTATCTCGCCGCGGGTTTCCGGCGAAAGAATGTGCTCGAGATCCAGAATGAGGTACTGGGCCTCATCACGGCGGACGATGCCAGCAAGCAGGTCCCCGGCCAGCCCTTGAACGAACAGCGGCGCAGCGACAATCTCGTCCATTTCGATCGGCAGGATCTGCCTGACCTCGTCCACCTTCAATCCGATCGCGCCACTTTCCGACTCCAGCAACATCAGCAGTGGATGGCTCTCCACCTCTCCGCCCGCTCCGGAGGAGAACTGCGAACCGATGTCGATTACCGGAACCGCCTCTCCCGAAACCAGCACGACTCCTTCCAGTAACGGCGGCGCATTCGGTACCGGCCTCGGACTGGTCCAGGGAACGATCTGACGAACCGTCATCACGTCCGCGAGAAAGGACTCCGCGGAGATGCGAAAGAGAATGAATCGGGAAGTGGTCATGTCCGCTGAGGTACGCCATGACGAGGGTAGTCCGTTCCCGATCAGTGAGGCAAGAGCTCATCCCTGGCCATCCAGGGCCTCTCCGCCCTCCGTCCGCTGCTTCTGATATACTTCTTCCCCCTTCCACGCAGAAAGAAGGTTGCCATGAGCGCCCCGGACCCCGAAGTCGATCGAATTCTTCAGCAATTCTCCCGCCTTTTTTCAAAGCCCTTGCAGTTGAACACTCCCGGTCCCGATTCCGGGGAGACGCGGACCGATGCCGGCCGCCGGCAGGGACAGTTCTCCGTGGCCACCGCTAACGGAGAGACCCTTGGCCCTGAGGAACAGGAGATCCTCAGAGAGGTCTGCAGACTTCTGGAAGTGCAGGCGCAAACGCGAACCGCTCTGCAGAATCTGGAGGAACGGTTCGGACTTCTCGAACATCAGAACGCCGACCTCATGGTCAGCAATCAGGGCCTGGCACAATGCAGTTCACGCGATCTTCTGACCGGCCTCTTCAGCCGTTCGTACGCCATGGACAAGCTGGAAGAGGAAATGAATCGCTCCTGGCGGTTCGGATCCCCGATGTCCATCATGCTCATTGACCTCGACCACCTCAAGAGGATCAACGAACATTTCGGTGCGGCAGTTGGCGACCAGGTCCTCAAGCATGTCGGTTCCATTTTGAAGAACAGTTGCCGTGTCTATGATGTGCCGGCCCGCTTTGCCGGAGAGGAGTTCTGCCTTCTCCTTCCCCATACACCGCTGAACCGAACGCGCACCGTCGCCGAACGAATCCGCCGCGGGATCGAATCCAGGCCTGTGTTTTCGGGGACAACCCCCGTCTACATCACCGCTTCCATCGGCGTCTCGGGGCTGGAGTCTGTCCCCGAAGAAGCGCTCTTCAGCACCTCGTCACTGCTTCAGCGCGCGGATCAGGCGCTGGAGGCTGCCAAGAGCAAAGGTCGGAATTGCGTGGTGACGTGGTCACCTTCGATCGCCAGCGCTCCCATCGTCCTCGATCACTGAATTCCGCCTGAGAGGGACCTTCCAGGGACAGCTGTGCTTTTCCCTGAGCGTCCAGCTCGTCGCGTCCCCTTCGAATCGACCTTAAACCTGCAGGCTCCTTTTCGGCGCTGGAGCGGCGCCTGTGTGAGCAGAGCTGAGAAATCACGTTCCGCTCGAGCAACTTACGCCTTGTTTACGCTTTTTTGCTTGACTTGCGCCTCATTACCGCCTACATTGCTCTGCGTGATACAGCCACCGATGAAGTATCTGACGGAGCGGCAGAGGCAGATTCTGGAGTTCATTCGTGAGTTCCAGGACGAGCGGGGAATCGCCCCCACTCACAAGGAAATCTGCGAGCACTTCGGCTTTTCGTCGTTCGGGACAGTCTACAAGCACCTTTCGCTTCTGCAGAGCAAGGGGCTGATCCGCCGGGACTGGAACCAGAAACGAGGAGTCGAGCTCGTGGAGGAAGCGCCTCCGCCGGAACCTTCAGCCGTGAACGTGCCGTTCTTCGGCTACATCGCCGCGGGTCAACCGCTCGATGTGGTGGCGACCCAGGAGGCGATCACCGTTCCGACGGAACTGACCGGCCGTGGCGAGAACTACGTCCTGAAGGTCCGTGGAGACTCGATGATCGAGGACGGTATCCACGACGGAGACTTCGTCATCATCGCCCGCCGGGAGCGGGCCGAGAACGGCGAGATGGTGGTCGCCATGGTGGAAGGCGAGGTGACCCTCAAGCGCTTCTACGCGGAGAAAGGTCGAGTGCGGCTGCAACCGGCGAATGCCGCAATGCGACCGATCTACGTAGAGCAGGGACACGTCGCCGTGCAGGGAATTGTCGTTGGACTGATGCGGCGGTTCTGAAAGTGAGGACGTGATGGACATCGTATTGAGATTGCGCGAGCTTCGCAGGCTCCGCGGATTGAGTCAGAAGGATGTGGCTGTGCGCTCCGGTGTTGGTGAAAAAACGATCAGCTCCTTCGAGACCGGTGAGCGGGTGGAATCGCTGAAGGTATCGCAGCTCCGTCGACTACTGTCGGTCTACGGAATGACCGAGCGAGAGTTCTTTGGTGGAACGGTCGAACAGAGAGTGGCGCCGTGGGAAGCGGAAACGGATTCTGCCGTGGCATCGCTCGCCGCCGAAATGAAGTCGCTCTCGCTCCAGATTCAGAGGTCGCTCATGGACAAGTTCCGTCTCATGGTCGACACAGCTGCGGATGTCCATCACCTCGATGACCGTCCTCAGCCGTTCCGCTCAGACTCGAATCCCGAGTGGCAGATGCTCACCTCGAGAAACTGACATCATCATTCGTCGTCCGGTGCTTCCCGAGACGGTTGCGCCGGACGACGAACATTTTTCTGCCCGCCATCAAGGTGCCGCTGGCGCATCCACAGTGAACGGTACCGAGACGCTCCCGTCCTGGCCTGCCTTCTCTTTCACAGCCAGCTGCAGCACGTACCGACCGGGTCCCAGTTCCCCAGGATCGAAGGACAGCAGAAACTTCGTCCGACCCTCCTCGACCGCTGTCCGGCCGACCAGCGACAGACGCCCGGACCCCTCGTGACCAGCCACAACGCCGCTGATGGCCAGGTTCTCCGGCACCAGATGATAGGTGAACAGCGCCAGGCGCAGAGGCTCGCCGCCGCGATAGTGAGCATCGGGATCAGGAACGAAACTCTCCGTGCCGATGACGAACGGATACGCCTCGGCTGGCGCGCCGGGTTTTGCCGAACCTCGGACCATGATCCACTTTTCCGGCGCGCCCATCACCATCGGCGGGAGCACCGTGGGCGCCGAGAAATCCGGCACGATCAGTTCCGAACGCTGGAAGCCATCCCTCCCCGTCTCCGCGAAACGTATCAAAGTCTTCAACGTGTAGGCTCCCGGCTGAAGATGCAAGGTCCCGTAGTACTTCAACCCGCTCTCTGACAGCGCCTGCCGCGTTTTGTTCAGATCCAGGCCGATTCGCTGATAAATGAAATCCTTCACCACGTCGTTCCGATCGAAGGCATAGATGAACAATTCACCGTTCAGATTGTCCCCGGAGGCGCGCGGGAGAATGGAACTTCCCGGAATCTCCATGACCACTGGCACCGAGGCTCCGTCCGACGAAGGAAAAGGAACTGCGGTGGACGCGAAGTCCACCTCATTTCGCGGAAGATCGTTGTAGAGAATCTCAGTCGCGGAGAGAACCTGTTCAATGGGGTTGGCCCTGCCGCCCGTTTCGTAATATCCGGTGCGGTGCGTGACGCGCAGGCCGGACTTACCTGGCAGAGTGATCTTCAGGTTATGAAACCGGCCCGGCACCGTTGCAGGAGGTTCCTGGAATCCGACAATGTAAATCAGCTCGTCCCGTTTCAGGATTCGAGCGAAGTTCTGATTGAGGTCGTTGGAATTCTTGAAAACGGCACCTCCGGTGCCGTTGGCCAGAAGAAAGAGCGCCTCGTTCGAGTTCGATATCCTGCCTTCGCGCGCTTCACTCTCACCCCGCAGTCCCTTTACATCCACGGCATGCAGAACTACATCCGATCGCCGGAAGTATTCCGACATGTGCGTCAGATCTGAGGTCGCGGCGGAGTTCCCGAAGCGGCTGTCATTGTCGATTTTCCAGATCTCCCCTTCGGTAGAGGCCTGGGTGTCGGCCTGGCTCTCCTGCGACGAGAGATCTTCCCGCCCATGCAGAAGCGTCGCATCGAACCCCTCCGAGAGCAGGATGATTTCCTTCTGGCCGTGCACGGTATCCAGGGCGCGGGCCACTCCGCCAAAACTCTCCAGCTCGCGGCGGATACGGGCCCGTTCGATGTTCTCATTCGCCTTCCTGTTGCCGCGCATCACTTCCGCAGAGTTCGCACGAACGTCCTGATCGGTGACGGGAGCCGTGCCACGCTGGGTGCCCGTTTGCGGCGTGGCCAGGCCCGGGGAGATCTGCGCAGAGATGAGCAGTGGGTCAATCGTCCTGAAGTTCGACGGAGCACCCAGCGATTCCACTGCCGAGGCCACGAGTGTCCGATCGGTCGTAAAGGAGGTGAGCAGATGAAAGCCCCTCTCCACGCTGAACGTGGCCACCGAGGCCAGGTCGTATTCTCCTAGCTTCTTCTGCACGAAGTCGAGTGCAGCTTCCCTGGCGCGTACCAGGCCCGTGGGGGAGGTGTAGCTGAGATCGAAGAGCAGCAGGTATTTCCTTCGAGCTGAAGGCGGCAACGGCTTTCGCTTGTAAAGAGCGGCATCAGCGAGATCGATCGTTTCAAAATAGCTGATCGGGCGCTTCTCCCCTTCATCGCGCAGCTCGAAGTCGCTGGCCTTCAGACCGCGAACCGGCTCCCCCGCCCGGTCGACTACCGTCACCGGAATCTCTACGACGGTCACCTCGACCTGCTCGCGCAATGAGCTGTCGTCCTGCCCCATCACCGGCACGACCGCCGAACCTGCGAAAGCGATTACCAACGCAATTCCTCTCAGTTTCATCACAACCTCCACGTTCAGCCCGCGGCCAGTTTCCGAAGGTTGGGGT
>JBDTRY010000027.1:0-27891 GCA_039931435.1 Acidobacteriota bacterium | reverse complement strand
CCTGCTGGGCGTTGATCTGAAAAGGAACCCAGAGCAGCGACTTCGGATCGAGAGGTTTCACTTCACCAGCAAGCAGAGGCTTGCCTCCCTCTCGCGTCACGGGGACGTAGTCGATGCGCTCTTCATTCGAGAGGATTTCTCCGTGAAGATTGAGCTGCACCATGGACATTCGAACCCGCGCCCAGCTCTTTCGGTCGATCCAGACAGTGCCTCGGTACAACGGGAGGTCGGCTGGAGCGTTCGGGGGAGGTTCGAAACGGACTTCCCAGGTCTCGAATCCTCGCACGTTGGCCTGACCGACGAGGTAGTAGCGATATTCGTTCGTGAAATGCAGGTCCAGCGGGACCTGCGTTACTTTTTCAGCCTGGATGATCGGCAATTCTGGAATCCGCCCGTATTTCCAGCGCACTCCGTTGATGAAGAAGTCCTGCCAGACCCAGTCGCTCGCTCCGGCCGGGTCGAAAAAGTACGGTCCGGCGATCGTGGCTTCAACGGACTCGGCACCCTGGCCGATCGAGAAGCGAAGACTGGTCTCATCGCGGGCCGTCCAGCGTTGCTGGATGGAATCCTGAAAGGCCCGTTCGGCCTGATGGTTGCGGATGATCTCTTCGACGGTGATTCCTCTCTCGGTACTGACGTCGATCGATTCTCGCGCCACTTTGCTTTCGTCGAGCTTCGGGCGATCCATGACGATGAGGTACGGAGCCGAAACCGGAGGAAGACCTACGAGAGTACGGCCACCCTTCTGGCCAGTATCCGTGATTGATTTGATTCCCGAGGCGTCGACGCGTCGCGGTGAGATGAGCTCCGTACCGGCCACGCTGACGATGCTCCATTGCGTTGCATCCCCGGGGGGAACGATCAGCGTGCGCAGGTCTTCGCCACGAACGAGCGCCAGCGGCGTGCCCTCGCGGGGAGCTCCCTGCCTGTCCAGCAGATGAATGTCGGAAGTGCTGTCGGGAGCGAAATCTCCGATGAGCGCATCGTTGAAATGGCCGAGGGCGCTGGCGATCTGCGGATCGGAGGCGCCTTCGAGAAACGCTTCGCCAGCGCCGGCGACGAATGCATTGGCGAGGTCGTAGAAAGCGTTCGGGTGCTCGGCGTTCACGACCGCGATCAAACCCTTGGATGGATCCTTCTCTCCGATCCAGGTGAAAGCCGGACCCACGAATTCTCCTTCGACGAGGATCTGGTCAAAGTACGATTGGGCGCCGGTGTCGTAGAGCTTCGCCAGCCGGTCCATGGAGGCCGGACCGTAGATGATTCTGCCGGCCAGATTCAGTCCCTGCATCGTTACCGCCAGCCGTTTCACCGCGTACGCTTCGATGGCGGGGTCTGCGTCCGGCATCGTCACGCCGAAGGCGGCGAATGGGCCGTTCGCGGAAGCCCATTCCACGAGAGATTTGATGTCGGTTTCGACGGCGGAGAGTGCCTCGGGCCCACTACGCGCATCCATGGTAATGGCCATGGTCGTTTTCAGCCGTTGTGCCGGGGTCAGGGTGGCCAGAAACGTGGCAGCCTGGCCAAGCGAGTCCGATCTCGCCTGGAGGAGCACGGGGATTTCGCCGGATAGCTGGAGGGAATCGGTGGCCACCAGGCCGACGCATCGGGTGCACGACTTCGCTTCCGGGGGACCGGCCGCCAGCGCTGAGATCGAAAATTGCAGAAGGAGCAGGGCAGGAAGAAGTTTTTTCATCAGGGGTCTCACTTCGGACGCAGACGAGTTCGCTCGTGTAACACATGCGAGAAGTGAAAATTCTCCCGCGAGAGGACGCCTTGCCGGCAACTGTCAGGGGATCGCTGTATATCAACCGGCGCTCGGGTTCTGGAAACGACGGCACCGTAGATCGAGTCTGCGCAGCTGCCGAAGGTCGGGGACTGTCCTGCGTGGACATCACTCCGGACCTGGACATTTCCAGGTCGATTCGGGAGCGCATGGATCGTGGCGAGAAGCTCTTCGTAGCAGCCGGGGGCGACGGAACCATCAACTACGTCATCCAGTCCCTGGTGGGAACGGAAGCTGTGCTCGGAGTTCTGCCCATCGGCACATTCAACCACTTCGCCAAGGATCTTAAGATCCCGCTGGACTGGTCCGCGGCGCTGGATGTGGTTGTTTCGGGCGCGACGACGCAGGTGGATTGCGCACGCATCAACAATCGGTACTTCCTGAACAACATTTCCTTCGGGCTCTATCCGGAGGTGGTGGCGGAACGGGAGAAGTTCCGGGGCAAGGGCAAGTTTACGGCCTATCGCTACGCCATTATTTCGGCGCTGAAGAAATTCAAGCACGTCTCACTGGAAGTGGAGACCGCCCATCGCATCCAATCGATCCGTACGCATGTTTTCATGGTCTCCGTCAATCCATACGATGTCGGCAGGATCGGAATGATGGCTCCGCGGGAAACTCTGGAGGGTGGAATGCTCTCCGTGTACTGGTTGCCACACATTGCGCGTATCCGGCTCATCCGCCTGGTGGCTCGTTATCTCAGCGGAAAAATGGAGCTCGGCGAGGATTTCCACTCCGTGCGCACGCCGGAGTTGCGAGTACGAAGCTCGCATAAGACGCTGCGTTTCGGAATGGACGGGGAGCTGGTGGAAATGGCCCCGCCGTTTCAAATCGCACTGGTACCGAAGAGCGTTCTGGTGAAGGTGCCGCAAGAGGAGCAGGCGACTGCCGTCTGAACGACGCGGCTGCCCGGGCGCAAGTCATCCCGAAGCAACAGCGTAGGGCCGCACGCCGTGCGGCCGGTATTCTTCGGGAAGGGTGCATTCATCAACTGATTCGACCGCAGGGAATGGCAAAGGGTGCCGGCCGCACGCCGTGCGGCCCTACGAGGGTGCTTCGTATCTCGCGGATGACCCCCGTTCACCAGCCGCTATAATCGCCTTTTTTCAGCTACTCGAGGAGTCCGATGCGAATTAAAGATCTCAGCCAGCACGTCGGCGAGACGGTGACCATAGACGGCTGGCTCTACAACAAACGGGGTTCCGGCAAACTGCAGTTCCCCATCATCCGTGATGGAAGCGGATACCTGCAGGCAGTCATCTCCCGTAAGGAAGTGCCCGAGGAGAGCTGGAAGGCGGCTGACGAGGCCACGCAGGAATCGACCGTTCGGCTCATCGGCACTGTCAGAGCGGAGCAGAGGGCACCGGGAGGCGTGGAGCTGGGCGTGGAAACGTTCGAAGTCCGCCACCTGACCGAGGAGTATCCGATCACGCCGAAAGAGCACGGAACGGCGTTCCTGATGGACATTCGACATCTCTGGATCCGCTCGTCGAAGCAGCACGCTGTTCTGAAAATCCGAAGCGAGCTGGAACAGGCCTGTCGTGATTTTTTCTACGACCGCGATTTCGTACTGATCGACTCGCCAATTCTCACTCCCGCCGCCTGCGAGGGTACCTCCACGCTTTTCGAAACGGACTATTTCGGAGAGAAGGCCTATCTCTCCCAATCCGGGCAGCTATATCTCGAGCCTGCCGCGGCTGCATTCGGCAAGGTCTACTGCTTCGGCCCGACATTCCGCGCCGAAAAGTCAAAGACCCGGCGCCATCTCATGGAATTCTGGATGATCGAACCGGAAGTGGCATTCCTCGAGTTCGACGGGCTGCAGGATCTTGCGGAAGAATTCATCGAATACATCGTTGGACGCACGGCCGATCGTTGTCAGGAGCAGCTCAAGCTGCTCGAACGCGACATGTCGAAGCTCGAGAACATCGTCCGGCCATTTCCACGCATCACCTACCGGGAGGCCATCGACGTCCTTCAGAAAAAAGGGATGTCCGTCAACTTCGGAGACGACCTCGGGGGAGATGAGGAGACTGCGCTGGCCGAGTCATTTGATCGGCCGGTGATGGTTTCCCGCTATCCCACCTCGATCAAGGCCTTCTACATGCAACCTGACCCCGACGATCCCGACGTCGCTCTGGGGATGGATATGCTCGCCCCTGAAGGTTACGGAGAGATCATCGGCGGGTCCCAGCGCATCCACGACTACGACCTTCTGCTCCAGCGGATCAAAGAGCACGATCTGCCCGTTGATGCATTTCAGTGGTACCTGGACGTCCGGCGCTATGGCACGTTCCCTCATTCCGGCTTCGGCATGGGAATCGAACGCTGCGTAGCCTGGATCAGCGGCGTTCACCATCTGCGCGAATGCATTCCTTACCCCCGCATGCTCAATCGGATTTATCCATGAATGGTGAACCGGATCTATCAGTGCGCGGTGTCCGGGATCGGGCGTGCCATCGGGGGAGCGAAGGCAATCGCGCGAGGAACAGGGATGTGAGCAGCAAGAGCATAACGAACGTGTCATCCCGAACGAGCGGAGCGAGGAGGGATCTCCCGCTGGTTCAACGACGGCACGAGTCTCACCGGAGATCCCTCGCCTTCGGCTTCGGGATGACGTGTGTTTTAGCCCGCCGGTCGTCGTACGAAACGCCTCACGTCGCCTCCGAACCGTCATCTGGCAGAGCGAGGCACGCATGACCGCAGAGGATCTCACTCCGCTTGCCAGCAGCGATTCGCCGTTACGCGTCATCCCTCTCGGCGGGCTTGGCGAGATCGGGATGAATCTCATGGTCTACCAGTACGGCGAGGCTGCCATCGTCGTCGACTGCGGCATGATCTTTCCCGATGCCGCCACTCTGGGCGTAGACGTGGTCATCCCGGAAATGTCCTGGCTCTTCGAAAGAGCGGACCAGATCGCCGCGGTTTTCCTCACGCACGGCCATGAAGATCACATCGGCGCCGTGCCCTTTCTCGCCGAGAAGGTTCACGCTCCGGTCTACGGCATGCCGCTGGCGCTCGGGTTCGTTCGCAACAAGCTCGAAGAGTTCGGTATGAGCGATGAGGTCGACTTGCGGGAGATTCAGCCACGGCAAGTGGTCCAGGCGGGACCTTTCAAGGTGGAAGCTATCCGGGTCACCCATTCCATCGTCGACGCTCTGGCTTTCGCCATCACCACGCCCCTGGGCACGATCATTCACACCGGCGACTTCAAGCTGGACCAGACTCCGGTGGACGGAAAGCCGGCCGACCTTTCCCGGCTGGCGGCCTACGGTGAATCGGGAGTGCTGCTCCTGGTCAGTGACTCCACCAACGCCGCCCAGCCCGGGTTTACGGGCTCGGAAAGATCCGTCGGACCGGCGTTCGAGCGAATTTTCAACAGCGCCCCGGGCCGGTTGATCATCACCACCTTTGCGTCGCACATTCACCGCATCCAGCAAATCGTCGATCAGGCCAGACGCAGCAAACGCCACATCCACCTCGTCGGGCGTTCGATGGTAGACAACGTCGAGACCGCCGAACGCCTCGGATACATGCGCATACCAAGAGAAGTGCGAGGTACGACGGACAGTGATGCGGACGACGCCGTGATCATCACCACCGGCACACAAGGTGAGCCTTCGTCCGCTCTGGCGCGCATGGCTCTCGGCGAGCACAAATCAATCCAGCTCCGAAAGGGCGACACCGTCATCATCTCCGCCCGGACCATTCCCGGAAACGAGCGCGCCGTAGCCAGACTCGTCGATCAGATTTTCCGTAGCGGCGCCAACGTGCTCTACGAGGAGGAACCGGGAATCCATGTTTCCGGGCACGCCTCCGCCGAAGAACTGAAGCTGGTCATGAATCTGACGCGCCCCAGGTTTTTCATCCCCATGCATGGAACATTTCGGCACATGACCCTGCATGGACGATTGGCCAGAAGCGTGGGCATCCCCGGCGAGCGCATCTTTGTCATCACCAACGGCTCCGTGGTGGAGATCGACGGCGAACGGGGCCGCGTACTCGCTGAAAAGGTAGTGACCGGAAAAGTGTTCATCGATCGCCAGTTCGAGGAAGTGGCCGACGTCGTGGTACGGGACCGCCAGCATCTGGCCGAAGACGGGTTCGTCATCGTCGTTGTGGCCCTGAACATGAATACGGGAGAACTGCTGCGGGAGCCCGAGATCATCACGCGAGGATTCGTGCACGTCGACGAAAGCGGCGAGGTCCTTGCTGAGGTAGGCGAGCTTCTCATCGCAATGCTGGCAGAAAAATCGCGCCAGGAGCTCATCGAACGTGTGGCGCTGCAGGAAGCGATGCGCGCTCTGCTCAAACGCTATTTCCGCAAAAAAATGAACCGGCGGCCGATGATTCTGCCGGTAGTCTGGGAGATGTAGTGACAACCATTCAGGCGCTGGTACTCGGTCTCGTGCAGGGACTGACCGAATTTCTGCCCGTCAGTTCAACGGCGCATCTTCGAATCGTTCCCGCCCTTCTGGGCTGGCCGGATCCCGGTGCGGCGGCCTCGGCGGTCATCCAGTTCGGAACATTGCTGGCGGTGATCATCTATTTCGCACGCGACCTCATGGAAATGAGCGGGGCCTTTCTGCGCGGGCTGATATCGATGAAGCCTTTTCAGGATCCACAGTCACGCCTGGCCTGGTTTCTCATCATCGGCACGGTCCCTATCGCCGTGATCGGACTTCTCTTCAAGCATTTCATCGAAACCACGGCGCGGGGGTTGTGGATCATCGCTTCCTCCCTGATCTTTCTGGCCATCATTCTGCTCATTGCGGAGGCGTACGCCAAAAAGAAAGGAAACCCACGCACGGTCGAAGATGTCGATCTGCGAGACACGCTGGCGGTGGGATTCGGGCAGTGCCTGGCGCTCATCCCCGGGATGTCCCGTAGCGGTACGACGATCATGGCCGGGCTTTTTCGTGGCCTGACGCACGAAGCCGCGGCCAGGTTTTCGTTTCTGCTGAGTATCCCTGCCGTGGGGGCCAGCGGTCTCCTGGAACTGGTCTCGGAGCGGAAGCACCTCGCGGAACTGGGCTGGTTCTCGATTGCCGTCGCTGTCTTCGTGGCCTTTCTCACCGGCTGGGCCTCGATCTGGTTTCTTCTGCGCTATCTGAAGACGCACACCACGGGCATCTTCATCTACTACCGCATTGCACTCGGTCTGTTGATCATGGTTCTGCTGTCGTCGCACGTCCTGGTGTCGTGATGCCTGGCGTGAAGTTGAGCCTGTGAAACTGAGAATCCGCGGTGGCATGGATCTTCCGAATGAGGACGTTGCACGCGAGCAATGATTGAAGCGGTTCCGAACGTCAGCGAAGGCCGCGACGGCGCCGTCGTGGAGGATCTTGCCGAGGCATTGCGGTCCACATCCGGAGTGTTCCTGCTGAATTATTCATCCGACGTCGATCACAACCGAAGTGTCTTCACCTACGTCGCCGATGATTCGGGGCCGCTCTTCGAGGCCACGATGCGGCTCTTCGAGATCGCCGTGCGCGAGATCGACCTCCGCAGACACCAGGGCGCCCATCCGCGGGTGGGGGCCGTCGACGTCACCCCATTCGTGCCTCTCCGTGGAAGTTCCATGGAGGAATGTGTAGCTCTGGCGAAGCGCGTCGGTCAGGCCGTCGGCGAGCGTTTTGCCATTCCCGTATACCTCTATGAAGAGGCAGCGACGGAGGATTACCGGCGTCCGCTTCCGGCCATACGCTCCGGCGGATTCGAAGGATTTCCGGAGAAGATTCTCGATCCGCGCTGGACGCCGGACTTCGGGCCGAAACTGGTCCATCCCCGCGCAGGAGTCTCGGTCATCGGGGCGCGCATCCCGCTCATCGCCTTCAACGTGCAGCTTGCCACCGATCGCATGGATGTGGCCACGAAAATAGCCCGCTCCGTTCGTACCATCAGCGGTGGTCTGCAGTTCGTCAGAGCACTGCCCATCATGCTGGCCCACCGCGGAATCGTGCAGGTGTCGATGAATCTGCTGGACTATCGCCTCACACCCATTCATGTGGCCTTCGAACGCGTCCAGGAAGAGGCTGCGCGTCACGGGGTGGATGTGCTATCCAGTGAAATCGTCGGTCTCGTTCCGGAAGATGCGTTGTTCGATACGGCCGCGGCCTCTCTGCGCATCGAGAATTTTCAGACGAACAGCGTCCTCGAAAAGCGGATCGCCAGGGTGGTGGGCAGGCCCTTGCCGGAGTGATTGCGGAAGGACTGGATGCCTTGAAAGCCCGGCTGCCCGCCGCTATTCGCCGTCCAGGACCTGAACTTCGCGCAGGTTCCGGTACCGCTCCGCGTAGTCGAGCCCGTAACCGACGACGAATTGCGGCTCGATGGTGAACCCCACGTAATCCGCTTCGAAGGGAACCTTGCGTGAGGCAGGCTTGTCGAGGAATGTGGCCACTTTGACGACGACGGCACCCCGGCCTTCGATGTAACGGTGGACCTCGCGCATGGACATGCCGCTGTCGATGATGTCTTCGACGATGAGCACGGCCTTGCCCTGGACGTCGAGCTGCGGTTCCTTCAGCAGGGTTACCACACCGGAGGACTTTTTCTCGCTTCCGTAACTGGAGACCTGGATGAAATCGAGGGCCACGTCAAAGTCGATGGCCCTGGCCAGGTCGGTCGCAAAGAACACCGCCCCTTTCAGGACGCAGAGGAGAATGACCTCGTGATCGGCCAGATCGGACGAGATCTCCTGGCCCATCTCCTGTACGCGGGCGTCGATCTGCTCTCGATTGATTAACGTTCGTGCGGTCATGTGTGTAAAAATTCTATCAGACACCAAAGACACTCTTATGGCAATCGTCGATATCGGTCAGTTGCACAGCCGCTATGTCCGGCTGGCGGACCGGTTCAAGGCGCTCTGGACTTACAACCAGCTGGTGACAAGCGTCTACAAGAATGTCCTTCATACCGCCGTTCCCTACACGATCGATTTCCCGGCAGTGTACGAAAAAATCCGCTCTGCCAGCGACGTCATTCAGTCCAGCAATTCCCCCAGCGCCGATCCTCTCATGGCTGGCAGCGAGCGGGAACTGAAACGGATCAACGAGTCGCTTCTCGCCGCCGATCAGCTGATCACGCCGCCCGTGCTTCGCCGTTTTCTCGAACAACTGAAACGTTCCGATGACAAGAAAATCATCTTTTATCTGATCAAGTTCTATCTCTACGGTCCGGCCACCGAAGGAGATCAGCGTGACAAACTGGATTTTCTCTTCACACGCGTGGGGGAGGAATACCTCGAGTCCCGCGGGCAGTACCTGGAGACGGATCCTGCGGAGCTGCGCCATCAGGTGGAGAGCCTCGTATCCATCCTGCCACCCAGTTCACTGGACACCAATGAAGTCCTCTCGCTGGTCGATGAGATCCGTGGCCTGAAAAACGAAATCCTCAGGATCGAGAGCTTCGAGAGTCTCACGGCAAGCGGCCTGCTGGAGGAGACCCGCGCTTTCAAGCACCGTCTGCGCATGCAGTACTTCAACCCCGACGTGCTCCTGGCCATCATCGATTCGAACGTGATCTCCCGGCATACGTTCATGAAGTTCTATTCGCAGGAGGAGCAGAAGCTGCTGGAAGATTCGCAGCGCCTACTGGACAGTGAAGACGCCATCGCCCACGCCTTCGGCGAGAGCAATCCCGAACTGATGAAGGAGATCGCGGACTTCCGGGAGCTCCGGGTCGAGTTCGAGGACGCCCGGGCCAGTTTCAACCTCAAGCACAATCTCATCGGCAGGCTGCGTACGAGGATGGACAGCATTCTGGCGCGGTTGCACGACGACCGCGGCGTTGACCAGGAAATGAGCGAAGTGCGGCGCCTGGAGGTGAGCAGCCGCGACGTCGTAACCCGGAAATTCGGCCACGATCCCCTTCTTCATCCGTACCTGGTGGCCGTGCATTCGGCAATCTCCTCACTCGACCCGCACATGGGTGAGCAGGCCATGGCTCGTTCGCCTGAGGCGATCGACCTCCGGCTCGAGGTCTGGGAAATCAGCGCCTTCTTCAGAGTTCTGGAAGCGCCTGACCTGGCCGGCGACGAAGTGAACGGGTTGTATGTGCGGGCCGCCGCCTTGCGTCTGAAGATTACCGAAGAGGCCACGTTTCTTGCCGCCTTCCCGCCGCAGAAGCCGATCGAGGGGAATCTGCTGAAGACGATCAAGGACAGTCTGGATCGGGCCAACACCTACGACCAGCAGTTCGTCAGCGCCCTTCACGATGTCATTCACTTCGCCGATTCGCAGGATGTGCACTCGCTCTACCGTTCACGTTTCCGGTTGCTGCGGGTTTTTGCCGGTCTGTGGCTGTTATACGATCAGTTTACGTAGCCCCGACCGGGCCAGCACGTGTAACGACGGCCGGCCTTACGAGCGGAGATTCCTCCTCCTTATGAAAGGCCCGCGCCGAAAAACGCTCATGTCATACCAACGAGCGAAGCGAGGAGGGATCTGCCGTGCGCCTAAGGAGGTCGTCGTTACACGTGCGGGAGATCCTTCGCTTCGGCGTGACACCGCTTTGAGAGCGGTGTCACGAGAAACCAGACCAATGGGAGTTTCGTGAAAATCTACCGATTCGAATACCGTGACGCCATCGTTTTCGGACGAGGCGACGGAAATGATCTTGAGCTCGTCCGCACGGAGGCCATCGCCGACGTTCCGGGTGCCTCTTCAGGCGGCGAGTCCGTTCCTCTCGATTCCATCCAGCTGCTGACGCCGGTGGCACCGGGAAAAATCGTGGCCGTGGGACGCAACTACGCGGACCACGCCCGCGAGCTCGGCAACGAAGCTCCGCCCGAACCGATCATCTTCCTGAAACCTCCATCGGCCCTGCTGGCCCCGGAAGGAGGGATCGTCAGACCGCCCATGTCCGAGCGCGTGGACTTCGAAGGCGAGCTGGCCGTGGTCATTGGGAAAACCGCTCGCAGTGTGACCTCAGCCCGGTGGATGGACTATGTTCTGGGTTTCACCTGTGCGAACGACGTCACGGCTCGCGACCTGCAGAAGCGGGACGTGCAGTTCACCCGCGGCAAGAGCTTCGATACGTTTCTCCCCCTGGGGCCCTGCGTCGCCACCGCTCTCGATCCCTCCGCACTTCCGATCCGCAGCCGCTTGAACGGCGAGACTCGACAGGATGGGAACACCGCGGACATGATCTTCTCCGTGGCAGACATCGTAGTGTTCGTCAGCGCCATCATGACTCTCGACCCCGGCGATGTGATCCTCACCGGCACTCCCGCCGGCGTCGGGCCGATGCAGTCCGGCGACACAGTCGAAATCGAAATCGAGGGAATCGGCATTCTCCGAAACGGGGTGCGGTGACTGCCATGAGCGAATCAGCCGCGGAGCGCTGCCGCCATCTCCTCTTCGAGCAATTTCCTGAGCTGCAGAACGCTCCGAATGGTTTCATGGTCGTGGGTGGCGCGGTCCGCGACGCACTTCTCGGGCGCATGGCGCCGGACGTTGATTTTGCGGGGGAGCGGGCGGAATGGGCATCGGCCGCCTTCGCGCGGGACATCTCCGCCACGCGGGTGACGCTCGGCCGGGAACCGTTGATCGTTTATCGTGTCGTGCGCGCCGGGCGTATTTTTGATTTCTCCGAGCGCGTAGGCGATTCGCTGGCCGAAGATCTCGCTCGTCGTGATTTCACGATCAACGCCATGGCCCTCGATCTCTCCGCACCAGCTATTCACGACGTCTTCGGCGGCCAGGCTGACCTCGAGGCCGGTCTCGTGCGCATGGTACGCCCGTCGAACTTTTCCGATGATCCGCTGCGACTGCTCAAAGGCGTTCGCATGGCCGTGCAGTGCAGTTTCGATATTGAGCCGGCGACGCTTCAGGCTATTCGTTCCCGGGCCCCTCTGATCAACTCCGTGGCCGTGGAGCGCATCGCCGTGGAGCTTCTATCCATTTTCTCTCAGGGCATCGCCGGCTCGGCTGCGCGCCTTCTTCACGAGACGGCGCTGGATGCCGAGATTTTCGGGAAGCCCTTCGAGGCCCGGCAGCTTCGGGCCTTCGACAAAGTTCCTGCGGGCGATCCTCTGGCGATCTTCGCCTTGGCTTTTCTGGAATGGCCGGTGACGCGCATCCGGCAGTTTGCCATGCGCTTTCGCTGGAGCGATCTGGTGTTGCGGGAGGTGATGAAAACGCTGGAGGCGATCAAGAAACTCGAAGATGGCGATCATCCCGGAATTCCTGTTGTGGCCTTCGATGCCGGACGGGAAGCCGTGGGGCGGACCCTTCTTCTTCTCCGTGCTACCGGAAAGCGTGCCCTGGCCTCGAAGCTCCAGCGGGCGGTGGAGGCAGGTGAGGAGATTTTCTCGACGTCCTCGTTTCTCACTGGCGAGGAGATTCAGGAGATCGCCAGGCTGCGTCCGGGACGGACGGTGGGAACTCTCAAGCGGCGGTTGCTGGAAGCCCAGCTTCGCGGAGAGATCCTCTCAAAAGAAAGTGCCGTGGCAACGCTGAGGGACTGGACCGTCGACAAGCCGAACTGAGAGCGGAGGTCTCCTGGCAAACTACCGGACCCCGAAATAGCGATAGTCCTGGTAGGGCCGCATGGCATGCGGCCGGTATTCTTTGGACATCTGCACTCACGTAGCGAATCGACAGCAGCGAATGGCAAAGGGTGCCGGCCGCACGCCGTGCGGCCCTACGGGCATCTGCGTTGAGGTCCGCCAGGCGAAATCAGGCCACGAACTTCCTGGCGCTGTCGATCAGCTTTTTCAGGTCCTTGGGGCTGCAGGCCTCGGCGTAAATACGGGCCACTGGTTCCGTCCCCGACAGACGGAACAGGATCCACTTGTCGTCCCCGAAAGTCAGCTTCACGCCATCGGTCGTATTCACTTCCTGCACTGCCAGCCCATCCAGTTCCCTGGGAGGGTTCGCCAGCTTATCGGCGAGGCTTGCCTTGATGGCCGGGGTCAGTTTCAGGTCCACCCTCTTGGAAACCAACGGGCCGAACTCCTGGAACATCTCCGTGGCCAGCTCGTGGATCCGTTTCCCGGTACTGGCCACCATCTCGGCGACGAGCAGGCAGGCCAGAACTCCGTCCTTTTCGGGCAGGTGCCGGTACATGGACATGCCGGCACTTTCCTCGCCACCGAGGGCGATCTTGTCGTCGAGAATGAGTTCGCCGATGTACTTGAAGCCAACCGGTGTCTCATAGAGTGGAACGTCCAGTTTCCTGGCGATCTTATCGATGAGATGTGTGGTGGCCACAGATCGAGCCAGGCCGCCGGGAACCTGACGCTGCCGTTTGAGATAAAGCGAGAGCAGCGCCAGAATCGTATTGGGAGAGACGAATCGATCTCGTTCGTCGATGACGCCGAAACGGTCCGCGTCGCCGTCCGTGGCCAGCCCCAGATCGAAGTTTTCAGTGGAGATGATCTTGCGCAGTTCGCCAAGATTCTTCTGATTGCATTCCGGCGAGTAACCGCCGAAGTAGGGATCGCGATAATTGTGGATGATCTTTACTTCCACGCCAGCTTCGAGCAGGAAGTAATCGAGGTAATCGCGCGCCGTTCCGTAAAGTGAATCGACGGCGATGCGGATCCCGCTTCTGCGGATGGCGTCGCTGTCGACTTTTTCGCGGATGAATCCGAGGAAGCGGTCCTTGGGGTTGATCATTTCGATCAACTCCGTCTTTTCGTAAACGTCGCTCGAGTATTTCTGGTCCTCAAGGGCGTTGATTTCCCGCTCGATTCCCTTCGTCACTTCCGGAAGGGCGGGCGCGCCATTCCGCGTCGAGAACTTCAGGCCGTTGTATTCAGGGGGATTGTGCGAGGCGGTGAAGTTGATTCCGCCGGCGGCATTGCGCCGCGTGACCTCGTAAGAGACGCAGGGAGTGGGAACGTCGCGAACGCAGAGATAGGCCTGAATGTCGTTGAAGGCGAAAATTTTCGCCGCCTCTCCTCCGAACTTCTCCGAGAGAAACCGTGTGTCATAACCGACGACCACACCGCCCTCGGTCTGCTGATTCTTCTTCAGATAGTTGGCGATTCCCTGACTGGCGATGCGAACCTTGTCGAAGGTGAAATCCTCGCCGATGATGCCCCGCCACCCTGAAGTTCCGAATTTGATCATCGCTTCCCCACAGATCCTCTACGGATTCACCCGCCGCAGCGGGGCCCTGAACCTTAGCACAACAGCGTTTCCGCCGCCTGTCGTGCAACGATGCCTGTTGATGTCTGCGACCGCCATAACTCCCGGTTTGAGGAGGAGATTGATGCGCAGAACTGGCCTGCTTCCCGCATAATCGCAGTCTTATGAGTAGTTCCTCGACGGTCCTCATCGCGGACGATGATCCCGATGTGCTCGAGCTCCTTAAAGTCTTTCTCCGTTCCCTGGATACCAACGTCATCACTGCCCGTGATGGTGAAGAGGCTCTGGAACTGGCGCGCCGTGAATTGCCCGCTGTGGCTTTGCTCGACGTGCAGATGCCGAAGCGAAGCGGGTGGGATGTCTGCCAGGCGCTGAAGAGCGTCGAGCGAACTGCCGGCATCGGCATCGTGCTCATTACCGGAAGGGGAGAGGTCAAGGACCGGCTGACCGGTTTGCAGGTCGGCGCCGACGACTATCTCGTCAAGCCCATTCATCGCGGCGAGGTGGTCAAACGTGTCGGCGATCTTCTGTCCCGGCGCCGGAAGCCCCGCACGCAGGCGGACGAGGTGCCATCCAGCGAAGGAGCGGCGGCGCCGGTGGTGCGCACCACGCTCATCGACCCTGCCACCTCGCTCCCTCCGATCGCGGCGGTGATCGATCGATTGAAGGAGCGCCTCATCGAGCAGGGTGAGATGGGCATCATTCACATCGACATCGAAAGCTTCGAGACCATCGAGACTGATTACGGCTGGGCATTCTTCGACGAGTTTCTGCGCAAGATCGGAGAGATCCTCACCGCCGAGGTTTCCCAGAACCTTCCGGGCGGGGCCACGGTCACAGTGAGCCGCGTGGCTGGATCGAGCTTCTATGTCTTCGTCGACACCCGGACCGGGAAACTCAAGCAGGAATCGCTCGAGGAGATGGCCGACGCCATCCGCCAGCGGCTGGTGAAGAAGATGCGCGAGCGATTTCCGAAGGTGGACTCGTCGCAGATCGCCTTCTACGCCGGAGCTGTCTGCATGCAGTATGAAACGCAGCTCCGGCTGGAGCGGCAGATCTACGCCGGCATGCAGAAATCCGTCGATGCTGTGCGCACCGCGGAGCATAGCCGCCGCCGGCAACTATCGCGCGAGCTGCGTGAAATCATCCGCCGCAAGGAAGTGACCTCACTCTTTCAACCCATCGTCCGTTCCGTGGACGGAAGCATCTTCGGCTTCGAGGTTCTCACGCGTGGACCGGCCAACTCCTCGTTCCGCAATTCGGACATGCTTTTTTCCTTTGCCCGCGAAAACAGACTCGGGTGGGACCTGGAGGCGCTCGCTCTGGACAGTTGTCTGGCGCGGCTGAAATCCATCGAGATCGGCGACCGCAAGTTCCTGGTCAACCTCGAAGCGGAAATGTTCGAGTCCTCCGAGCTTCGCTTTCACGAGATGGTGAATTACTTTTCCGAGCACAAAGGGTCGTTCGTTTTCGAGCTGACCGAACGGGCGGCCATCGAAGACTACGCACGCTTCCGCGTTCTTCTGGATGACTTCCGTTCCAGGGGCATCGACATCGCCATCGACGACGCCGGCTCAGGCTACGCCTCGCTGGAAGCCATTGCCGCGCTGGCACCGGACTACTTGAAAGTGACCAAAGGGCTGATCTCCACGCTGGCCGTCGAGCCCATCAAGCAGGACCTGGTGACGATGCTCGTGGAGCTGGCGCACAAGATCGGTGCGCAGACCATCGCCGAAGGAATCGAAACCGCCGAGGAATACGCCTGGTGCAAACAACTGGGGATCGATCTGATGCAGGGCTACTACATCGCCCGCCCCCAGAAGGAAGTTCGTGACGAGATCGACGATCTCGTCGAAGCCTCGGAGTAGGAAGCCTGGTCACCGCACGCTTCTGTAGGGCCGCATGGCATGCGGCCGGTATCAGGGGTGGGCCGGGTCTGCAGGAATCGCCATGAATACCGGCCGCACGCCGTGCGACCCTGCGCCGGCCGTTACGCCGCGTGCAGAGTTCGCCCTTTTGTCGCCGCGGTTCGCGCGGCACGTGCCGCGCCGGCCTGAAACTCCGAGAAAACGTTTGTTACGTTCCGCGGCTGTCACCGGGCTGACGCCCGGTGCTGCGTGTCCGTCGCCGGCTGACGCCGGCTCGGGACGTCGGATTTGATGGTTCAACATGGCCTGTCATCTTATAAGCGTCGAACGAAGGATCTCTTCCACCTTCCCGGTTGCTAAGCTTACGATCCATTGTCGAACCAGCCTGCCGATGAAATAATGCGTCCGGCCCCCGGCTTTCGAGGGGGGCACCAGTTGGGGCTGTAGCTCAGTTTGGGAGAGCGCCTGAATCGCACTCAGGAGGTCGTCGGTTCGATCCCGATCAGCTCCACCAGTTGTTGACCTTCTTTCCTCGTCCGCCTTCGATGTCTGTCGTTCTCTACCCTGACGTTGCTCCGAAGGTCCGCAGAGATTGATTGATGGCTGACAGTCAGTAGCCTCATCCTGCGCGCAGGTCCTGCGCGCCAGTAATCACCGGCCTCTTCCATTACTGCTACGATGGGCTTCCTCCTCGGCCACTCCAGGCGTGCGATTACCTCCAAAGCGATCATGACCAATCCCACGCGGTTCATCGCGGTTCTTCTCCTGGCGCTCTCACTTTCGTCACCGGCCTGGGCAGCTCCGCGTCAGAAAATCGGCCGCGCGGTCCTCACCTTCTACTGGATCATCGATGAATCGAAGCCACGCTACCGCGGCAAAGCGGATAGCGAGCTCCGCACGGCCCGCGGACATCTCATCGCCTGCACCACACGACGCTTCCGCACCGACCTGGTCATGGAAGGAACGGGCTGGCTGAAGGACGGACGCACGGTCATGTACGACCGGAAAGTTGACGGCCAGTTTCGCTTCCGCATCGCTCGATCAAAATTCGGCATTGGCAGTCTCGGGCGCCCACTCCGTCCCTATCGCACCGTGGCCGTCGATCCGAGGCTGATCCCCCTTGGATCGAAACTCTACATCCCGGAGTTGAAAGGCACCCGTCTGCCTGATGGCACCATCCACGACGGCGTTTTCGTCGCCTCCGACCGGGGACACTTCCGCGGCCTGCACCTGGATGTCTTCGTCGGCGCCGGCTCGAAGGCCGCGCTGCCTTTCGCCAGAAAAGGCTATGTCTCCCGCTCCCACGTCACGATCTATCTTCTCGATCCTCCAAAACAAGCCTCCCATCACTAAGAGTTCGTCCCGGTGGCGCGCTTTGTGCCGTAGCGAAGGAGGTGACTGCAGGCAAGAAGAAGTCCTCCGAGGGCCCGACCGTCGCCGACTCGCTCCGGGAGTACGGCCGAGGAATGGCTGGGGGTCTGCTGTTCAGCTTACCCCTGCTGTACACGATGGAGATGTGGTGGAGCGGCTTCATTTCCGAGCCGCGACGCCTGCTGTTGCTGATGGCCGTGACCATGGTGCTCCTTCTCGCCTACAACCGGTTCTCAGGCATGCGGCATGATTCGACCTGGGTCGAGGTGGTGATTGATTCGATTGAAGCAGCAGGGCTGGGACTGGTTGTTTCGGCGCTGACTCTCTATCTGATCGGGCGCATCGGTCCCGGAGTTTCCGGTAATGAGATCGTTGGCAAGATCGTCGTCGAATCGGCGATGGTGGCCATCGGATTCTCCGTGGGTGCCGCGCAACTCGGAGCCGGAGGACGGGGAGGTGAAGCGAGAGACGGCGGGTCGGGCGATCAGGGCAAGGACGATGGAAAACCTTCAGAGACCAGGGCGTTCATCCAGCAACTCGTGGTCGCCCTGTGCGGCGCCATTCTCTTTGCCGCGAATGTCGGTCCCACTCAGGAGATCACGGTCATCGGGATGGAGACCTCGCCGCTGCGGCTGCTGGGCATCGTGCTCTTTTCCATGGCCATGGCCGCATTCATTCTTTTCTTCATCGACTTCACCGGTGCGGAGAAGGCCGTGAACGTGGAAGGCAATCTCGATATCGTTCTGGGAATTGTCATCACCTATGCCGTGGCTCTGGTGACTTCCGCGGCGATCCTCTGGTTTTTCGGCCGGTTTTCAGGTGTGTCGCCGGAGATCGCGGTCCGGCACACGGTTGTTCTCGCCTTCCCTGCATCACTGGGAGCGTCCGCGGGACGTCTCCTTCTACAGATATGAAGCCAGATATGAAGCCGAAAAAAAACGTTCTGGAATGGTCCGTATTCGCCGTCAGTCTTGTTCTCATTGTGGCCGTCGTTGCTGTGCTGGTCCGTGAGGCCCTGATGACGAGCGACTCTGCTCCCGACCTGCGCATCGAGACGGGCGTGGCGGCAAGCACGTCCAGCGGTTTTCGCGTGCCCGTTCTCGTCACCAACGCAAGCGCGAAGACCGCCGAACAGGTAATGATCAACGTCTCGCTGCGCTGTGGCGACGCGGTTGTGGAACGAGCTGAGTTCACGCTCGACTTCGTACCCGGAAAATCGAAGCGGGATGGATGGGTGGTGTTTCGTCACGACCCGCGCGGTTGCACGGCCGAAGCGCTCGCTCAGGGATTCGAAGGTCCCTGACCGGGTAGGGGCAGGCCCGAAAATTTACCTCTCCGATTGACGGACGCGCAGAATCCTGAAAAGCTCTTTGGTGAGCTTCTTCATGACGAAAGTACCGCAGGCCGTTTCTCTCGCTGTTTCTGCAGCTGCGGCCCGGCTGCGCGAGCGAGCCTTCAATGTTCGTCCGGACGAGGACCTTGCCGCGTCCATCGCCGCCAACGCGGACGCGGGCGATGCGTTTGCGCGTGCCTACGCTGCCCTGCGCGAACTTGGTCTGGAGGACAAGTCCCTGGACCAGTTCGGTCTGGAGAATGCCACCGCTACGGAGATTCGCACTGCCGCCTTCACGCTCGAGCAGCTTGCGCTCGCCGAAGCGGTTCCGGGCCGAAGGAGGGGACGGAACCGCAGCAGCCTCGCCTCCAGCACGTGGCAGCGGATTTCATCGATTTTCGTGGGTCTTCTTCTGAGCCTGCCCTTCCTTCTCTTTGCTACGGGATTCTTCATGAACGCTCGTGAGGAGTTCATCAGCTGGCGTCACGAGCGGAATTTGCCGGTTCAGGGTTCCCACCCGGGTGCGCGAGAGCTTCCGCAGGGGTCTGCAACTCGTCCCGTTCGCCAACCTGAGATCCTGTCTCCACCTCTGGCGCCCGTCGGTCAGGGATTCGAGAAGACAGGCTCGAATCTCATCGTCCCCGCCCAGCCCAGAGACTTTGTAACCGATCGTGCCGGTGTGCTCAGCCCGGACGCGGCACGAGCGCTGAACGGAGAGCTCCTGCAGTTCGAGGAGGACACTTCCAATCAGGTGATCGTCTTCATCGATCGGCGGCTACCGGCGGAGACGACACTCGAGGATCTGGCCAGCAGCAGCATCCATCAGTGGGGAGTGGGGCAGAAAGGCAAAGACAACGGCGTCATCTTTTTCGTTTTCGCCGACGATCACAAACTGCGCATCGAAGTCGGCTACGGATTGGAGTCGACGCTCACGGACGCCCGTGCACAACGGATCATCAATCAGATCGTGAAACCGCTCGCGCAACGGGGAAAGCTGGCCGACGGAATCGTCACCGGAACGGAGGCCATCGTGGATGTTGCCCGCGGGGGAGAGGCAGCGGAGGCATTTGCTGCAGCGGCGGCAGGAACAGCGTCTCATTCGTCGATCAAGGGCATGGCATTGTTGTCTCTGCTCTCGACCGCCTGTCTTGCGATCGCCTTCCTTATCCTCCGCAGTCTCTTTCGCTTTTTGAAGGGAGGCTCCAGCGGGTTGTTCCCGGTGAGCTTCGCCGGCTCGGGCTCCGGTGGAAGCGGCTCATCGTCCGGATGGGACTCGTCGAGTTCCGGCTCGGATTCGGGCTCATATTCTGGCGGCGGCGGCGACGGCGGAGGTGGCGGCGCCAGCGGATCGTGGTGACCTTCGCTGACGCCACTTCAATGAGCTGTCTCCTTCACGATCTCGCGGATGGCCGCATCCCTTGAGACCGAGCCGTCGAGAAATGCCTGCCAATGCGTTTCCAGCGGTTTCTGAAAACCGGGGTAGACCCCTTTGTACATAAGGGTGATGGTAGGCGCGTAGTCCGTCACGCCCCGTTCGGCCAGTGCCCGCCGCGTCAGTTCACCCGCGGTATAGAAAAGGATGGCGTGCCAGAGCCCCCGTGGCATTTTGAGGTTCAGTTCGGCGGCGGTTTTGACGAGGTCCGAGCCGATTGCGCCCGAGGCAGGAGCGACGAGGATATGCGAGGGTTCGTGGAGCAGTGACTCGAGCGCTCGGAAGCCCTGGCTTCCCGGATCCGTGCTGGAGATGACTACATGGGCCGCCTCCGGGGTTCCGACCGTGTACGCGCCAAACTCCCAGGCAAACGAACAAACGTCGACGGTAATTCGTTTCGGGAACGGCAGTCCGTAAACCTTCTCGTTCGCCGCAATCAGTTCCTCAGCCGCCGACTCCAGCAGTGGTCTGGCCAGCGACATCCAGAAGCGGTTGATTCGGTCGTCCTTCTCCCACTGTGCCGTGCGGTACAGGGGCATGGCCGTTTTCAGCGCCGAAGCTGCTGGCTGGGGAATGCCGGGGGGGAGATCGGCACCGGCAGTTCCGGATAGAGCGAGGTTCATGGCGATGAGTTCGTGATCGACGATCGGGTTCCGTTTGCCGAGAAAGTTCCGGTAGCTGTCAACCACGCTCGTCCACTTCGAGAGCGCGCTACGCTTCAAGCCTGCTGGCGGGTCGGTTTTGAAGCTGGCCTCGTAAAGGAGTCGCTGATGCAGGTTCACCCAGGGGTTACTCTGCAGGTGATAACGGCCGACATCGATCAGGGCATTGGCTTGAGCAGTTCCGGATGCGAGCGCCGCGTGAGCGCTCAACGTGAGGACGGCAACAGTCATATGAAGTGCGCTCAGGAAAGGATGGCCTCGCCGATCGGGAAAGTTGTCCGAACCCCGCGGATAGCTGTGGAGCTTTAGAGTGTCGAGAATCATTATTTGTCCGAGGACGTGTCCTTGAGGATCCGGCGCAGGGCTTCGGTCTCGGAGATTTTTCCGTCGAGCCAGGCCTGCCAGTGACTTTCCAGCGGCTGGCGGAAGCCGCGAAATCCCCGGTCATACATGCCCGTGCGAATCATGTAGGGTACGTAGGTGACTCCCCGCTCTTCGAGGGCGCGACGTGTCAGTTCGCCACATGTGTAAAACATTACGGCGTGCCAGAGATTCGGTGGCGGTTTCATCCCCAGCTCGCGTGCCGTTCGCGCGAGATCTGCGCCGATTGCCCCGGACTCCTCATCGACGATTCCGTGGGAGGGCTCGTGCATCAGCGACTCCAGCGCGCCGAACTCCTGATTTCCGGGGAGCGTGCTGGAGATGATGACGTGAACCATTTTTGCGTCGCCGGTCGTGTAGGCGCCGACCTGCCATGCGAACGGTGTGAGGTCGACGAGAATCTCTTTCGAGAACGGTGTTCCGAAGGCCCTGGCGTGGGCAGCGATCAGTTCCGTTTCCGTCGACTCCAGCAAGGGCCGGGCGAAAGCGATCCAGAAGCGGTTGTAGCGATCGTCAGACGGCCATTGCGCTTCCCGATAAAGCGGCATTGCCACATGCAGTGCCTGAACGAGAGCGGGAGGAATGGATCGCGGCAACTCGTCTCCTTCTGCTCTGGCCAGAGCGGAATCGATGGCACGCAACTCGGAATCGAACACCGGGCTGCGCTCTCCCAGGAACGAACGATAGGCTGCGACAGCCTCTTTCCATCGGTCGAGTCTTTCTCCGGAGAGCGAGAGCGGCGCCCGACTCCCGAAGCGGGCGTTGTGCATCAGTCGTTGATGCAGGCAGACCCACACATTGCTCTGCAGGTGATAGCGACCGACCGTGACCTCGGCCGGCCCGTTTTTCGTCCCGTTCGCAGCTGGCGCCAGCAGCGAAACAGTAACGGCAGCGAAGAAGAGGGCTGTCTGTCTGCGATGGCGCGTCATGGAGAGTGCTCGTCCCCCAACTTAGAAGTACCAGCGCGGTTCAGGTTACGCGCGACCTCAGCGTTCGGCCGGCTTTGGATAGAACATGTAGGTGAACAGTCCCCTGGCCACGATGTGCTCAGACTGATAGACGGAGACATCGCACACTCCAATCGTTCTGCCACGCCGCACGACAACGGGCCGCCCGACGAGTGCACCGCCATCCAATTCTGCAGCTGCCAGGAAATTGATTTTGAACTCAACGCAGGTCATGTACTGCTCCGGTGTGAGTTGTCCGATGAGAGCGTAGACCGCGGCAGTATCGGCGAGCGAGGCAATGACGCCGCCGTGAACGACTCCGCCCTCCTGGCGGAACCACGTCGGCTCTTGAGATTTACCAGGCGATGCTTCGCAAACGGGTCATTCCGAGCGTGAGCGAGGAAACCCAGAGGGGCGGGTGGTAAGCGCCCCAGGGATCGTGCCTCCCGTCCACTGGGGTCCCTCGCTCTCGCTCGGGATGACAAATTTGCTGCGCCCGCGCATGAAAATTCATGCAGAGTATCTTCACTCTGGTTCGGCGCCCCCGCTGTTAGTCCGCTCAGGATGACAGCCGGCATAGTGTGTCTTTAGTTCGGCGCCCCGCTGGATCGGTTGATGTCTGCCTCCGGGCTCTTCACGGAGTTTTTCGGAGCTGCCGGGGAGCGCCCGAGCAATCTCCCGGGCGCGGGCGATCAGATCCTGGCGACGGTGGTTGAGCACTGGCCGCTGCCTGACAGGGAACGCCCTGCCGGTATACCCTCGTAGTGCGCGGAGCGGCAATTGGCGAAGATAATTCTCCTCAGAACGAATTCTCCCGGCAGCGATCTGAGGCTGGGACGGTCAGTGAAACAGTGAGAGAAGAGATCCACGTCCGCGGAGGCCGAGCACATCTGCAAGAGGTGAGCGCGTGAAGGTCCTCATCTCCGGAGCCGGGATCACCGGTCCGACCCTGGCCTGGTGGCTTCGCCGCTACGGCGTGGATGTAGTCATCGTGGAACAGGCCTCTCATCTCCGTACCGGCGGCTACGTCATCGACTTCTGGGGAGCGGGGTTCGACATCGCCGAGCGGATGTCCCTCCTTCCACAGATTCGTGAGGCAGGCTATGCAATGCAGGAGGTGCGCATCGTCGATGATGCGAACCGGCGCATCGGCGGATTTTCTGTCGATGTCTTCCGCCGGTTGACGGCTGGCCGGTACGTCAGCCTTCCCAGGGGTGACCTGGCCTCGATCCTATTTCACTCGATCGAGAACGACGCCGAGGTCCTCTTCGGCGAAACGATCGAGCATCTGGATGACACCGGGAGCGGGGTTCGCGTGGATCTCTCCGGTGGCTCATCCCGCGACTTCGATGCGGTAATCGGAGCGGACGGGCTGCACTCACGCGTGCGGGAGCTGGCCTTCGGACCGGAATCGCAATTCGAAACGTACCTCGGCTACTGTGTGGCGGCCTTCGAAGTGGATGGCTATCGTCCCCGGGATGAGCTCGTGTTTGTGATGCACACGGAGGTTGGGCGGCAGGTGGCCAGGTTTACCTTGCGCGGCGATCGCACAATGTTTCTTTTCATCTTCAAGGAGCAGGGCGGCATAGCCATCCCCATGGAGGATACGGAGGCGCAAAAATCCGTTCTGCGCGACCGATTTCGTGACTGCGGATGGGAGACCGCGCAAATTTTGAAGGAGATGGACCGCGCCGGCAGTCTCTACTTCGACCGGGTAAGCCAGATCCGGATGGAGGAATGGTGGCGCGGGCGCGTGGCCCTGACCGGCGATGCGGCGTTCTGCGTTTCGCTTCTCGGCGGGCAGGGATCGGCACTGGCCATGATCGGTGCGTATTTTCTGGCGCATGAATTGAAGAATGGTGGCGATCCCACCGCTGCCTTCAAGCGCTATCATGCCTCGCTCGACGGATTTCTTCGGAGCAAGCAGAAGGACGCCGAGAACTTCGCCGGCTGGTTCGCACCCTCCTCCCGCATCCGTCTCTTTCTCCGTAATCAGGCCACGAAGCTTCTGGGAATTCCCCTGGTGGCAGATCTGGCAGGCAGAAACGGCCTGCTGGATCGCATCACGCTCCCGCCGGAGTGAAGTCGCGGCTGGCCGTTACGCATCGGTGAGGGCTTCCCCGAACGCACCCGACTGATAATCGCGAATGGTCTGGATGATTTCGGCGCGGGTGTTCATGACGAACGGACCCTGTGCCGCGATCGGTTCTCCGAGCGGATCGGCATGTCCGAAGATGACCAGCGCATCTTCCACGGCCTCGATCTCCACCGAGGACCCGTCGTCGTTGAACTCGACGAGGCGCCAGGTTTCTACATCCGTGCCGGAAACCCGCACGTTCCCGCGCACGATGTAGAGGAAGACTCTCCGGCCGGCGGGCGCAGGCAGCGTCACCGTCGCGCCCTCTGGCATCGATACGGTCATCATGCTCACACCCGTGAGCGACTGGATGGGTCCTCGGTGATCATTCCACTCGCCGGCAATGAGGTTGACCGTTGCGCCGCCCTCTTTGAATGAAGGGATGTCGTCCTTCTGGAGCCCGGTGTATCGGGGAGTTGTCATCTTCAGCCTGGCGGGCAGATTGATCCAGAGCTGCAGGATTTCCAGCGGACCTCCCCGGTCCATGAACTCCCGGGAGGAGGTCTCGGAATGCTCCACTCCACGGCCGGCGGTCATCCATTGGATTCCGCCGGCGCCGATGGCGCTCTCATGGCCCGCCGAATCGCGATGAACGAGTGAACCTTCGACGATGAACGTCACCGTCTCGAATCCCCGGTGGGGATGCGGACCGAAGGGCAACCCGCGGTTGCCCGGCGGGTAGACCTGCGGGCCGTGGTGATTGATGAAGAGGAATGGGTTGAGCCGTTCCATGGCATGGTCCGGCCGACGGGTGACAAGGTCTGCCACGTCATCACGGCGTGCGCCGAATTGCGTTCGTACCGTTCGATTCTTCATTCCTCGCTCCTGATGGGTCGACGCGATCATCCCCGAAACCGGGGCACGACCCGGAAAACATAATGGGTAGGGCCGCATGGCGATGTCCTGCCAACCGCCCTCGCCTAACGCCCCTCGTAGGGCCGCACGGCGTGCGGCCGGCACGAGAGTTGTAACCTCCTCGCGGAAATCGGGAAGAATACCGGCCGTGCGCAGGGCGGCCTAAGAGGGGCGGCGGGTAGCGGCGGTTGGCGGGCCTTCGCGCTGAACTGCGTTCGTCCTATTCGATTGCTCATGTTTCGCTCCTGCCGGGCGAGGCGATCATCCCCGGAAACCGGGTAGGGCCGCATGGCATGTGGCCGGCACCAGGGTCGTAACCGCCTCGCGGAAATCGGGAAGAATACCGGCCGCACGCCGTGCGGCCCTACGACTGCGCGGCGTTTGCCGGCGTTTTTCTAACGGCCAGGTTGATCGCGCCGCCCGCGCGATCCTGAGCTCACCGGGCCAGTTCGTAAAGGTACTCCACGAACGAGAACACAGCGCCATCAAAGCCCTGCACCTCGGGGATCTCCGATTCGATCACGTAATACTCATCGGGGGCGTGTGCCCCGCTGCCATGACCCAGCCCGAAGTGTCCCGAGGCCAGAGAGAGCGGCGCATTGGTAAAGACGTAGCCTGGGTATGATCCGGCGTTGCGCGGCCAGATCACAGGATTGATGCCGGCCCGTTTCAGCACCGAGATCTGAGCCTGAATCAACGGCGCGGTTGCCGGCGTCGCTGTCGAATCGTAGCCGCCGGTGACATTCACCTCAATGTCGGAGAATCCGCGCCGGGCCAGATGCGCCTTCAGAGCAGACACGGCGTCGACAAGTTTCATGTCGGGCACGAGCCTCATGTCGATCTTGGCTACGGCCCGGTGAGGAAGAATGGTTTTGCCGCCCGGTCCGGTGTAACCGCCAACCAATCCTTCGATGTTCACTGTCGGCTGTGACTCGAGACGCTCATTGGCCTCTTCCCAGGAGAGATCGTCGATCCAGTGCGAGACGCCGAGCTGCTTTTTCATCTTCGCTTCGTTCCGGCGTTTCGTGGCCGCGGCGATCATCGATATTTCTTCGGCGCTCATGGGGCGGGGAGTTGGATAGCCGTCGATGGTGATGGTGTTTCCGTCCGCCGAGACGAGGGTATCCAGCGCCTTGACCAGATGCCAGGCGGGGCTGTCCACCATGGCTTTCAACGATGAGTGAATGTCTTTCTGCGGACCGCGTCCCCATTTCTCGCCGCTGGAGACGAGCTCCAGCTCGACGACACCTTTGGCACCGAGACTGACCGCCACCACGCCGTCCAGATCCTGAGAGGCTGAGGGCATGAAGACCCCGATGGTTTTTCGAAGCGCGGCTTCGACCTCCGGGCGGTAGACAAGCTGGCCGATGTGTGGCGATCCGATCTCCTCTTCCCCCTCGGCGATGAGCACGAGGTTCACGGGGAGCTTCTTTCCAGCACCGCGGATGGCGTGCAGCGCTGCCAGAAATGCGGCTTCCGGACCCTTTTGATTGACCGCACCACGGCCGACGATCACCTTCCCTACGCCCGGCTTGCTCACGATGCGTGCTTCAAGCGGAGGGGAGGACCACTCGGAAGGGTCGAATTGCTTGACGTCATACATGAAGTAGAGGCCGACGCTCTTTGCAGCGCCGGCGTCGAGGGTGGCGAATACGCCGGGCTTTCCGTCCGTGCTCAGTACGGTTACTTTCTGAAAGCCCGCCTCACGCAGAAGCCTGGCCATGGTTTCCGCGCCGTCGGGATAGCCGCGATTTTCGGCAGCGATCGACGGCATGGCGATCCACTCCTGAAGCCGCTGCACGGCCTCGTCGTGACGCCGGGCGATCTCCTTTTTAACGTCAGCCAGATCGGATGCAGCGGCGTAGGTGGCGGTCGCGGCGAGCATGGCCATGACGGCCAGAGCAAGTGTTCTGATCTTTGTGAGAGTCATCGGGTTCTCCTCTATAGGACGAATCGTATCTGATTGGGAGGGACTTTCGTGCGCCTGTGCCGTTCGGAGCGTATTCGGAGCGGCGGCGCATATGTGAGTTCTCAACAAACGCTCACGCTCGGAGTGACCTGACTCCCGACGAGCTCAAGGCGAATCGGTCATCGCGAACGAGAGACTGTGGCAAAAGTATCTTGAAATCACGACCGGCGCTGCTGCTCGTAGGGCCGCACGGCGTGCGGCCGGTACCCTTTGCCATCCCATCCTGTTGAATCGTTGACTGTATGCACCTTTCCAGAAGAATACCGGCCGCACGCCGTGCGGCCCTACGAGTTCGTGCTTCTCTGAGGTTCCCCTGGTTTTGACACAGCCTCACGGGCGAAGTGAGGAGGGATCTTCGGCTGGTTAAACGAAAACGCGAGTTCCACAAAAAGATCCCTCGCCTTCGGCATCGGGATGACACGTTTGCAAAGAGAAGCAGGAAGCGACAGGTGGAAGAATTTCCGGTGATAAAAAGATCGCAGCCAGCCCCCGATTTCCCATTTCCTCGTCCGTCCCTGTATTCTTCTGCCACTCTGATATCGCCTGCTCGGGAGGAACGAACTTCATGACCGACCTGGCTTCTGTGGCCCCGCCTCATGCCACGCTGGGCAGCACGGACCGGCGCGATGCATGGTGGATGGGCCCTGCCATCACTTTTCTCATCCTTTCCGGATTTGTGATCTACGCAACTTTGCGCGCCTTCATGAACCGGTACTACGAGACGGGTGAGCTGCTCTCTCCCTTCTACTCACCGAATCTCGGCGCATGGACTCCGCTACCGCAGTGGCTATCCCCGGCGCTCCTCATCCTGTGGGCCCCCGGTGGCTTTCGCCTGACCTGTTACTACTACCGCAAGGCGTATTACCGTTCGTTTTCCGCCCATCCGCCCGGATGCGCTGTGAGCGAAGGAAAGCGACGGAACTACCGTGGGGAAACGGCCTTTCCTTTCATACTTCAGAACCTTCATCGATACCTGCTCTACGCCGGGCTTTTCGTCCTGATCTTCCTCTGGTACGACGTAGGGAGGGCACTCTGGCCCGGTGGACACTTCG
>JBDTRY010000026.1:0-28070 GCA_039931435.1 Acidobacteriota bacterium | reverse complement strand
TGGTTAGAGCGCCACCTTGACACGGTGGAGGTCAGCGGTTCGAGTCCGCTAGGGCCTACCAGGTTCCGCGGGAGAATTGTAGAATTGGATCGGAGCGGAACGGTTGCTCCGAGTTGCTTCCGACCATGATGCCGAAAACCACGACGCGACAGACCCGAACGACGTGCTTGATCGAAAGCACGCCCTGTCGCTGACTGTCCGAATACACGACGCAGTCCGCCAGACAGGGATTTCCACCCTGTCTTTTTTTTTGAAGACGGAAGGAAATTGATGTTCCCGATGAAAAGGAAGATGAAGGGATCCAGGAGTAATTCATGAATGTGCAGCTACCCGATGGTTCCATGAAGGAAGTTCCCGAGGCGGCCACTGTCGCCGACGTAGCGTCCTCGATCGGGCGGCGTCTCGCTAAAGACGCCATCGCCGGAAAAGTGAACGGTAAAACCGTCGACGTCTACGCGCCGGTTCCCGCCGAGGCCCGTGTGGAGATCGTAACTCCCGCCAGCGACGCCGGGCGCGACGTCATCCGTCACTCGACCGCCCATCTCATGGCCATGGCGGTCCAGGAGTTGTTCCCGGGAACTCAGGTCACGATCGGCCCTGTGATCGAGAACGGATTCTTCTATGACTTCGCCACGGATCGAACCTTCACCGAGGAAGATCTCCGTCTCATCGAAGAGAAGATGCAGGAGATCGTGAAGAGGGATCTTCCCGTACGCCGCGAGGAATGGCAGCGGGACGAGGCCATCGCTGAATTCGAACGGATGGGAGAGAAATTCAAGGCGGAGATCCTTCGCGAAATCCCCGAAGGAGAGGTTCTGTCCATCTATCGCCAGGGCGAGTGGATGGATCTCTGTCGCGGACCGCATGTGCCTTCAACCGGACGTCTCGGGGCCTTCAAGCTGCTTTCCGTGGCGGGCGCGTACTGGCGTGGCGACGAGCGCAATCAGATGCTTCAGCGGATCTACGGAACGGCCTGGGCGGATGACAAGGAACTTCAGGCCCATCTCGTTCAACTGGAGGAAGCGCGCGCCCGCGATCACAGAAGAGTTGGCAAGGAACTGGGACTGTTCATTTTTTCCCAATTCGCTCCGGCCATGCCCATTTTTCTGCCGAAGGGAGCGGTGATTTACAACGAGCTGCTCGATTTCGTCCGGAAATTTTACCGCCGTGATGGGTACGACGAAGTGATCACTCCGCTGATCTGGGACACGGAGCTGTTCAGAATCAGCGGCCACTACGACAACTACAAAGAGAACATGTTCTTCTCGCACATCGACGAGCGGGAATACGGGGTCAAACCGATGAACTGTCCTGGCGATACGCAGATCTTCGCCTCGACACGCCGTTCCTACCGGGACCTGCCTATCCGCCTCGCCAATTTTTCGCGTCTCCATCGATATGAACGCTCAGGCGTCACGCATGGTCTGGTGCGCGTGCGCTCGTTCGCGCAGGACGACGCCCACCTGTTCGTCACTCCCGATCAGATCGAGAAGGAAATAGACCGTGAACTCCGTCTGATCAAAGAGATCTACGACACGTTCGGATTCGCAGACGTGCGTATCAACCTCTCCACACGCCCTGAAAAGCGGATTGGCAGCGACGCCATGTGGGACTCGGCCGAGCGAGCACTGGAGAATGCCCTCAAAAAGAACGGCGTGGACTACGTGGTCAATCCGGGAGACGGCGCGTTCTATGGACCGAAGCTGGATTTTCAGGTCCACGATACCATCGGCAGACCGTGGCAGCTGGGGACCATCCAACTCGACTACGCGCAACCGGAACGTTTCAAGCTCGACTACATCGCAGAGGATGGCAAGGAGCACCGGCCGGTGATGATTCACCGGGCCATTCTCGGTTCGATCGAGCGGTTCTTCGGGATCCTCGTGGAGCACTTCGGAGGGGCCTTCCCCCTGTGGCTTGCTCCGGTTCAGGCCGTCGTTCTGCCCGTTTCGGAGAAGTTCCTCGACTATGGGCGCGATGTTGCAATGAAACTCAGCGCGGCCGGGCTTCGCGCCTCGGCTGACGAGAGCAACGAAAAACTGGGGGCGAAGATCCGCAATGCTCAGCTGCAGAAGATTCCCTTCATGCTCATTGTTGGAGAGAAGGAAGTAGCGAGCGGGACAGTCAGTCTCCGAAAACGGACCGGCGGTGATGTGGGCGCCATTTCCGTCGAGCAGTTCATCGAAGAGGCCGGAAACCTCATCGCCGCGCGCTCCTTGACTTTGTAGACGCTTATTCGTAGATTGAGGCCGTTCAGACGACAGGAACCGTTGACAGGGAACAGGCAATAGGCATCAGGGCAGAGTCGTTCAGCGGCCGGCGAGGCAACGAAAGTCTCCCCGTCCCGCCCTGGGACCTTGGTCCTGTTCTTTTTTATTCAGGAGGACGTTCGCATTTTTCCACCCAAGAGATTTGATCGTCGGTTTGACAGAAAACCTTCAGGTCCCGAGACAAGAATCAACGAGTTGATCAGGGTTCCGGAAGTCCGGCTGATTGACGAAGAAGGAAACCAGGTCGGCGTTGTGCCGATTGCGCAGGCTCAGGAGATGGCCAGGAGCAAGGATCTCGACCTCGTCGAAATCGCTCCCGGGGCCGCCCCACCAGTCTGCAAGATCATGGATTTCGGCAAGTTTCAGTTCCAGCAGAAGAAGAAGCAGGCCGAGGCCAAAAAGAAGCAGAAAGTCATTGTGGTCAAGGAGGTGCAGTTTCGGCCCCGCATCGACGATCACGACTACGAGTTCAAGAAGAATCATGTCATCCGCTTCCTGGATCACGGCGACAAGGTCAAAGCGATTGTCCGCTTCCGCGGCCGGGAAATGACCCATCTCGACCTCGGCCGGGCGGTCATCGACCGCCTGGTGGCGGACATCAAGGAACATGGGGCGCCCGAGGGCAACCCGGACCTGATGGGAAACCGGATGATCGTGGTGCTCTCGCCGAGCAAATAGCGAGGGAATCTACTCGTCCAAATCAGGGTTAAGGGGCTGGTCTGAGGGAGAGTTATGCCTAAGCTGAAAACACATCGTGGTGCTGCCAAGCGGTTCAAAAAGACCGGCACCGGCAAGATCACGCGTAATCACGCCTTTCATTCGCACATCCTGACGAAGAAGTCTTCTGGAAGGAAACGCGAGCTGGGATCCGAAGCGATCGTCGACAAGGCCAACCGCCGGACTGTCGAGCGGATGATTCCCTACAAGTAAGTTCGTACGAAGTGCGCGGGGTCTCAGCCCGCGTGAAAACGGGACAGAGCGAGCTCTGACCACCTGCTGAGCGCGTCCGGTACATACCACTCCTGACCGGGCCGCTTCAAATGACTGCCGCGAGGCGGAAAACGAGGAGAAACGATGCCTAGAGTTAAACGGGGAAACAAACGCAAGAATCGCCGCGTGAAAATCCTGAAGCTGGCCAAGGGCTACTACGGGATGAAATCGCGCGGCCACCGGGTCGCCAAGCTGCAGGTGGAGCGCAGTCTCAACTTCGCATTCACCGGACGCAAGGATCGCAAGGGTGAGTTCCGAAGCCTCTGGATCGCCCGCATCAACGCCGCGGCGCGGATGAACGGAATCTCCTATTCGCAGCTCATGAACGGACTGCGAGTTGCCGGGTCCACTCTGGACCGCAAGATCCTCGCAGACCTCGCCGTTCAGGACGCTGCAGCATTCGCAGCCGTGGTCACGAGCGCCAGACAAGCTCTCGAAAACCAGAAGCAGGCCTGAGCCCTCTGCGATCGGTCTTTACGGAACGCGGGCGTGATGCCCGCGTTTTTAGTTGACGACAGCGGCGCCTGTCTGTCGTATCGTTCCACACGGTCGCCTGAGGACGAGCATGCTCGAGGAAATCGACAAAATACGCACTGAGGCGCTGCGGGAGCTCCAGACCGCGGTCACGGTTGATGATCTCGACGCGCTGCGTGTCAGATATTTCGGACGAAAGGGTGGTTTGCTGCCCGCTCTCTTCGGTCGCCTCAAGGACGTTCCGAAGGACGCCAAGCGCGCTACGGGCGATGCCCTGAATCGTCTTCGCGACGACCTGGAGCCCGCGCTGAAACAGAAGATGGAACTTGCCGCGGCCGAAGCGACGGCCAGCAGGGAAGCCCGTTCCCGGATCGACGTCACACTTCCCGGAAGGCCTCCGTCGCTCGGGCATCTTCATCCAGTGACCATCGTCCGCCGTGAGATGGAGACCATCTTCAAGGAGATGGGATATTCAGTCGATCCTGGTCCCGAAATCGAAACGGACTGGTACAACTTCGAAGCCCTGAACTTCACTCCCGACCATCCCGCGCGCGACTCCCAGGACACGTTCTTCGTCCCGGGGGGAATGCTTCTGCGCACCCACACCTCGAATGTTCAGATCCGGGCTATGGAGCGGCTTCGTCCGCCGATGAAGGTCATCGCTCCGGGCCGGGTCTTCCGGCGCGACGAGATCACCATGCGCCGCTCGCCCATGTTCCACCAGATCGAAGGCTTTCTCATCGACCGAGGCGTGAGTTTCGGACACCTGCGCGGGACCTTGCAGCACTTTCTGAGGCGAATCTTCAGCTCTGACACTGCCGTCCGTTTTCGCCCGAGCTACTTCCCGTTCACCGAGCCCTCCGCGGAGGTCGACATATCCTGCGTTTTCTGTCAAGGGCTGGGCTGTGGAACCTGTTCACAGACGGGATGGATGGAAATTCTGGGCTGCGGCATGATTCACCCGAACGTTCTGAGGAACGTCGATATCGACCCCGAGGAATGGAGTGGGTTCGCCTTCGGACTGGGAATCGACCGCATGGCCATGCTCAAGTTCGGAGTTCCGAACATCCGCACCCTGTTCGAGAACGATCTCAGGGTGCTGCGGCAGTTCTGAGGAGCGGCGAGGGGAACGCTACAAGAGGTTCCGCAGTTCCTTGCCCGGCTTGAAACGAATGGTGTTTCCGGGCGGGATCTTCACTTCCACTCCGGTCTTGGGATTTCGGCCGATTCCCTTCTTGCGCTGCTTGACCTGAAAGACGCCGAATCCACGGAGCTCGATCCGTTGCCCGTTGGCCAGGGCATTGCGGAGACCTTCGATCACGGTATCGACGGCCTGGGCGGCTTTTACCCGCGAGACATCCGTCGCCTCCGCGACCTTGTTTACGATATCCGCTTTGATCATCGTGCCTCCTGCAAGCGTTCTAATGGTCCGGCGAGACAGCGAGTAATCACTTCGGGGCCCGCCCTCGCCACCCGATCGTCGCGATCGGAAATCACGGTTTCAGGACCCTGGATCAGACGCTCTTCATCCCGCGAAGCTCCGATTATAGGAAGGGGCGGAGTGGTTGGCAAATACAGGCCGTTTCAGAACTTGCGGTTGACACGCTGGATTTCCCGGCGATCTTTTTTAGTCGGTCTGCCCGCTCCCCGCTCGCGCATGATCACCGGTGCGGTGCGCGGTGGTGGCGGAGGCGACTCGTCGCGATACATTGAACGAGCTTCCTCCTTCGAGACCGTGTGCTGCGGCAGTTCCAGAACAACCAGCCGCCGTTCGCGTTCTCCCGTGATTTCCACCACATCCCCGGCGCGGACGATGGACGAGGGCCTGGCACGGCTTCCGTTGATCTTCACATGCCCACTGAGGCACGACTCGGTGGCATCGGTGCGATGCTTGAAGACGCATACGAGTTTCAGCCAGAGGTCGATTCGATGGCGCATGAAATTCCTCGTACGGGCTGCCCTGCTCAGGCATTGACGAATTTTCGATAGTCCACGTTCAGAATCAACCCGATGGCCATGAAGAACATCATTGTCGACGATCCGCCGTAAGAAATCAGCGGCAGCGGTATGCCCGTAGTGGGCAGCAGTCCGATCTGCATCGAGACGTTGATGAGAATGTGAAAGACGAAAAACATGATCAGGGTGATGGCCAGAAAAGTTCCTCCGCGATCGCGTGACACTTTGGCGATGGAAAGCGCCTGAACGATCAGAAAGAGATACAGAGCGAGCACAACAGCCACGCCGACGAACCCCCATTCCTCGCCGAGAACGGCGAAGATGAAGTCCGTGTGGCGTGCCGGCAGGTATTGAAGCTTGGCCTGGGTTCCCTGTTTGAAGCCCTTTCCGGTGATTCCCCCGGAGCCGATGGCGATTTTGGCCTGCGTGACCTGATAGCCGGATCCGAGGGGATCACGTTCCGGATTGAGGAAGATCATGATCCGTTCCTTCTGGTAGGGCTTCAGAAAGAAGAACCAGGCTGAGGGAAGGGCGATGGCCACGATCAGTGTGGCGATGATCCAGTATCGAGGCTTGATTCCACCGAAGAACATGGCCGCTGCCAGCAACGGTGTAAAGGTAGCGGCCGTTCCGAAATCGGGCTGAATGACGATCAGGGCCATCGGGGCACCGACGATGAGCATGATCATGAAAAACGTTCGGAAATTCAGATAGGCGCGATCGTTCGAATCGAAATATTTGGCCAGGACCAGGGCTGTGAAGATTTTCATGAACTCCGAGGGCTGAAATTGAAAATTTCCCGGCAACTGAATCCATGACCTTACGTGGGCCGTGGCCTTGCCCCACACCACCAGGTACGCCAGCAGCGCCATTCCCACACCGTAAAGGATCGGGGAGGCGTCGAAGAGAATCCGGTAATCGATGAGCATGAAGACGAGCATCAGGGCGATGCCGATCCCCACCCAGACCAGTTGCTTCTCAAAGATTCCGGATTGCGTCCCGAAGTAGGTGGCGCTGTAAACGAGCAGGCAGCCGATGGCGGCGATCGAGAGTGCGGTTCCCATAAAGTTCCAATCGATCCGCGAAACGTTTGGTCTGAGCATTTACCCTTCCTGGCTGATCGGCCAACCGAAATTCTGAATCAGTGGCCGGCTCCGAGCTGTGGAGGCGGACGAGGCAGGTCTGCGCCGGGTGTCGGCAGGTCGCCTTCCTTTAACTTCTCCAGAGTGGCAGGGTCGGTGAGGTTGATCGTCTCCGTACCAAGTCGCTTCTGGAAATGGGCCTGGTAGATTTCGCGGGCCAGAGGGGCGGCGTCGGTTCCACCGTGCAGCCCGCTGTGCTCGATGAACACGACCGTAACGAGTTGGGCATCGTCCCTGGGAGCAAACGAGGCAAACCAGGCATGATCGCGGAATTTGAACGGCAGGAAAAGCGTGTCTTTCGATCCTGACTGGGCGATGACCTGAACCGTTCCTGTCTTTCCGCAGATGTCCAGACCTTCAACCCGGGCGTTGCCGCCCGTGCCGCCTTGCTCGTTCACCACGTCCCACAGGCCCTGGCGCACAGCCTTGAGCGGCCCGGCGGGCAGTTTCAATTCGTGGATTACCGTCGGTTCGACCTTCAGCCAGTGCACCTGGTCACTGCTGTCGTGACCCTCGACGAGTTTCAGCACATGCGGCCTGAACACTTTTCCTCCATTGGCAATGGAGCTCATCATGTTGGCCACCTGGAGGGGAGTAACGGTGAGCGGGCCCTGGCCGATGGCCACGGAGATTGTTTCACTGGGATACCACTTGCGGTGCTGTTTCTCCGATGCCCACGCCGTCGAGGGCACCGTGCCGGCGCGCTCGTTCTCGAGGTCGATATGGGAAAGCTCACCGAAAGTCAGGCGGTGCGCATATTGGGCGATCTTGTCCACACCGAGGCGAGCGCCGGTGTTGTAGAAAAAGACGTCGCAGGAAACCTTCAGAGCATTCTCGACGCTGATCGATCCATGTCCCTGAGGTCTCCAGCATCGGAAGCGGCGGCCAAAAAAGACGTCACTGCCGCCGCAGTAAAAGTTGGTGGAAGGGGTGATAGCACCGTCCGCCAGACCGGCGATGGCCATGACAGCCTTGAATACCGAGCCGGGAGAGTATAGCCCCTGGATGGCGCGGTTCACTTCGATCTTGAAGGGATTGGAGACGATCTGTTCCCAGACCTCCGGGGTAAACCGTCGTGAATAAACGTTGGGATTGAAGGCGGGACTGGAGACCATGGCCATCACTTCCCCGTTACGTGGATCCAGTACGACCGCGGACCCAACGAATTCCTTCTCGATGAAGTACTGTTCCGCTCGTCGCTGCAGATCGAAGTCGATGGTCAGGTAAACATTCTGTCCGGGAACGGGTTCCCTGCGCGCTGGAAGGTATTCCGAGATTTCTTTTCCGTGGCTGTCCACGACCATGTATCGGGCGCCGTCCCGGCCCCGGAGGTACGAGTCGTAGACCAGCTCCACTCCTTTTTTTCCGATGAGATCTCCCGGCTTCAGGTCCGGGTTCTTCTTGATGTCCCCTTCGTTGGCTTCCCCGATATAACCGATTACATGAGAAGCCATGATCCCGTAGCGATAGTTCCGGCGCTGAACCGCTTCCACGCTCAGGACGGGAAAGGTGATCCGGTGTCCTTCGATCTCCGAGACCTGGGCCACGGTGAGATCCTCGGCCAGAGGAATGGGCCGGATCGATGGAACGCTCTTCTGCTTCTCGATTCTGGCCTGCAGTTCTTCGATGGGGATCTGCAGGGTACCGCCGACGAACTGCATCAGGCGTGCTTCGATCGATGGATCTGTTTTGGCCAGGTCGCGGAGGTCCCGCCTGCGCAGCATCAGCGAGTAGGTAGGCTGGTTGTCGGCGAGAATTTTCCCGTTGCGATCGAGAATGAGGCCGCGCTTGGCGGTAATGGGAATCTCGCGGAGGAAGTTCGCGTCTGCCAGGCCGCGATAGCGTTCCGCCTGGACTCCCTGCACCCACCAGAAAGCGCCCGCCAGGAAAAAGAAGGCGATGACGATGCCCCAGATCACCAGATTGATCCGGAAGTTCAGGAATTTCTGGTCGTCTCGATAGGCGCGCATGGGTCAGGGGTCACGGACAGCATTTCGGTCTTGCAAGCGACAGGCCTTGCACTAGGGAAAGAGTAAACGATTCCAGAGGATCGGACTGCAGCAGTCCATCATTCGATTCAGTATGCGGCCCTTTTACGCATGGCTTCGATCGGCTCGTCCCGGAGGAACAGAGAGAGCAGCTGGTAGACGAGAATCCCGAAGACCGAGGTCATGGCCGTCTTCAGCAACAGGCTCTGCTCGAACATTCCTATTTTCTGCTTCATGAGAATGTTCACCAGGATGTAGATGACGACCTCGTTGATGACCACCGAACCGATCAGGGCGCCGCCGAAGGCGATCGGCCCACGCAGGACCACTCGCGAATTCACCGAGGCCACGATGTAGGCCACGAACGTGAGCGAAAAGGCATGCAGGCCGAAAATCGCTCCAGAATAGGCATCCTGAACCAGTCCGGCTACGACGCCGGCCAGGATTGCTCCCAGAAGGTTCCCACCCATGGAGTAGTAGACCACCAGAATGAGATAGGGGTTGAAAAACGCCAGAGCATTTGGAAAGAAGCGTTCCAGAAGCGAGTGCAGGGTGAGGGCGATGATCAGCCCGATGACGTACCGTAGCCACCTCATGGGGTATACCTCACGATCTCCGGCGGGATCTTCTCGGTGTGCAGGATGATCACTTCCTCGAGCGATCCGAAATCGACGCCGGGCGTGACATAGATCGTCTTGAACAGATCCTTGCCTTCGCTGGCTCTTACTACGGTCCCCACGGGAACTCCTCTCGGAAAAATGCCGTCGATTCCCGCGGTGGCGATCATGTCGCCGGGCTGGACGTCGCTCAGAGAGGGCACGTAGTACATCTGCACACCGCCGCTTCCATTACCTCGGACCACTCCCTGCCGGCGGGTTCTCTCCAGCAATGTTCCCACCGAAGCGTTCTGATCGATGATCAACTGCACCTTGCTCAGATCGCGAGTGGTAAGGACGACCCTGCCGATCAGACCCTGGGCGTTCATCACCGGATCGTTCACTTCCACGCCGGCGTCCGAGCCGCGGTTGAGAATGATCGATTTGAAGCGGCTGGCAGTGTCCAGCATGATCACGTCGGCGAGGACAGTAGGCGTGGAGAACTGCTCGGAGTAGGAAAGCAGCGAGCGCAGACGAGCCACGTCCCCGTGCGAGCGGCGGAGAATCAGATTGTCGCGGGTGAGTTGGGCCACATCCCGGTGTAGCCGCCTGTTGTCCTCGATGGCGGCCCGCATGTCCAGATAGCCGTGATAGGCGTCTTCGAAACTCTGCCCGACGGTGTTCACCAACTTCGGTACCGGCGAGAAGACTGTCATGACCGTGCGCTCGAACAGGGTACGCGTCTCGCCGAGAACACGGGTCTCCGTGCTCCTGCTCATGAGGATGAACAGCGCGGCCAGTACGAGCAGAAAGATGAGCGTCGGACGACGTTCTACGGCGACTTGCATTCGATGAAGGAGCCTGACCCCGGGGTCTTTCTAATCGATTGAAATCTTTCTGAGGAGATTGAAGTCCGTGAGCATCTGCCCCGTTCCCAGCGCAACACAGGCCAGCGGATCTTCGGCCAGGGTGACGGGAAGGCCGGTCTCTTCGCGAAGTCTCTTGTCGAGATTCTTCAGCATCGATCCGCCACCGGCGATGATGATGCCCTTGTCCATGATGTCCGCTGACAGTTCCGGCGGCGTTCTCTCCAGGGCCACGCGCACCGCCTCGACAATCGTCGAGACCGTTTCCGAGAGTGCCTCGCGGATTTCCTCGTCCGTGATGACCAGCGTCTTCGGTACACCTTCCACGAGATCACGACCTTTGATCTCCATGGTCATTTCCTCATCGAGAGGGAAGGCCGAGCCGATCTCCATCTTCACCTGTTCGGAGGAACGCTCGCCAATGAGAAGGTTGTACTTGCGTTTGATGTACTGAATGATGGCGTCGTCCATCTCGTTTCCGGCAACGCGCACCGAGCGGGAATAGACGATGCCAGCCAGCGAGATCACGGCCACGTCGGTCGTACCACCGCCGATGTCCACGATCATGTTCCCGGTCGGGTCCGTAATGGGCAGCCCTGCGCCGATGGCCGCGGCCATGGCCTGTTCGATCAGGTAGACCTCTGTTGCTCCAGCGCGGAGCGCGGAATCCTTCACCGCTCGCTTTTCCACCTGCGTGATTTCGGAGGGAACGGAGATGACGATGCGCGGTTTGACCAGGAAAGAGCGGCCGTGCGCCTTCTTGATGAAGTAATCGAGCATTTTCTCGGTCACTTCGAAGTCGGCGATGACACCGTCCTTCATGGGGCGAATGGCCACGATATTACCGGGCGTGCGCCCCAGCATTTCCTTCGCTTCCTTGCCCACCGCTTCGACTTTGCCGGTCACTTTGTTCACGGCCACGATCGATGGTTCACGTACGACGATGCCTTTGTTCTTTGCATAGACCAGCGTGTTCGCCGTACCGAGGTCGATCGCCAGGTCGTTCGAGAACATCGACAGTAAAGATTTGACAGCCATCTATTGAATTTCCTTTAAGGTAATCGGCGAGACTAAGCCAGCCCGACTGCAAAACGCTTGCCGCGAAACAGCCGCGGTATCGGACCGGGTTACCCGCCGGCTCGTCATTCTTCCGCGTAAACTTTTTGTCGCTGCACGGATTGATTGCCAGCGAGATCGACAGCTTTGACAACCACGGTGTTCCATCCAACCTGCGGGAGGCTGATCAGTTTCTTGAATGAGCCGTCCGTCCCCACGTCGAGGAGCTCTTCATCGCTGATGAACACCGACGCACCGGGCTCTGCCTTGCCTTCGATGAGATAGAACTGGCCACCAATTCGGAACGGTTTCTGTACTACGAGCGACGGGGCAATCTTATCGCTCTGCAGCGATTCCAGCGAACTGCCCAGTCCCGTGACGCGGAAACGGCGGAAGGGACTGAATACTCCCGGTCTTCCCTTGCTGTCGATCGAAGCCACGCGCCAGTAGAAAAGACCCTCCGAGCTGATTTGAGTAGTCGCGCTTGTCTTGGTTCGCCGGGAGTTGATCTGCATGACAGTGAACAGCCGTGAACCTGAAACCTGAAGCTGATAGCCCGAGGCCTGCGCCTCGGGGGCCCACTCCAGCTTCACCCTCAGGTTGTTTGCCGCCTGGAATACCTGGTTGTCGGCCGGGCCCTGGAGGGCGGGAGCGGGAACGACTTTCGTCACTGCCGAAAGCGCGCCCTCCTTGGTTGCTGCTACCTGTTCCCCGGCCGTGAGTTGAATCCCTTCACTGCCGGCGCCGGCATTCACCCGGGACGATCCCTTGAGGTTGACGATCTCGGTTCCCTGCTCCCTGCTGTCGACACCAACCTGTGCCATCGACTGGGAATCGACGACGACCTGCGTGCCCGGCGTGCGGATCGTGGAAATGTCTTCATGAGTAGCGATCTCGATCGACCCGATCTGCATCTTCACGGTGTTCTGCTTCTTGGAACTCCCCGGGCCGAACAGCGAGTAGATCTCCAGAAGAGCGCTCGGCCCGATCGTGTAAAGCGAACCATTCGCAAACATCAGCTCGGCCGAGGAGTTCGGCCCGGTCTTCACCCAGTCGCCATTGAACAGCGGTGTTCGCACCTCGCTGCGCTTCCAGTCGCCGCCTTCTTTCTGGTAGAGCACCTCGCCTTCTACGGTGAGGAACTGGGCGTCGGAGTCGCGCTGACCGGGCAGACGGGAGAGAGCGGCCTGGGTGATGGTCTGCGATTCGATGGCCACGGACTCCGCTTCCGCATATTTCGCTCTGGAGAATAGAGTGCGGGCCTGATCGAGCTTGGCGCTGGCCCGGTCGAAGTCCTCGCGGAAGCTGTTCAGATCCCGCGAGGCGGCCAGAGTATCCAGCGAGATCTGGGCGTCACTGAGCGCCCTTTCGGCGCGATTGCGGGGACTGTTCTGCTGGTAGTAGTAGAAGGCGTACGAGCCGATTCCCAGCACGATGACCAGCCCGCTCAGTGCGAGCTTCTTCAAACGGTCGATCGAGATCAGGTACCAGTCGATCTCCGCGCTGGAGGTGGCCTTTTTCATTCGTGCCATAGAGTGGTGAGTTCCGCGCGCCGGACGCCGCGCCCTGAGTGCAACTAAGTCGTTTATAGCACAGCAATTTCCGCGACAGCAACCAGCTTCGTTTACAATTGGTTGCCATTCCCGCCCCGGCGCAGTACAGTGCCCCGTTTTTTAGTCCTGCCGCGGTCGGGTCTCACCGGCATTTTCCGGCGCCGGACCCTGTTGGCGGGACCACTGGTACTCTCTCGAACTCCAGTCACTCTCAAGCGAGGTTTGTTTTCCGATGCTCAAAGCAATGCGCAACAGCTTCAAGCACCTGAAATGGATTCTGGTCTTCGTCGTCTTCGTCTTCGTCGTCTTCGTCTTTGCCCAGTGGGGCGGAGGAGCAAGCGCCGGAGCCGATGAAGGAAGCGGGTCGTACGTCGCCCGCGTGAATGGGGACACGATCTCCACCCAGGACTTCGACCGCGCCGTCTACTTCACGCAGAAGAACTACGAGCAGATGTACGGGCAGAGTCTCACCCCGGAAATCCTCAAGGCTATGAATCTCCCGCAACAGGTTCTGGGAAGCCTGGTGGAGCGCAAGCTCCTGCTGCAGCAGGCCGCCCGGCTGGAACTCACTGCCACCGAAGGGGAAGTTCGGAAACGCATCTACGAGATCCCGGTTCTGAATCCCGAAGGAAAATTCGTCGGAGCCGATCTGTACCAGCGCTACGTCACCTCCAATCTCGGATATCCCTCCGCGGCCGCTTTCGAGCGCGACATCCGTGAAGAGGTCACGCTCTCCAAACTGCAGAGCGCCATGGTCAATTCGGTCATCCTCTCGCCGCAGTGGGCTCAGGAGGAGTACCGCCGGAGAAATGAAAACGCCAAAATTCAGTACGTTCTCTTCCCCGCGGATCGCGCTGCTTCCTCCGTGGCCGTCAGGGCTGCCGACGTGGAGAGCTATTACAAGGAGCATGCGAACAAGTACACGCATGCTGAACAGCGGAAGGTGAAATACCTGCTCGCTGACCTGGCCCAGATACGCTCGCAGATCGAAGTGAACGACGATCAGTTGCGCAAACAATACGAACAGTCCCGCGAGGCCTTCAAGACCGGCGACTCGGTACGGGCCAGTCACATCCTGATCAAGGTCGATGCCTCCGCCTCTCCGGCCGAAGCCTCCGCTGCAAAAGCGAAGGCTGATGCCCTCCTGGCGCAATTGAAGGCGGGCGCGGATTTCGCCACGCTGGCCAAAGCCAATTCCGCCGACCCGGGCTCGGCCGTGAAGGGCGGCGACCTCGGATTCTTCCAGAAAAATCAGATGGTCCCCGAGTTCGAGCAGCTGGCCTTCTCGCTGCCGGTCGGACAATTGAGCGACGTTTTCAAAACTCAGTTCGGCTACCACATCTTGAAGGTCACCGAGAAGCGGCCGGCGGGGTACGCGCCTTTCGATGAAGTGAAGCCGCAGCTCGAACGGCAGATCCGCGATGAGAAAGCGGCAACCGTGGCCCGAGAGCGGATCGCCGAGGTGCGGGCGCGCATGAAGCAGTCGGCGCCGAAGACCGATCAGGAGTTCCGCGCCCTTGCTGCCGGAAATGTCTCCTTCAACGACACGGGCTGGTTCGGCAAGAACGATCCCATCAACGGGCTGGGGCGCAATCCCGAACTGTCCAGCTGGGCCTTCGCGGCCAAACAGAATGATATCGGTGAGATCCTGCAGAGCCAGCGCGGTCCGCTCGTTCCCATCCTCACCGACACACGGCCCGCGGGCGTTCCTCCGCTCGACGAGATCCGTTCCGACGTGGAGGCCGACGCCAAAACCGGCAAGGCGGCTCAGGCAGCCGCGCAACAGCTGGCCGCGGCCCTTTCCGGCCACTCCCTGGAGGATGCTGCGAAGACGCTCTCTCTGAACGTGAGCGAAGCAACCGTCACCCGGCTCGGTGCCATCGCCGGAATCACCGGGAACTCCCATCCGCTCGTCGAGGCCGCACTCTCGTCCGCGCCCGGTCAGGTGAAGGGACCAGTGGTCATCGATCAGGGCGCCGTAGCCTTCCGCGTCACGGAGCAGAAAAAATTCGATCCCGCTCTCTACTCCACGGAACGTGAGTCCTTCATGTCCACGATGCAGATCAACGAGGCCCGCAAGCTGCAGAACTCGCTCGTCGACAAATTGAAGAAAGAGGCAAAGATCGAGACGAACGAGAAACTTCTTCAGGAGCGCTCGGGCGTGGCGAAGCCCGGTGCCTGATCAGACAGTGCCCGGCGGGGTGCAGCCTGAGTCCGTATTGCCCTCGACCTCGTCGCCGGAGGACGCCTTCCCCAAATGGGGCGAGCCCGCCATTCGCGTACTGATGATGCCTCGGGACACAAACGCCTACGGAACGATCTTCGGCGGCGTCGTCCTCTCCTACATCGATCAGGCCGGAGCCATCGAGGCACGCAGACAGGGCTGCAACTTCATCGTCACCGTGTCCATGGACAAGATCGTCTTTCATGCTCCGGTCTATGTGGGAGACCTGGTCAGCTTCTGGACCGACACACTGCGTATCGGCCGGACTTCGATCACCACACGGGTCATCGTCAAAGCCACGAGGAACACCGATCTGACCCAGGAGGTCACGGTCACCGAAGCGCAGGTGGTCTACGTCAATCTGGACGAGAACCGCATGCCGGCTCCGATCCGTCCGTCGATTGAACGGGACTGAGAATCACGAGACGGTCCAGGCATGGAAGACATCATCGCGGTCATCCGTACCCTGAATGAGATGGAGAGAGAGGGTGTCGTGGAACGGTACGCTATCGGCGGCGCTGTCGGTGCAACCTTCTATCTGGAACCGGCAGCCACGATCGATGTGGACGTGTTCGTGCCCCTTACCTCGACAGTGGGATCAACCATCGTTTCGCTCGATGCAGTGATCGGGTATCTGACGGGCAGAGGCTTTGAGATGAACCGGGAGTATTTCATGATCGGCGGGTGGCCAGTGCAATTCCTGCCTTCATCGCCCGGCCTGATCGACGAGGCGCTTGAACAGGCCGAGGAGTTCGATCTCGGTGCAGAGATCGTCGCGCGAGTTTTCAAGCCGATGCATCTCGCCGCGATGGCGCTTCAGACCGGGAGAAACAAGGACAAGCTCCGGCTGGTGCAATTCCGGGATGCCGGGCTCCTTCCGGTGGATGAGTTTGAAGCGATCCTTTCGCGCTACGGTCTCGTTGAGAAATGGGCGGCATTTGAGCGACAATTCCCTCGGAACAGCGAATGACAAAGTTCAGCATGGAAACGGTCATCGCCAGCAAGCGCGAATTCGGCGAGGAGCTGGCGGCGCGCCCGGTACTGGAAAAGCTTCGGATCCTCGACGAGTTGCTCCGACGTACCCGCACGATCCAGTCCGCGCGCCGATTGAACGAGCGTGCATCCCCGAACAAACGAAAATAGCGACCCCTGCCTTCGAGTGCGTCCAGATACGAGAGCCTGCAGGACGCCAGGATCAGTTCCCGTTCCCGGCCTCGACGCGCAGGGATTCGCCGCTCTCTCCGACGCACATTCCTTTCTTTTCACCCGCGGCTCCTCGCGGCCCTGCCGATTTTCTGCATCGCGCCATCCTCGGCTTCGAGTAAGCGCGAGAGTGCTGATCCGAAGCGTTCCAGCAAGTACGGCCTGCGCCGGGCGTTGTCCCGTGGCACAATCCTCCAATGAGTTTCGACGAGATCCTCGAGATCTTTCGCGCGCTCGCGCTGGAGAACGTGGACTACGTACTGGTCGGGGGCATCGCCATCGGTCTGCACGGGTTCGAGCGCGCCACGACGGACGTCGATCTCTTCGTCAGGCCTTCCGCGGAAAACGTCAGGAGGCTTCGGCGTGCGCTTCACAGTGTCTTTGATGATTCCGCGATCGAGGAGATCACATACGAGGATCTTGCAGGCGACTATCCGACGATCCGGTACGGTCCGCCTTCTGCTGACTACACGATCGACATTCTCGGCCGCCTGGGTACGGAAATCTCGTTCGATGATCTTCAATTCGAAACGATCGAGCTGGGCGGCGTGACCGTCAGGCTGGCCACGCCGCGAACGCTTTACCGGATGAAGCGAGACACCGTGCGACCCATCGACCGAATCGACGCTGAAGTCCTGAAGAAGGCATTTCATCTGGAGGATGACTGATGCCGGTAACGAAGTTTCGATCACTGGACGAGGCTCGGGAATCCCAGAGATCCGTGCCAGGCAGCGAAGAGAATCTGCGCAGAATGCGGGCCGTCCTCGAATTCTGGTCTCGCCTCCGCCCGCGCCAGGTGCGGCACGGCGTGTTCAAGTATCACTCACCGGCCGAGGCGCAGGAGTCTTCTGGCCGTGAGAAGTAGGCGCACTGTCAACACGATCGTCCGGAATTCTCGTTCGCAGTCGAGAGCTCCGATCGCAATCCTCGAATCCGTGGTCCGGTGATTGAAGCTTCGGACCCAGGCCCCGGTGTCACCACTCGATCCGGCGAAGAGACACCACTTCGTCAAAGTGTGTGTCGCGCGTGACGACCGGAAGGCCGTGTTGGACCGCCAGAGCGGCGATCCACACGTCGTTTTCCGGGATCGGCCTTCCGCGAACGCGCAGAGCCTCCCGCACGATGGCGTAGTGAGTGGTCGTCTCGTCATCCACGGCCAGAACGATCGAACCCTCGATGAGGAGATTGAGTAACTGTTGGATTCGCACTCGATGCTTGGACCGGGCGAGACCGTACCGGTACTCGCCGATTGCGATGACAGGAAGGTGGTGCCGCCTCTCTGAATCCAGGATCCCGGCAATCCGTTCATCTCCCGCCAGCAGTGCGGAAATCGCATTCGTGTCGAGGATCATCGCCAGTCGGAAGGATCAACGGTCTCCAGGTCCTTCTCCACCGCCCGGTCGACCGCGGCAATATCGCTGGCGTGACCCAGACCGAAGACGGATCTCCAGCCCGCTTTGGACTGCGCGAATCCCCCCGATTGCTTCTTGAAGTGTTCCTCGACAGCGGTGGCCACGAAGTGGCGGAGCGACTCCCCACGAAGGGCGGCCGTGGCCTTGGCCTCTTTCAGAATCTCGTCGGGCAGATCGATCGTGGTCTTCACCAGACCCATATTACCATATTTATGGTTTTGGGATGGCGGTCCCGACTGGTTCTAAGCCTCTCCAACCCCACGTTCTTTGTATGGCTTCATGTTTTTGGACGACACACGAAGCGTTAACCCCCTATTCGTTGGAGCTGGGCATCCGATGCTGCGGCCGAGTCAGCCGCCGGCCATAGGCCAGTTGCGAAACTATCGGATCGGATATACGGGGATCACGGATGCGAGGGGGGCCGGCGTTGACTCACGTCAGCTTGTAGACAGTGACGCCATTTTTGCGGTAAATTTGGTGTCGATGTTTGCACGACTCCTTCCCACGCCCCGCGGCTCGTTTTTCCTCTTCGGCGCCCGCGGCACAGGGAAGAGCACATGGATCCGCGAGCGGCTGGAGGATGCATTCATCGTCAACCTCCTCGAGACCGACACCATGCTGCGGTACGAGCGAAACCCGTCGCAGTTCCGCGCGGAGGTACTGACCCAGCCTCGCACGCGCTGGATCGTCGTCGACGAGGTGCAGCGAGCACCGAAGCTTCTCGACGAGGTCCACCTCCTCATGGAGGAGAAGGGTTACCGGAATTTCGCGCTCACCGGATCCTCCGCACGCAAGCTCAAGCGCGGAGCCGCCAACCTCCTGGCGGGACGAGCCATCGTCAGGAACCTTTTTCCGCTCAGCACCGCCGAACTGGCAGGCTCGGTTCCGACCTCGCAGTTACTACACTACGGGGCGATGCCGCTGAGCGTGAATGCGCCGCAGGACGATGCGCGAGAGGAGTTCTTACGGGCGTACGTGACCACGTATCTGGCCGAGGAGATCAAAGCGGAGGGCCTCGTGCGAGAGCTGGGTGCCTTCAGTAGATTTCTGGAGATCGCGGCGCTGGCGGCGGGCCAGACGACGAACGTCTCCGGCATCGCGCGCGATGCCGGAGTTTCCCGTGAGACTGCGCGCGGATACTTCGAGGTGCTCGTCGACACCCTCGCCGGCACCTGGCTTCCTTCGTACAGACCTCGCGCCAAAGTGAAAGAGATCGCCCTTCCGAAGTTCTACTGGTTCGATCCCGGCGTGCTCCATGCAGCGGCGGGCGGTTTCGATCAGCCGCTCCCATCGGACTGGGAGGGAGTTCTACTCGAGCACCTCGTGCACCACGAGATCCAGAGTCATCTTCATTACGCGGGCGTCAAAGGCTCCCTCGGTTACTGGGGAACGCCGAGTGGAAGCGAAGTCGACTTCGTCTTCTGGCATGGCCGGAACGTCGTGGCCATCGAGGTCAAACACGGCCGGGAGTTCCGTCGCGAATACAAGAAGGGACTGGACTCGTTCCTGGCGGGAACGAAAGCAAAGAGCTACCTCGTTTACCTCGGCCAGCGTGAGCTGCTGATCGACGGCACGCACGTGCTGCCTCTCGACGCCTTCCTCCGGCGCCTCCACGCCGGCGACATCATGGGCTGAGAGACATCGCTCTCTCAGGGATGCATTCGTATGCCGTTTCCGCTACGACGATCCTGACTCGCTGATGTGGTTGCCTTGGGCGAGCGACACAAACGCCCGAACGATTGACGATCACTTCGTCTCGAGCAGCTCCCGCCTCGAATGGCTTGGCGGAGACGGAAGCTCCGTCCCAAATCCCCGCGATCTGACCGCCGAGGAGCGCGCATTCGTTGAGGTGAAGCTGGCCTTGGCCGAAGCCCTGCGTACCCGTCGCCGGAGGAAGAACCTGACGCAGACGCAGGTGGGGAAGATTCCTGGTTCGAGCCAGCACCGAGTGGCGAAGATGGAAGCAGGGGACAGCAGCGTCACGGTGGACCTGCCTGTGCGGCTCTGTTTGCCATAGGTGCCACACCGAAGGATCTGGCCAAGGTCCTCGCGCGAACGCCCTGACGGAAGCGTCGAACTGGTTGCTGAGCTGTTCCAGGCGACAGCCTAACGCCCTCGCACGCAGTCCATGGCGATTCCGCTGGTCCGGTACCGGAACTTCAAACGACTCATCGGACGCGACGCCTTTGGACCGCGAACCCAACGCCCTGCACCGGGACGTTGGGGACGGAGCTTCTGATCGCTCGCCACTCCGGCGCGAATGAACCGATCAGCCCTCGGCTGCGCACGAATGCTTGGAGGAGAAACGAAGCTCCGTCCCCAATATCGCTCCCGAGTGGGGCTCGTCCCCAATATCGCTCCCGAGTGGGGCTAGGTGTTCGCCGCCGATCCGATCATGGCTACGGCGGCCCTCGATCGCCTGCTATCCCTCGATCCACCCTGATCAAGATCCACGGAGACAGCTACCGTCTCAAAGAGAAACGCCGTGCCGGCGGAGTAAAGGAGGTCTCACCATGAGCGAACGCCGATCTCTCTGAACACTTTCGAGCCGATCACAAAGTGGACTTCGGCCGATCAACGGTCGTCTCACTCGCTAAAGGGGGTCAAATTAAAACGATCCAGATGGGGTCAAATCGAAACGATCGTTGACACTGCCGGATGAAGTGCGATCATTTGTGAATGAATTTGACCGGCGCGCTCACGAGGTGTGACTACCGGGAGCTCTGACCGTGACCAATCCGCCGCAGTTCGCGGTGATGATTACGGGCGCTGTCATCGCCGCCGTGTTCGCTTCCATGCTGCTTCTGGAGCGGGCCAGACCGTTGCGGCAGACGGTCGAAGGAAAACTGCGCCGCGTCCTGCGCAATCTCGGAACGGGCGGGATGGCCCTCGCTTTGGTCACACTGGTGCAGACCGCACTTGTAGTCCCGGCTGCCCGGGTCATCGCTGCCAGACAACTGGGTCTGCTTCACCTCGTGGAGATCCCGACCGTTCTGCACGTCGCGACAGCCGTGCTCCTGCTCGATTACACGCTCTGGATCTGGCACCGCGCCAATCATCGCCTGGCGGTTCTCTGGCGATTTCATCTCGTTCATCACGTCGACCGGGACCTCGATTCGTCCACAGCGCTGCGATTCCATTTTGGTGAGCTGATTCTGGGAACCGGCTATCGTCTGTTGCAGATCCTGGTCATCGGTGCTTCACCCCTGGCCGTCTGGATCTGGCAGCTGATTCTTTTCGCTTCGATCCTTTTTCATCACGCGAACGTGGAGCTGCCCCTTGGCTGGGAACGCCGACTGGTCCGGGTGATCGTCACCCCGCGCATGCACGGGATCCATCACTCCGACCAGCTCAGCGAAACGGACAGCAACTGGTCGAGTCTCCTCTCCTGGTGGGACTATCTTCACGGCACGATTCTGCTGAGCGTTCCGCAGAGAGACATCGTCATTGGAGTCCCCGCCTACGAGGAAAGCGACGACGTGACGATCGGCCGGATTCTGATCATGCCCTTCCGGCCCCAGCGTCGCGATTGGCACCGCTCCGACGGCAACCTGCAGACGCGCGCGCATCCCGGACCGCCGCGGGCGCTCGAGCCCTGAGCGGGCTACGTCTCGATCTGGTGACTGTATCTGCGAGGAGGATTCCGGACGTTGCCGGATCGTTGATGATTCGTTCCGCGATGTTTCTGCGCGGGGTCAGGCCAGCCTTGCCGAATCAGGCGTTGGGGACGGCATGCAGGCGTTGGGAATCAGGCGTTGGGCAGGCGTTGGGTGGGGCAGGCGTTGGGGACGGAGCTTCCGATCTCTCGCTGCTCCGGCGCGCATGAAGCGGTCAGTCCCTGGCCGCGTACGAATGGCTTGGTGGAGAGCCGAAGGCCCGTTCCGAGGATCGCCATGCGAGGGACGCTCACAGCGTCCCTGCTGGCCCTTCCAGGGTTTCTTGTTCCGTTCCGCCCAGCCGCAGTGATATATTATTAGATATGAAATCAATATCACTCTCAGTATCAGAAACTGACTATGAGGCCTTTCGCCTCGCGGCGGACCGGCAAGGGCAATCGATCGCCGGCCTGATCCGCGAGGCAATGGCGTTCTACCGGAGCGAACATCTTTGCGACCGCCGGCCTCTCGAGCGGCTGCCTGTTCTCGTGGGCTACGAGCCGGTCGCCTCTCTCCCGTCTCGCGCGGAGATCTATGACGAGATGTTCGAGGATCGAACTCAGGTCCACGAATGAAGATCGCAGTCGACTCCAACATCCTCGTCTACGCACACGTCGCTCGCTTCGCCGAGCACGAGCGAGCCCGCGGGTGGATTCAGCAGCAGCTCGAGCAACCCGACGTAACTCTCGTCACGACGCCTCTCATCTTGAGTGAGGTCGTGCATGTGATCACCGATCCGCGCAGATTCACGCCGCCGGTGCCGATGCGGGAAGCGCTGGAGCTGGCGCGAAACTGGCTCGGGCGCTCGAACGTCGAGTGCCTCTCCGTCGACGACGAGGCAACGGCACTGGCGTTCGATCTCATGGATCGGCATGGACTGGGCCGTTCACGACTGGCCGACACTCTTCTGGCCGGAACTCTGCTCGTTCACCAGGTCACAGTTCTGGCCACGCACAACGTGATCGACTTTTCGGTGTTTGGCGAGCTTCGCCTGATCGATCCGGTCGCATGAAGGCACCACGTTCCCAAATTGACACCTGTTCTCCCGCCACACGATGCATCCTCACCGGAGGATTCTTGATTGGCCGCACCCTTTCTCACTACAAGCGAGGGCACAGCGTGCGGGCTGAACCAGAGGTAAGAAACTATGAGCGCCGTCATCCCGAGCGCGAGCGAGGGACCCCAGTGGACGGGGGACACGATCCCTGGGGCGCTTTACCACCCGCCCCTCTGGGATTCCTCGCTCACGCTCGGAATGACGCGTTTGCGGAGCATCGCTTGTTCTCTCTTCAGAGCCGAGGTCACATAACTCTACGGTGAGTTTCTTACAAGATCACTTCGAAGCTGGGTACGGGCGGTGACGCTCAACTGCCCCAACATCTGCACCATCCACTCGATCGAGGAGGACGATGTCGAGCACTTCATGCCGTTGAACCAGCCGAAGATCCCTCCTCGTTTCGCTCGTTCGGGATGACAAATTTGCTGCGCTCGCGTATGAAAACTCATGCCGAGTTCTTCACAATGGTTCAGAGCCCACGCTGAGGGTCCGCTCACGATGACAGGTCGACGTCGTCGGAGCTAGGAGTCTGCGCGGCAGAAACGCCCGACCGCGAGAGAGTGGAGCGGCGAGTCCAGATTCGATCCGATTCGAGCGAGCATAGTGGTTCTATGTGACGAGAATCGGGTCGAATCTGGGCCGCCGATCCGCTTTCGCAGCAGGGCGTCTTTTCTGCCGCGCAGACTCCTAGCACCGCTTGTTCGCTCAGGCGCTGCTGCAGACTCCCAGGGCTCAGCATAGCCGGGCGGCTCACGGCAAAGGCACGTCCCTCAGCACAAATGGAAAACGCACGACGTTCTTCGGCGTGAGCATGCTCACACGCAGTGCCCAGTCCGGCTGCGGAGGGCCCTCCCACGTGAAGAGGAACGTAAGGCCGTTGTCCTCGCGGGTGTTGAGACGCTTCGGTTCGCCGCCGGACGAATCGATCCATGAAAACTCCTGGATCACCTTCTTCGGATCCTTGATTTTCACCACCACGTCGTTCGGCTCCGGTGCCAGAAAGTTCTCGAGGAAGATCTCGATCGAGCTCGCGATCGTATCTTCCGAGTACTCCTCCTTCACCATCTCCTTTCGCTTGAGATCGGCCAGCCGCTTTTTCTCGGCTTCGTATTGAGGCTCGCTCAACACCATGATCTCGACCCCGTTCGCCTTCAGAGCCTTATGGGAGAGTGCCTTTCCCTTCGAGCTCATGAACTTCGGCAGGAGGGCAACGCTGTTGGCGTCGCGGGAGGGCATGTAGAGTTCGATTTCACCGCGTACTTCCCGCACGCTCGTGGCATTCCGAAGCGGACTGGCCAAAGTGAACGAAAGCGCGGCAGGCCGTGTGCTGTCGCCGCGCCGCGCGACGCTCAGCGAACCGAGCGCCGGCTCCCCCTGGGTTTCTTCCATAAGATTGTTCCCGCTGTCGTCGACAGCCGAGCGGAGGAGCACGCGTCCCGCACTGACGCCGGTGGACGGCACGGTCGGCAGCTCGATGACCAGCTCAAGACGCTGAAAGGGCTCCCCTCCCCGGCGATCGTTCACCCGGACCACATTGACCTGCGCCGGGGCCGCCATGGCCGGAGCCTTTACCTTCTTCTTCTGCGCGACCGTTTCCGGTGCGGGCAACAGGATTAGCGTCATGGCGAGGATCGTGAGCCTCAGCATTGTCGTGCCTCCTCTCCAGCCGGGCCTGATGGTCTGAAACCCGCCATTACGGCAGCGCCACGTTCTTCATGTCGAAGGGGACGAGTACCCGGGCCTTGTCGGTGAGCAGTTGAAATTCCAGGACGGCTTTGGCAGAAGGCGGCTCGGAAGGCTGAAGGATCATCGTCGCCTCCTTGCCGAACGAGCTCGTCCTGCGGGAGACGATGTTCATCGGCTGGCCATCGGCCCCGAGGATCTCCACGCGGTGAATACGATCGAGATCGTTGCTTGAAGCTGAGATGACGACCGCCCCCTCCGGGACCTCCCCACCACCCAGCTCTTGCAGGGCCTTGATCAGCTCGATAGCCTTGTTGATCTCTTCTTCGCTCGCCCCCTCCGCTTTCCCGCGAGCTCTGATTTCGGCGATGCCCGTCGCGTCGAGCTTTTGGGACTTCATTTTCTCGTTGTACTTCTGACGAGAAAGGAGGGTCACGTTCAGCTTCGCCGCGCGGAGCCCTTTGGTCGTCAGAGGCTTGTCCAGTTGCGACAGAGGTTTCTCCACGCGCACCCTGGCGGCGGGATCACGGGACGGCACGAAGAGTTCTACCGCGCCCTTGAGGTTGACCGACTTTGACCGCCGCGATGGATTGGCAAGTCTCACGCTCAGCTTTCCGCCGTTGATGTCCCTGGGCGAAAAATCGGGCGGGTCGCCTTTGAGAACAAGACTCTGGCCCCGGTCGTCCGCCGCCTCTTTGATGATGATGCGAGCCGCGGAAACTCGTTCGATGTCCTTCCCATCGATGGTGAAGCCTACCTGCAGGGATCCCCGCAGCGGCCCCTCCGAGAAGCGATCATCGACTACCTCGTCCAGCGCCACTTTCACTCCGCTCTGCGCGTGGGCGAGGTTCACCCACAGCAGACCGGCGAGGGCCGCAGAGAGCCAGGCACGCAGAACCCGTTGCTGCTGCATATGCGTTTTCATCCGGAAGCGAGAAGGATACACCCGGGCCGCGGGAAAGCGGAGGCTGTCGGGCTGCTGCTCCGCCACCATGCCTGGGTTAGGAGCTGGGAAGAGGAGGCTGGGGGACGAGGCTTCGCATTTCGAATGCAGCATGTCGCTTTGTTGTACTTGTAAGCCCGTCGTGGTCTTGTAAGAAGCTCACGTAGATTAGGCGCATATGTACTCCATCCGGCCGTCTCCAATCATTCGATAAACGTGTCATCCCGAAGCCGAAGGCGAGGGATCTCCGGCGAGACTCGCGGTGTCGTTGAACCAGCCGAAGATCCCTCCTCGCTTCGCTCGTTCGGGATGACAAATTTACTGCGCTCGCGTATGGGCGAAGAAGCGCCGTCCCTGACTCGCAGGTCCAAAGAAGCTCCGTCCCCAATCCCGGCACGCCGCCCTAAGCGGAATGATCTTCAGCGTGCGCGAGTACTCATCGCTTCGCGGTCTGGGTCGGCTGGCAGCCCCAATCTTTCGAGAAAAGCGGGGAATCTCGCGTCGGAGCGCAAAGGGTCGAAGCCCGGCAACCCGGTGAATGCGACGAGCAGTTGCTTCTCTTCGGTTGCCTGATCGAGAAGCTGAAAGGCGCCGTTCTTATCGCCGAGGGCGGCCAGCAACCACGCTTCCGGGAGAAGCGTTGTGGCCGGAACGGGCCGGGCTCGGAGCGCGTCGAGCACGCGTCGAGCGTCCTCGGTCTTTCCGGCGGCTGCCAGCGCCCACCCGAGAGTGCCGTGGATGAATGCGCCGCCATGGGATGCGGTAACGGCTCGTTCGAGACGTGCGATGGCCTGGTCGAGCTGACCCTTCGCCACCTTCGCCGCGCCCGATACCCAGAGCGCCAGAATATTGTCTTCGTCAAACGCCAGGGCCTGGTCGAGGAACTGGCCGGCTTCCTCGGACCGCCTCGCGGCCATCAGGCAGAGGCCGGTCATTGCGTACGGATAGGGAGCGAGCGGGTCGATCTCGCGGGCGCGATCGAGAGCCAGGATCGCTCCAGCCGTCCGTCCCTGAAGGCAGAGAACATTTGCGGTCATGCAGCGCGCCTGAACGTGGTCGGGCTCGTTCACCATCGCTCGAGCCAGGACTCTCTCCGCATCCTTCCATTGCCGCTCGCAGAACAGGACCATGCCCTCGACATAAAGAGCGTCGCCTGACTCTCCCTGAAGACTGGCCGCGGTTGCCAGCGCGGCCTTCGCTGCGGCGTACGCCTCGCGTGACGGTTTCATCCCGTAGGCTGATGCCAGGACATTGATCTCAGCCAGGCTGACCCACGAGGACGCGTGGGATGGATCGAGAGCAACAGCCTGCTCGAAGGAGAGCAAGGCCCCGCCGTGGTCGTTCTTCGTGTAGCGAAGGTGCCGCCCCTTCAGGTAGAGCCGATAGGCTTCGAGGTTGCCGACCTGCGGCCGGACCGGAACTGTTCGCGCTCCCGGCGTCAGGCGGGCCTTGACCGCTTCGACGACGCCCGAGGTGATCTCATCCTGCACCGCGAAGATGTCGGTGGTTTCCCGGTCGAATCGCTCCGACCAGAGCTGGTAGCCGGTCGAAACGTCGGTGAGCTGCGCGGTGACGCGGATCCGGTTGCCTGCGGTGCGCACGCTGCCCTCGAGGATGTGACCCACGTTCAACGCCCGCGCGATCGCGGCGAGATCCTCGCCCTGTCGCCGGGCTCGAAAGGACGAGGTCCGCGACGCGACGCTGATCCCGTCGATGCGCACGAGCGCGTTCATGATCTCCTCGGCCATGCCCTCGCAGAGGTATTCCTGGTCCTTCGCGGGGCTCATGTCGGAGAAGGGCAGCACCGCCATGGCGACCGCCCCGGGCTCGCGTGCCGGCGTGGCTTCCGGTCCGGCGGATGCGAGAGCCGGCACGTCCAGCCCCGCCTTGCGGAGGCCGTCCATAAAGTGTTCGACGAGCGCCGGCTCGTGCCACTTGCTGAACTCCGCGCGCGCCGCCGAGCCGAACTCGGGTCGGATGGCGAGCAACTCCTCGAGAGCCTTTCGCGCTGCCTCGCGCTCGCCGAGCTGACCGTACGCCGCCGCGCAGAAAACAGGAGTCCAGAAGTACCCGGGCATCTGGATCTTGAGGGCGGCATCGATCGCGGCGCGGTAGTCGTGCGTCCGGTAAGCGTTGACGATCGACGCCAGCCGGTACCAGCCGGGAAAGTGGGGGTTGAGCCGCATGGCTCCCTCCGCCATGTTGCAGCCGCGCTCCCATTCGCCCGTGTACGCCAGCAGGATCCCCATCAACGCCACCGTGGCGCCGTCCATCGGGTTGAGAACGGCGGCCCGCTCCGCGGCGTTGCGAAAAGACTGGAACTCCTTTTGGAGGAAGAGCACCTGGGCCAGGCTGGAATGCGCCAGATGATTGGATGGCCCGGCTTCAACCGCGCGGCGCGCCGCGATCGACCCGACGGCCAGGGAATCGGCCAGGAGGCTGTATCCCTGCCCGTACTCCTGCGCGCACAGCAACGCCAGCATGGCCCAGGCATCCGCATACCCCGGCGCCTTGCGCACCGCCAGCTCCAGAGCCGATCGCGCGGCGGCAAGCTCCTCGGCGTTGACCCGGTCGAAGTAGCCGAAGCTGCGCAAGACCGCCTCGTAGGGAGTCAACTCTTCGGGGTCCCGGCCGCGCACGGCTTCGCTCAGACTCCGGGGCAGCGCTCCATTCATGTCGGCAACCGTCGAGACGATTCGCGGAACCAGTTCGTCCTGCAGCTCGAAAACCGCATCCGTGCTGAAGGTGCGCTCGTAGCTCTCCGCCCAGAGATGAGCGCCGGAGACGGCGTCGACGAGCTGGACCGCCAGGCGCAGCTTCGGCCCAGCCTGCCGCAGATTGCCTTCCATCACGTAGCGGGCGCCGAGCTCCTTGCCGGCGGTGCGCACGTCCACCGACTCGTTGGCGTATCGCGAAGTCGAACCGCGCGCGATCACCCTGAGGTACGAGAAGCGCGACAGGCCGGTCCCGATGTCCTCGGTCAGTCCCTCGGCCAGGGCTT
>JBDTRY010000025.1:0-28644 GCA_039931435.1 Acidobacteriota bacterium | reverse complement strand
CTGTGGAACCGCACTGCAGCCGCCGGACTCGACGCATACGCGCGGGCGCATCCGGGACGCGCTCGCTCCGTGGCCCTGGCGGAAGCGCTCGCTCTCGGCCGAAGTGAACGTCTCACTGCCGATCTTCGCGAATCGTATCGCCGGGGCGGGATCTATCACCTTCTCGTTTTCTCGGGCATGCAGATCGCCATCGCTGCGGCGTTTCTCTCGCTGATTCTGCGGGGCTTCGGCGCGCCGCGCGCCGCCGACCTCATGCTTCTTCTGCTTTCCCTCACCGCCCCGCCGTTCGCCGGACACGAGGCCTCGGTCTCCAGAGCATCGTGGATGCTCGGCCTCTACGCCGCCTCACGGCTCATGCAGCGGCCCACGCCTGCGGCAAACCTCTTGTTCGTATCGGCGATGATCCGCCTGACCCTCGTTCCCACGGAGCTGAGCAATGCCGGATTTCTCCTGACGTACGCCGCTACCGGCGGACTCGTTCTGTTTGGTCCCGCTCTGGCTGCGCTGTTCGCCAGACGGAAGTTTCTCCTCGCTCTTGCCGCCGGACTGGGCGCCGAGATCGCCACCACCGGACTGGTGCTTTTCTTTTTTCATCAATATGTGATCGGCAGCTCACTGGTGACAATTGCGCTCTCGCCACTGGTGACAGCGATGCTGGCCCTGTCCGCTTCCGCGGCATTGGCTGTCGTGTTTTGTCCGGCAGCCACCGGACTCTGCCTGGAAGCACTCTCCAGACTGGACGGTCTGATCGCCATGGCCACCGACCTGATCGCCAATCGACTGGGGCTATTCGGATTTGCGCCCCGTCCTCACCTCTTCGTTCTTCTGGCCGCATGGATCGCATCACTCCTTCTGTTCGCCATAAGTCGATCGCGCCAGACACGAATTGCAGCGGTGCTTCTGCTGCTCGTTCCCGTTGCTGATTCTCTTGTCCTGGCCCGGACACGAGCACACATTCGAGGTCCGCAACTGGAGATGCTCGATGTCGGGCAGGGAGACTCGATGCTTCTTCGCACCTCCACGGGATCGATGCTTGTCGATGGTGGCGGCAAAGCAGGCGATGACGACTTCGGGCGCCGGGTGCTCTTGCCCATGCTTGCCGAACGAGCCGTGCGTAGCATCGATGTGATCGCTCTTTCCCACCCGGACGGAGATCACTGTGGCGGGTTGCCGGGTGTCGTCGCCGCAATTCCGGTTCACGAAATCTGGATTTCCCGGCGCCACCTGGACTCACTCTGTGGCCAGCGTCTTCTGGATCTTGCCTCGAATCGACACATTCTGGTGCTGCTCATGCCAGCCACTCCCGAGATGAGACGCATCGGGCTGCGCATCGAACCGCTCGTTCCTCGATTGACCTTCAAACATTCGCCGGTGAACAACAGTTCTGTGGTCTACCGGATAACCGCTGCCGGCACCCGCGTTCTTCTCACCGGTGACATTGAGAAGGACGCGGAGACACTTCTGGCAGACGAGGAGAGAGAAACCATCTCCGCCGACATTCTCAAAGTGGCCCATCACGGTAGTCGCACTTCGTCCAGCGAAGGATTCATCGATGCCGTCCGCCCTCGGATTGCACTGATCTCCTGCGGATTCAGGAATCCCTTCGGTCATCCAGGCGCCGTGACTCTGTCCCGTCTACGTCAGCATCATGCCGTGACCTACAGAACCGACCGCAATGGCGCCATTCTGCTCCGTCTCGGGGAATGGCCGACCCCGGTGGAAACGGAGAGCCAACGGATTCCATGAAAACGCCTTCCCTCCAGCCCTGATCACGCTCGCTCCCGTTCTCTCGCGTAAACTCCCCGCCTGATGGCTTTGAACGAACCACGTCTCCTCGTCGTTGCCGGCCCGACCGGCACAGGCAAGTCGGAGCTCGCTGCTGCCCTGGCCAGAGAAATTCACGGCGAGATCGTGAACTACGATTCCGTTCAGATCTACTGTGGATTCGACATCGGGAGCGCGAAGCCGCCGGCCGGAATGCGCGCGGAGATCCCTCACCACCTTTTCGATATTGTCGATGCCGACCAGCCATTCACCGCGGCCGATTTCGCGGCACGGGCTCGTTCTGTCTGCGCCGGGATCAACGGCCGGGGACGTGTGGCTGTACTTGTCGGCGGGACGAGCTTCTACCTTCGGGCATTTCTGGCAGGCCTGCCCGGACTCCCGGCTGCACAACCCGAGCTCCGGATCAGAATCCGGCGCATTCGAGCCGGGCGGCGAGGACGGGAGCGTCTCCATGATCTGCTCACCCGCTGCGATCCTGAGACAGCCGCACGCGTATCTCCCGCAGACTCGCATCGCGTCGAACGAGCTCTGGAAGTTTTTTTCACCGCGGGAAAACCAATCTCGTCATGGCCAAGGCCCACCGCGGCGTCGGAAGAGACACCGTCATACAAGATCGGCCTGGAGTTGCCTCGCGAAGTTCTGGTCGCCCGTCTCGACAGAAGAGTCGAGGCCATGTACGAGCAGGGCCTCATCGACGAGACTCGTCGCCTTCTGGAACGCTACGATGCCAGTGCCCGTCCGTTTTCCTCGATCGGTTACAGAGAAGCTGTCGGTGTACTGCAAGGTGGAATTTCCGAAGCGGAGGCCAGGGCCGAGACTGGCCGCAGAACCCGGGCCTACGCCAAACGTCAGATGACCTGGCTGCGAGGGGAGCGAAACGTGCATTGGTACCGGGCCATGCCGGAGGACAACTCCCTGACCGGCGTGATTCTCAGTACACTTCCCGAGAACTTCAGAAACGAATCGTGAGGAAACCGCAAGGTATGTCATCCCCATGGAAAATCCTGCTCCCATCCGTGCTGGTCCTCTTCGCGGTTGCCTGCGGAACGACGACGGCGCCTGCGCCGGCCACAGTTCCCGCCTCGCCTTCCGATGGTCTCATCGACCCCAGAACTGATTCCGTTGCGCCGCTGCCGAGCGCCTATGGAAAGCGATTCGAATCCGCCTGGCGCAACCTCCAGAGCGGAAACTTCGAGGTGGCCTACGAAGGATTCTCCAATGTCCTGCGGAAGTATCCGCAATACACGCCGGCTATCCTCGGCCAGGCGGCAGTGAACGTCCAACGCCAGGAGTTCGACGAGGCCACGGCGAAGGTCGCGGACGTCCTGGCTTCGCAGCCGGAGAACTTTGCAGCGCTCTACTATCGGGCCGAGATCGAGTACCGGCGGGGTGAGAACCAGGCCGCGCTGCAGCACTTCCAGTCGCTGGCAGGACAGGATCAGTACCAGTCGCTGGTCCAGGAAAGAATCACGGCCCTCCGCTCAAAATTGTTCAACGATCTTTACGCCAAGGCTACCAGGGAGGCAAACGCTGCCGAAGCCGCAGAGACCTTGCGCCAGGCACTGGCGCTGCAGCCGGAAGCAACGGCGGCACGGCTGCTTCTCGTGCAGAAGCTGATCGAGACCAGCCGGTTCGACGACGCCCGGCGTCAGATCGAACCACTGCTTCATGCCAGCGATACTGCCAGCAAGCCGGACGTTCTCGAAGCGTTGGCCAGAATCGACATCGGAAAATCCCGCTATCAGGAGGCGATCACTCGCTACGAACAGCTCGCTCGAACCTATCCGGGACGCTATGACCAGCAGCTGGCAGATGTAAAACAACGATGGGTGGAGATGAACCTTCCCCCCCAGTACCAGACGGCCCTGGCGAGCAAAGCCATCACCCGGACCGATCTCGCCGTCCTCGTTTTCTGGGACCTGCCGATGGTGCGCTTTGCATCAAATCTTCCCGAGCCTCCGATCGCTGTGGACATTCCTACGGTCATGGGACGGGAGGAGTTCGTTCGCGCGCTCTCGCTGGGACTCTTCACTGTCGATTCAGTCACCCGCCGCGCCTATCCTGACCGTCCCCTCAGTTCCTCCTCCTTCCTTCGAATCGCCACTCGACTAATGACGCTCCGCGGTGCTCCAGCCTGCGCCGGAGGGGCGGTGGGGGACACGGATGCAGCGAGGTCCGTCAGCGTCCTGACGAGCTGCGGGATCCCGCTCGGGGGCTTGAACGCGTCAACAGACATTCCGCTCACCGGGAGGCAGGCCAGCGCGATCCTCGAAGGGATCAGACGCAAGCTCGGATCAACCGAAGAGCGATAGCCGGGGGATGCCCAACCGTTTTCGCAGGAGGCGATAGAGATTAGCCTCCCGGGTTTTCTGTATGGTCGTTTCGTCCAGGTTTACGAATCCCGAGAGGATCCTCCCCACTTCATTTTGCAATTGCTCTCCCTCGGTTGGCGGCAGCAACACCAGCAAGTCCTGCAGCAATTCGCGCTCGATATCGATCAGTTCCTGTTCCATCCGAGGAACGCTCCGACCCTTCGTCAGTTCCCGGACTGCGAGTGCAGCCTTGCCCAGTCTGGCATGCAGGGTGGCAGAGCCGGGTTGCGATTGTTCGAGATCGAGGGCCAACGCTTCCAGCCGTTCGGCGCTACTCTCTTCCGGAACCGTTTCCGAACCTCCAATGTGCAGGTCCCGTCGTTCGTCCCAGAGTTCGGCAACGGCGTGCCGGCAGTAGCTGAGGCTCGAGATCGTTCTTCGCCGGCTGGTCTCCTGCCGCTTGTCGAAACACTGATCGATGGCCTCGAGGACGACCGGGAGCGGCACGCCATCGTCCTGCCAGCTCTTCATCAGCGCCCAGTCTTTGGCGGACAGAACGAACGGCGTTCCCCGGCGGAAAGCAAAGTGCGATTCGATCTCGAGAAAGAAATCGTCTCCCGGTTCGGGAGGTCGATCGTCACGTGATTCAGTCATGCCTGCAGGGAAGCCGCCAGGCCACAGGCAGGCTCTGTCCAAGGTATCATAGGCGTGCAAACCGACGTACGGGGCTGCCTGCGCGGCTTGTAAAAAGGCCAGCTTCCTAGCACAATTTAAGATTATATTGACCAAACATCCGGCAAATTTGCGCCTTCTGGTGCGAATCCCGGTTCTGTAAGGCTCCCAAATGGATGTCGCCAAACGCCCACCAAATGCCGAATTGACGGTTTTCTGCCCGCTCGTTTCTCCGGCGCGGCACGTACTCCCTCACGAGAACATCACCCTGGGACGGGCGGCGGAATGCACCATTCCCATCAAGGATCGTTACCTGTCGCGCAAGCATGCCGAACTGGTTCCGGGCGATGGGAACTGGGTGCTGAAGGACTGCGGAAGTGCAAATGGAACGTACCTGAACGGCGTTCGACTCGATCGCGAGTCGGCGCTGAAGTCCGGCGACCGGATCAAGATGGGCGACACCGAACTGGTATTCCAGACGGAAGTCAGTACGGACCGTTTAGTCTCGGTTCCCGATTCGCGAGTAAGCGCCACCATCTCCATCCCCATTCACGAGATCATGAACCAGGCCCCCGAGCCCTCGGGCAAGAGCCTGGAGAGACTGCGCATCCTCAACGCTCTGGCCATCGAGCTGATCGAGGATCATCCTCTTGATGAGCTGTTCGGATTCATTCTGGACAGAGTCATGGAGCATCTCAAGCCCTCCCGCGCGGCGATCGGAGTACTGGCCGAGAACAGCATCTCGTTCGCCAGCGTCGAAGTTCGCCGGGAGAGCAAGAACGACACCTCGGAGCTCTCCATCAGCCAGACGCTGCTGGCCGAACTGGTTCACGAGAAAAAAGCTCTGGCGTTCATGGACGTCTCGTTCGACGACAAGCTCAGTCAGGCCATGTCCATCATCGCCCAGGGTATCCACTCGGTTCTCTGTGCTCCGATCATGATCGAGGAAAAAGTGGTCGGCGTGTTGTACGTCGACTTTCGCATTTCCCAGCGCATGATCTCCGACGAGGAAGTACGGCTGGTGGCGCAGATCGCGCGCTTTGCCGCGGTGAAGCTGGAGAACACCAGACTGCGCGAAGCATCACTGCAGAAACGGTTGATGGATGAAGAGCTGAAGACAGCCTACATCGTGCAGCGCAGGCTTCTCCCCGATCGTCCGCCGGTCGTGGAGGGTTACACGTTCGCCGGAGTGAACAGGCCTTGCCGGACCGTGAGCGGCGATTACTTCGATTTCGTAGTTCGATCCGACGGCCGCGTGTACTTTGTCATCGCCGATGTCAGCGGAAAGGGTTTGACCGCAGCTCTCCTGCTCACTGGTCTGCAGGCGGCATTCAGAATCTTCACGAAGAATGATCCTGATCCGGCCACTCTGGTAACTCAGCTGAATTCGGCCATGAAAGAGAACATGCCTCAGTCGAAGTTCGTAACCCTTTTCGCGGCGCGTCTGGAGCCTGCAACCGGCCTCGTGGAATTCGCCAACGCCGGCCACAATCCACCGCTGTTCGTCGGCGCCGCCGGGGTTCAGCCCCTGACGACCACGGACATCATTCTGGGAATGTTTCCGAATGCCCAGTACCGCAAACAGACCCTGCAGCTCCAGCCGGGAGATTCACTCGTTCTCTTCACGGACGGAGTTACGGAAGCCTCGAGTGATGGAGAGGACGAATACGGTTCGGCCCGGCTGGAAGAACTCGTTGGGAAACTTCACGGGCGGCCCGCCGAAGTTTTCACCGGCGAGATCGAGCGCTCCGTCCTCGAATTCGTCCAGGACGATCACTGCGCCGACGACGTCACGATGGTCGTCGTCACACGCAAGGCGGTCTGAATCCGGTTCCGCCCTCACTGGGCCGGTTGCGCAATCGTCACCCCGCGATTCATCAGGATCGGGTATGGGTCAATTGCCGTCCCCTTCCACCATTCCTTCGTGGGAGGCAGCTGCTGAAGGGCAAAATGAAGATGGGGAGCGTTCGCCGCCGCGTTTCCTGTCGAGCCCACGAATCCCAGAAGCTGGCCGGCGACGACGGGCTGACCTTCGTGAAGCCCCTCCACATATCGATCGAGATGGGCGTAGTAGTAGATGAAAGTAGCCGTCGGGTCCTGCTCGTAGATCGTGATTCCTCCGGCAGCGCTGAGGAACAGTTTCCGTATCGTTCCCTGTGCCATTGCGACCACTGGCGTCCCTCGGGGGGCCATGATGTCCAGGGCCTCGTGCGGTCGTGAGCCGCCCCGCAGGTCTGCGAAGTTGTCGTGCAGATCTTCCTTCCTCATTCCCAGAACGGGAATGACGAGCGCGCCTGCAGGAATGGGGATGATTCGTGCCGGCAGGGTGACGTTCGATCCGACCGACCGCGGAGCCGGTCTGGAAAAAGGAGTGAATGAAGTCTCGCCGGTATCCGTAGCGGAGGGCAGCGCCGGTGAACCCGCCTGCGGCCCCTCGATTCGAGCTACGGTCCTTGGAACGATCCGGCCTGTGGTCTGAAGGTAGAGAAAAATTGTCAGAGCGCCGGCAACACAACCGATGAGGAAGGCAATGACGAGCCGCACTGATCAAGAATACCGCGATGCGCCTCGAGCCGGTACAATTCCTGTCTGTCCCGACACTTGCATAGCGCAGAAGTGATGATCCACGACCGGCTTCCGGAAAGTCTCGAAATCGATCTTCTCTCCACGAGCGAGATCGTGCGGCTGATCAACACACAGGATCAGATCGTCGCTGAGTGCGTTGCGCGGGAGTCAGAGCGGATCGCCCAGGCCATCGACGCCATCGTTGACCGTCTGCGCAACGACGGACGGCTCTTCTACGCCGGGGCCGGAACGAGCGGGCGGATCGCCGCTCTCGACGCCGCCGAGTTGCCGCCCACATTCGGCACCGATCCAGAACTGGTGCAGGTGCTCATGGCTGGCGGCGAGCAGGCGCTCACCGGTGCGGTCGAAGGCGCGGAAGACAGTGAAGAGGCCGCGGTGGCCGCCATCGACCGGCACGTCCGCCCTGAGGATGCCGTCGTGGGGATCGCCGCCTCGGGAACGACGCCGTTTACACTCACTGCCCTCCGGCGGGCGAATATGCTCGGCGCGCTGACCGTCGGAGTCACGAGCGTACCTGATTCGCCACTGAGCCGTGAATGCGACATCCCCATCGTCGTCGTCACCGGGCCCGAAGTCATTCTGGGATCGACGCGAATGAAGGGTGGAACAGCGCAGAAGATGGTACTGAACATGATTTCTACGGCTGTCATGATCCGCCTCGGCCGTGTCTACTCGAACCTGATGGTGGAGATGCCCGCGACGAATGCAAAACTGAAATCGCGTGCCGTTCTGATGATTCAGCTCGCCGCAGAGACGACCCGCCAGCGGGCAGAGAGCGCCTGGGCCGAGAGCGGCGGAAACGTCAAGTGCGCAGTGGTCATGATCCGCCGGGACGTGGACGTGCAGACTGCTTCGGCGGTTCTGGAACGCAGCGGAGGAAATCTGCGGGAGGCACTGGAACGGTGAACCGCTTCGACCGTCTCCTGGCCGTAACCCGCAAACAGAAACGGCGCGTCATCGGCATCATGACCGGGACTTCCGTGGACGGCATCGACGCCGCCCTCACCGAGATCACGGGCCATGGAGCATCGGCTTCGATCGAAATGATCGCCTTCCGCACGTACCCATTCCCTCCCGACATCCGCAAGCGTGTTTTCAGACTGTTCGATCCGGCCACGGCGCGCATCAATGAGATCTGCACCCTCGATTTCCTGCTCGGTGAATTGTTCGCAGCCGCTGTCATTCATCTCCTGCGGGAATTGAACATGGACCCCGTGCAGATCGACGTGGTCGGCTCGGCGGGCCAGACCATCTGGCACGATCCGCAGCCCTTCACCGTCGACCGTTTGGCGGAGTGGATTGATGCACCGGTTCAGACCCGCGCCACGCTGGCCATCGGACAGAGCGCCGTCATCGCCGAACGCACCGGCATTCTGACCGTCGGTGATCTCCGGGTGCGCGACGTCGCTGCCGGTGGCCACGGCGCTCCGCTGGTTGCCTATGCCGACTGGGTATTGTTGCGCAGCGAAACGCTCGGCCGCTGCGTTCAGAACATCGGCGGAATCAGCAACGTCACCTACGTGCCACCGGCCGCGCAGCTGGCGGACGTGATCGCCTTCGACACCGGGCCGGGGAACATGGTCATCGACGCTCTTACCGAAGTGGCAAGCGGCGGCCGGTCCAGATTCGATCGCGAAGGTCGGATCGCCGCGGGCGGTAAGGTAGTCGAGCCGGTTCTGGAGAACTGGCTTCACGATCCTTTCTTCCGGAAAGAGCCACCAAAAACCACTGGACGCGAACAGTTCGGAGTGCAGTTTGCAAGGCGGGCCATGACCGAGTCGCCGGACATTCCCATCGAAGACCTCATCGCCACGGCCACCGCGTTGACTTCACGCTCGATCGCCGATGCATACAGACAATTTATCGAACCACGTGGGCCGATCGACGAGGTCATCATCGGCGGCGGAGGTGCTCTGAACGTGACCATGATGCGGCAGCTCGGTAAGCTTCTTCCTGACGTGAAACTTCTCCGTCACGAAGATTTCGGAATCGACAGCAAAGCGAAGGAGGCTCTGGCCATCGCCATCATCGCCAATGACGCCGTGAGCGGAATCGACACCAATGTTGCCGGCGCCACGGGAGCCCATCCGGCAGTTCTCGGGAAAATCAGCCTATGAGACGGCTTGCACTTCGAGGGCGCGTTTTCATCCGTGGAGGTTGGATGGAAAACGCCACCGTCACCCTGGAGGATGGACTGATCAACTCCGTCGACACCGCCGACCACGCCGACGCAGTTCATGTCGATGGCGTGATCGTGCCCGGCTTCATCGACCTGCACGTTCACGGTGCAGCCGGGGCCGACTTCATGGACGGCACGGCGGAAGCCGTGCGGACCGTCACCGAGTTCCACGCCCGGCATGGAACCACGGCGCTTGCGGCGACGACGTTGGCCGGTTCTCACCAGCGCATTCTCCAGGCCATCACGGCCATCGCCGGTACCTCTGCCGAACCTCCGGGGAAGGCCGCGGAGATCGTGGCCGTCCATCTGGAAGGTCCATGGATCAATCCGGCGCGCAAAGGCGCGCAGGACGAGACTTCGTTGCGGGCACCGGATGTCATCGAGGCGGAAGCGTTTCTGGCGGCGGCTCCCGATTTGCGATGGATCATGACCATCGCCCCCGAGCTCGAGGGTATTCACCCCCTGATCGAACGACTGAAGGATCGTGTCCTCTTTTCCCTTGGACACACAAATGCCTCTTACGGCAGGGCTCTCGAAGCGTTCGAATGGGGAGCGCGTCACGTCACGCACCTCTTCAATGCCATGGCCCCGTTTCACCATCGTGAGCCCGGCGTCGTCGGCGCCACGCTCATCTCCGAGAAGGTCAGCGCAGAGCTGATCGCCGACGGCATCCACTTGCACCCGGCCATCCTTCGTTACTTCTCCCGGGCGCTAGAGGGGCGTGCCTGTCTGGTAACCGACGCCATGCGCGCCTGCGGCATGCCTCCAGGACGATACGAGCTTTATGAGCACGAAGTGACAGTCGCCGACGGTGCCGCTCGCCTTCACGACGGCACACTGGCCGGAAGCGTTCTGACCATGATGGATGCCGTGCGAAACATGGTGGAACTGGCGGGACTTCCCCTGGAGTTTGCCCTGCCCATGGCTTCAGAGGTCCCGGCACGGATCGTGGGATTAAGCGATCGCAAAGGGCGCATCGAACCGGGCATGGACGCCGATCTCGTCGTGATCACGCCCGACCTGCGCATCGCCAGCACCTTCGTCAGAGGACGAGAAGTGCATCCATCATGAAGTGGGAGGTGGTCGAGGACTATGACGCGCTCTCAGTCCTCGCTGCCCAGTTGATGCTCAGCGCCCTCGCTCTCAAGCCTCAGATGGTTCTCGGACTGCCCACCGGTCGTACTCCCGAGGGTATGTATGCGCAGGTGGTGAGAGCGTGTCACAAGGAGTATCACTGCTTCAGCAGCGTCACCACCTTCAACCTCGACGAGTATGTGGGAATCCTTCCGGATCATCCTGCCAGTTACGGCACGTACATGAGAAGCCGGCTCTTCGATCACGTGGATCTCGATCCTTCCCGGCGGAACATCCCGGACGGTCTGGCCACAGCGATCCGCAGGGATCATCCCAGGCTTACGCTGGACGAAGCTCTGCCTCTCGAGTGCACTCGCTACGAGCAGGCCATCGCCGGCGCCGGTCTCGACCTGACTTTCCTTGGCCTGGGAACCAACGGTCACATTGGATTCAACGAGCCGGGTGGTTCATTCGAAAGCCGCACGAGGGTCGTCCGTCTCAGCGAATCCACCCGAAAGGCCAATGCCTCGTTTTTTGGAGAAGACAGCGTTCCCGATCGAGCCATCACCATGGGAATCGCAACGATTCTTTCCTCGAAGCAAATCATCGTCATGGCCAGCGGGACGAAGAAGGCGTCCATCGTGCGAAGGCTGGAACAGGAACCAGCATCCGAGGATCTTCCGGCATCGTCATTGCGAAGGCATCCGGACGTGACGGTCATCGTTGACAACGCCGCGGCTGCTGAGTTGTCATGACGCCGGACGAGAAGCCAGCGACCCGTCCCGAACCGGACGCTGGCGTGACCCCGCCGATTTCGGCGGAAGTCGTCCGAAAGCGGGCAGGTTGCGGCCGGGTTCTGGCGATCGCCTCACTGGCGATCCTGGCGATCGTCGTCTGGGAGCTGGCCAACCTTACCAGTGACAACGGGGCCTGCCGTCTCATGGATTACTCCATGGGCCCGCTGGCGGGGAACACCACTGGTCGCCCCGCAGGCGAACTGGTGGTGATGACCTACAACACCGAAGGACACGCCGTGCTCCTGAACCGGAACCATGTTCAGGAAATCGCCAGGACCATCAACGATGCGCACCCCGACATCGTCGCCTTGCAGGAGGTGCATAACGGCACGTTTCAATCCCGCTTCGTGGATCAGACGGCACTGCTGGAAAAGCTCACCGGAATGCATGGCCGCTTCGGTGCCAGCTTTCATTTCATGGGCGGAGACTTCGGCAACGCAATTCTCACTCGCGGGGAGATTCTGTCCACTCGCGTCTGGGCTTTACCCGGTCAGGGCGAGCCACGTTCCCTGCTGGAGGCGACGATCGCCATTCGCGGCGGCGTGGTCAATGTCTACGTTACGCACTTCGAGGCCTGGGGACGGCTGCAACGGCGATCTCGCATTGCCCAGGCAGCGTGCGTAAAGACGATCGTAAGCAGGAGCGGAAATCCATATATCCTCATGGGCGACCTGAACGCCACTCCCGAAGATCCCGAGATCCGGCAATTACGTACCGCAGGTTCCCTTCTGGACACCCTCGGCTCCGGTCTCATCACCCATCCTCTGACCGGACAGCGGATCGACTACATCCTCGTTCCGGCGGGATGGAAGGCACAAAACACCCATGTCCTTCACAGTGGACCGTCTGATCACTGGCCTGTGGTGAGCACGTTGCAATGGACGGGAGCGGACGAACGCACCAATTGAGGAGACCCATGGAACTGAAAAACGAATTCAGAATTTCACGTCATCACGGAACGACGATGATCCTGCTGCCTCTTGTGATTTTCATAGGGACGGTGCTGGCTCTGCTCTTCACCGCCCTTCTCCTCTGGTCGACCAAGCACAGCACCAATCCAAGATTCCACGTGGCGCGGGCGGGCAACCTCACCGCCATGCTGCCCTCGATCGCCAGCCTCAGCGACGGCACACTCGATAGCGGCAACGAAATCGAGTTGCTGCAGAACGGTCAGTTCTTCGAACGCCTCATCCCTGACCTGGAGGCAGCCAAAGAGACCATTCACTTCGAAACCTACCTGTGGCACAAGGGAGAGATCGGCACTCGCCTGGCGACGATCTTTGCCGCCAAGGCCCGGCAAGGCGTGGAAGTGCGGCTGACTCTGGACTCGAACGGCACCCGGCCCATGCCCAACGAGCTGGAAAAGATGATGAAGGAGGCCGGCTGCAAGATTTCGAAGTATCACCACTTCACCCTGGCCAGCATCGGGAAGTTCAATAACCGCGATCACCGCAAGATCTGCGTCATCGACGGCCGCATCGGCTATACCGGCGGCCACGACGTGGCGCCGGAATGGACAGGCAACGCCCGCAACAAGCACGAGTTCCGCGATACCTCTGTTCGCGTTCGCGGCCCGATCGTCAATCGATTGCAGGGCGCGTTTTCAGAAAACTGGATCGAGCAGACCGGCGAGGTGTTAGCCGGACCGAAATACTTTCCCCCGCCGCTCACGCCGGGACACGCCGTCGCTCACCTGGCCTACATGACCCCTATGGGGGGAAACTCGGCCGTGGCGCTGATGTACTACCTGGGAATCGTTTCGGCGAAGAAGGAAATCATCATCGAGAACCCGTACTTTCTTCCGGATCCGGAAGGATTGAAGGCGCTCGAAGCAGCGGCAAAACGTGGTGTGGTCATCCGCATTGTTCTCCCGGCAACGACGGTCACCGACGCACCAATCGTGCAGCATGCCAGCCATCACCATTTCGGCGATCTCCTGAAATACGGGATCCACATCTACGAATATCAGACCACCCTGCTCCATCAGAAGATCATGATCGTCGACAACCAGTGGGCCTGTGTGGGTTCCACCAACTTCGACGATCGCTCATTCGAGTTGAATGATGAGATCAGTATGGGTATCGTCGACCCTGCAATCATCTCGGGGTTGAAAAAAGCGTTTGAAAGCGACCTGAAAACATCGGTGGAACGTCACCTGGACGAGTGGCGCGACCGCGGGATCGGTCATAAGTTGATGGATGGAGCCTTTTACCTGGTCAACGAGCAGCTATAACAACGGCGGTGAAGATCTGCAATGACTCTGTTGTTTCGCACTTCGGAATCGACATGGTCCGTTCGCGTCCTCCACGATGTGGACCGCGGACGCATTCTGACTTTCCTCGGCAGGGAGCCGCTGCTCAATGTCTTTCTACTATCCAAAATCCAGGAAGAAGGACTGACCGCAACCCATACGGTTGAAGTGCGGAGCGGCGATCGAACGATCTGTGTGGCCTCGCTCGGCGGCAACGTCATCCTGGCTGCGGCCAGGCCCCGGGAGCGGCCGGCCCTCGACGGCGCGCTGTCCCTCGTGGCTGAACGCATTCTGAATCGCAGCATCCCGGTCCGGGCCATCGTCTCCGAGGCCGATCTGGTGGAGGGCTTGTGGACGCACCTTCGACGGCGGCTCACCCCGCCCACGGTGTCACGCTTGCGACAACCAGTCTACGCACTCGAACATGCACAGTTCCTGGGAGATCTGGACCGCGTCCGCTACGGAAGGCCCGGCGACCTCGATCTGCTCGTCCCCGCTTGTGCGGCAATGCACCGCGAGGAGGTGGGTATCGACCCGCTCGAGCGCGACGCCTTCAGCTATCGCGAAAGGGTTCGGGAGCTGATCGCCATGCAGCGCTCCCTGGTGCAGATCGAAAACGGGGAAGTCGTATTCAAGTGCGAGCTTTCCGCGGTGACAGACGAGGCCGTGCAACTCATGGGAGTGTGGACCTCGCCACGATTCCGTAATCGCGGTCTGGCCGGCGCAGCTCTGAGAGAAATCTGCGGACACCTGCTTCGTCGTGGCCGGAAAGTGACCCTGTTCGTCAACGACTTCAACCTCGTCGCCACCCGCCTTTACGAGCGGCTGGGGTTCCGGGTCATCGGAGAGAACAGGGCTCTGATCTGGTAAAGGGATGTTCCGAGGATGCCACGGCCCAGAGTTTGCAAAATTCAAGGTTCACGCCGCTGGCGCGCCTTGTGCGTCGCCAGCATGGGATCGCCATGCAGTTGAAGAGCGCGTTGCAATGAATGGAGGTATGCAGCATGCCTGAAACCGGGGTAGTGAAGTGGTTCAACAACGATAAAGGCTATGGCTTCATCAAAAGGGACAACGGCGAGGACGTGTTTGTTCACCACACGGCCATCGTCAACCAGAGTGGATACCGAACACTCTCCGAGGGTGAGAGAGTGGAGTTCGACGTGAAACAGGGGCCGAAAGGCCTGCAGGCAGAGAACGTTCAGAAGGCAGAGTAGGACTCGTCTTCAGGCAAGGCCAGATCCGGTTCCCGGAATCGATCCGGGAATCGGCACTGCGTTTTCTGTTCGCCTCGAGAAATCGAACGCGGCCCGGCTTAGATCCGATCTCCGGCTCCGCGATCCATCAGGAGAACTCCCAGTACGCTACCAATCGCAAGCGCCGGGAGAACCTCGGCCTTTCCCTGAAGAATGAAGAGCGTCGCTGCCAGTCCGCCACCGAGGACGATCAGTCCTCGCAGGATCCAATCCTGCCACGTCCAGTTTCGATACATAGTTCCCATCCGTTTGCACGATTTCGTTCGAGCAAGTACCTTTTCCCGACAATAGAATTCCTACCCTCGGGCAGCAACACTACCCCCGGTCCGTCAAGAGAACGTCAAAGAAGACTGCCTCTCTGCCCGGCACGGGACCTCATAGTAAGCAGCTGGGATTCGCTCCTGCGTGACCGAGGTCACATCCTGGCGGGCACGGGAATCCCGATCAGACCGAGGAGGCCTTGCATCGTCTGCCGGAACACTTCCGCGCATGCGGCGCGTTGCTGGCGCAAGGCCGGATCCTTCTCATTGAGGATCGGGAACTTGTGATAGAACGAATTGAATTTCTGGGCCATTTCCAGGGCGTGGTGGGTGATCATCGACAGCTCCAGGGACTCCACCGAACGCCGGATCACTGCCGGCGTTTCGGCACTCATGCGCACAATTTCCCAGAGCTCGTCTTCCATCTCTTCCCCGATGGTCAGCGAGTCGATCGATGATCGATCAAGCATGGACTCCACGTTTCGCTCGCTCAACTTCCTGAAGATGTTCTCTACGCGCACGGTCGAGTATTGAAGGTACGGACCTGAATCCCCCTCGAAGGTGAGCGCCTCATTGAAGTCGAAGGCGATGACCTTGTTCCGACCGAATTTGAGCATGAAGTATCGAATGGCGCCGATGGCGATAGCGTGGGCGAGCTCTTCGAAATTCATCTCGCTCTGTCCGGCCCGAACGGATCCCGACTGAACCGCTTCGAGGGCCTTTGCCTCCAAAGCATCGAGCAGGTCGTCAGCCTTCACTCCCAGTCCCTTCCGTCCCGACATCTCCAGAAAATTCTTTCCTGATTGATCGGCGGAGATGGTCATCCCCAGAGCGGAAGCTGTCTCGGGAGTGAGCGCTACCATCTCATAGGAAAAATGGACTGAGCGGTCCGCTTCCCGGGCATGACCCAGAAGGCGCAGGCCCTCCTTGACGATTTTCTGAAGGTAAGCCTGACGTGTGTCGATGACGTTATAGACCAGGGTGGCCCCACCGAAGTGCGCGGCAGCGGGCGCGCCCGTGGATTCATGCGTCGACTCCCACAGGACATGGCCGTCCGGATACTGCAGAAATTTCCGGTAACCGAAGCTGCGGTCGAGAAGACCGAACTTCCAGAGCTGATAGGCAATGTCCTTCCCCACGTAGGTGACGGTTCCGTTCGAGCGTACGAGGATCTTGTCCGGCTCCTCCATGCCCTCGAACTCGGCGGAGTCGGAGAGGCGCATCACCCAGCAACCGGCATTCTTGCCCTCTGTTTCGTGGACCACAGCTCCGCACTCCTTCAGAAGTGTGAAGGCGTGGTCCCAGAAATGGAGAGCGATGATGTCGCTCTCCTTCGTTAGAACGTCGTACTGGATGTCCAGCCGGAGCATTGTGGCCACATGGAGGCGCACCACCGCCTCAGCGACGGTTGAGCCGATGCGGGCGGTTTCCCCTTCGCGGTTTTCGATTCTGTGCAGCGCCTCCCTCCGCCATTCCTTTGCTTCCGGATTCTTTTCGTACTCGCTGCCGACACGGGCATAGAGATCCCAGCAGAAGTAGTCGAACCGGGAACTGGAATCGTCGATGTGGGCCTGCACGTCGGCCTCGGATTCTCCGAGCAATCGCTGAAATCCGACGACTACGTCTGCCAGCTGTACGCCGGTGTCATCGATGTAATTCTGGGTTTCGACGCGGTTGCCAAGCCAGCGCAGACAGCGGACGAGGGTGTCTCCAAGGACCGCATTTCGCAGATGGCCGATGTGGGCAGCCTTGTTCGGATTGATGTTCGTGTGCTCGACGAGGACACGCTCTCCGGCAGGAGCGGGAGGAGCCATGACCGCATTGATGTACGAGGCGGTGAAAGCACCCCTGTCGATGTGGAAATTCAGGTAACCCGCTCCTTCCACAGTAGCCTTCTTCACCAGAGCAGGAAGCTCCATGCCCTCCAGAATCCCTTCGGCAATCTGCCGCGGCGCCTTTTTCAAAACACGGGCGAGCTCCAGGGGCAGAGGGCTGGCCAGATCTCCCATGGCCAGCTTCGGCGGGACCTGCAGGACCACGCGCTCCACAGCGTGACCGAAACGGTTCAAGACACGGCTGCGCAAGGTTTCGCTGAGCCGCTCCGTAATCTCTTCGAGAATCATCCTTTTCCTTCCCGCCAGTGAGTCACATCATTCCATCGTTCCAGGATGTAAGCCCCACCGCGGCGATCGAAAATGTTGATGGCGGCGTTGTCCTGCGCGAATTGCCTGGCGCATTCCAGAGGTAACCCCAGCAGCACCGTAGCAGCGATGCGGATTGCAGTGCCGTGTGATACCAGGACCGGGCTGGAGGGAGCGCCATCAGAATCCAGCTCAACCCGCTGAAGCGCCTTTGTAATTCTTGCCCGCACGTCGGTATGGGATTCGCCCTCGGGACAGGGCACGGCAGGATCCGCCGACCAGCGAGCAAAGTATTCCGGTTCGTCTCGGCGCACTGAAAGAAAAGGAAGCCCTTCCCATCTCCCGCAATTCATTTCTCGAAGCTCGTCGAGAACGATCATGTTCAGACCCAGGGCACCGGCGATCGATTCCGCCGTCGTCACCGCACGCGGCAGGCTGGAGGAGTAAACCGCGGTAGGCGACAGCGTCACCAGGCGCTCGGCGGCCTTGCCGACCTGAACGAGCCCGGTCTCGGAAAGCTCGCTGTCACTCCAACCCTGTGCAATACCGCGCAGGTTATGCACCGTCTCTCCATGACGAACGACGATCAGCCGCTCGATCATCGGCCGGTTTCGAGGAGCGACTGGGCCGTCATTTCCTTCGGTTTGGGCAACCGCAGTATCTGCAGAATCGTCGGGGCCACGTTCTCGAGCGCGCCACCGTCCCGAAGCGTGCCGTAACGCTTCCGTGGATCGAAAAGGATCAGGGGAACGGGACTGGTGGTATGTGCCGTATGCGGCTGCCCGGTAGCAGGATCGAACATGATCTCGGCGTTTCCGTGATCGGCGGTGATGAGTGCTACGCCTTCGGCAGCCTGAACTGCCGCGAGAATCTTTCCCAGCGCCGCGTCAGTGGCTTCGACCGCGGCCACCGCGGCATTCATGACTCCGGTGTGCCCGACCATGTCCGGATTGGCAATGTTCAGCACGATCACGTCGAAGGACTTCGACTGCACGGCGCTGACCACCGCGTCCGCCAGCTCGAACACCGACATCTCCGGCTGACGGTCGTAGGTGGCAATCTTCGGCGAGGGAATGAGGGTGCGCTCCTCTCCGGGAAAGACCTGGTCCGAACCGCCATTGAAGAAATAGGTGACGTGCGCATACTTTTCGGTTTCCGCGATTCGCAACTGGCTCAGGCCCGCTTTGGCGAAGACCTCTCCAAGATTTCCGGAGATCACCGGTGGGGGAAACAGTACAGGGAACTGATACTCCTCGTGATACCTGGTCATGGAGATGAGGTCAACGGCCGGAAAAACGCTGCGATCGAAACCGTCGAAGTCCGGCGCGCTGAGCGCCGTGACGATTTCCCGCATGCGATCCGCTCGGAAGTTGAAAAACAGTACCGTATCGCCGTCTCGAATTTTCCCTCGGTGCGCCCCGTCACGAAGAAGAAGAGCGTGGGGATCCATGAATTCGTCCGTTACTCCCGCTTCGTAATGACGCTCGATCGATCCGAATGGCGTACTCGTTTCGATTCCGATACCCAGAGTCATCAGGTCGTATCCGCGCTTGATGCGATCCCAGCGCTTGTCGCGATCCATGGTGAAGTAGCGGCCGATGAAGGTCGAAAGATGAACCTGCGGCTTGTCGTCGATGAATGTCAGAAGTTCGCGGAGGTAGTGACGGGCCGACATCGGAGGGGTATCCCTGCCGTCGAGAATGGCGTGCACGAAAATCGAGGGCATCCCTTCCTGCAGCGGCATCCCGTTGGCAACGGCGGCGTCAATCAGCCCCTGCAGATGCGCCTGTAGCGAATGGACACCTCCATCGGAGAGCAGGCCCACCAGATGCAGCCAGCGCCCTGTCCGCTTCAGGCGCTCAATGGCCTCGACAAGGACGGGATGCCCAGCCAGATCCCCATTGCGCACGGCTTTGCTGATCCGGATGATGTCCTGATCGACCACTCGTCCCGCACCGATATTCAGGTGGCCGACCTCGGAGTTGCCCATCTGCCCGGCAGGAAGCCCCACACGTTCCCCCGACGCTTCCAGCGTCGTCCAGGGAAAGTCCTGAAACAGCCGCGAAAGCTCCGGTGTGTTCGCCTGGGCCACGGCATTCCAGTCCTTGTCCCCCCGGCAGCCGAAGCCGTCCATGACGACGAGGAGGAGTGGTGGGCGGCTTTCGGACATGGATGTTCTTCCCGAACGCAGGAGTCGGGAAGATATCAAATTCAGTGACGGTATGGTTGGGGGCGTGAGGACTCAGCGCCTGTGCTCGAGTTCCCAGCGGGCCGTAAGAAGGGTTCCTGGTCGCAGATCAGTGGGCCTGATCCCGGATGGCTGTGTTCACACTTTTTCGCGCTTGAAGACCATTCCGATGTGATCGGTCGCGCCGGTTTTGAAGTTGATCGAGGTGATGCTGACCAGCTCCCAACCCTCAGCGCCAAGGCGGTTCAGTTCCTCAGCTCGACGGGGGTCCATCGAGTAATTTTCCGAGCGGATGTTGATGATCTTGTACTCCCAAACCGTCATATCCGCTGCCCCTCCCGAGTTTCAGTTTTTCTGATTGGCGCCGAGTTTAGCACATTGCATCGAGCTTCATGCGGGGCTGACGGCCCGGTTTGGTCCCCGAACCCGGGATCCTGGGACGCTGTGCGGAAGGCTGCCTTGGGAGTGCCTTCGCCTTCGCGTAATCCACGGTTAAAACCAGCGAAAACCCGGTGGCCGGCCATTGCACCGGGCGGAAAGCAGGTTGACGCGAAACCGCGAACGTTGTCGTCACGGCCGTCCTGGTTGAGCGCCTTCAGGTCAGAGTCTTCAGCCACTGCATCGCCAGGGCGGGGAGGTCCGTGATCAATCCGTCGCAGCCGGCCTCGAGCAGGTCGTTCCAGATCGTCGGGCTGTTCGGACTCCAGGCTGTTACTTTGATCTGCTGTTCGTGAAGGCTGGCCACCAGCTCGGGTGTGACCTGCCGGTAGTGGGGAAAGTACACGTCCACGCCGAGGGCCGCGGCCAGGGCAGCGCCCTCCGGAACATTCTGCTCGGCGATCAGCCCCAGCGGGTGCTCGCAGGCTGCTGCCTTCAGCGCCGCGAGGACTTCCAGACTGAACGAGGAGATCACCACCTCGCGCCAGTCACGAGTGATGGACACGACCTGCTGCTCCCATCCAGTTTCCTTGACTTCGAGAATCATCGGGGACCTTCCAGAGAACGGGCGCAGCTCCTCGAGCCGCGCGACGTCAGCGGACAGTTCGCAAATCTCTTCCCAGGTAAGACTCGACACCCGAAAGCCGCTCACCACCGCGTCATGAACGAGCACAATTGTGCCATCGGCCAGCCGCCGAAGATCCGTTTCGAATCCGCACCCGGCGGCGACGGACTGCTCGAATGACGGCAGCGTGTTTTCCTGAGCCGAGAGCGGCGTCCCGCGATGGCCGTAGACAGCGAATGGACGCCCGCGGCCGACCATCAGCGCCTCTCTGAGGTCGATCGCGCTGAGCAGTCAAAGGGCGCATTCATCCAGCAGGTCATTTCTCGAACATATCGGGGTAGCAAAGCATATCAGTCATCCTGTGCGGGGATGGCGCACGTGCCGGTGTCGCAGGCATGGCACGACGTCCAATCGCGGTCATCCCGAGCGGGAGAACGACACACCCGCCGGTGGCGCAGGCATGACACGACTACCAGTGGCGTGAATTGGATGAATTGGTACCAGATGACGCAGGAATCGGCGACGTGAGCTAGGCGCGCCGACGCAGGCATAGCGGCTCCTATGCTGAGGAGGCGCAACAACGCTCACGGCGTCGAGACCAAGTCAGGTGGTACCCATTTGTCCAATACACGATTATCAGGGCGTGTCATCCTGAAGCGTCGAGCGAAGGATCTCTTCTACCCTCCCGGTTGCAACCGCGACCCAGGGCGCGATTCTCATCGACGAGATCCTCCGCTGGCCTGGCTCCCTCAGCATAACGAGCACGCCCCAACTCGTCAGGAACGCGGAGGTGCTTCATGAGCGCGATTGCGGGACAGGTAATTTCTTGACGTGGAGAGGTTTCGGACCGCTGAATCGTTGACTTGCATGCTCACTGGATGTTACGTTGCCGAGGTATTCGGAGCTTACAAAAGATGGCGAAAAAAATTCTGCTCGCTGATGACAGCATCACGATCCAGAAGGTCGTCGAGCTGACGTTTTCAGATGGTGATTATCAGATCATTTCCGCATCCAACGGCGCGAAAGCCATTCAGAAACTCACCGAGTTCCGGCCGGACATCATCCTCTCGGACATCATCATGCCGGAAAAGAACGGCTACGAAGTCTGCGAATACGTAAAGTCTCATCCCGACTACCGGGACATCCCCGTCATTCTTCTCACCGGTACCTTTGAACCGTTCGATCCCGATCGGGCTGAGAAAGCAGGCTGTGACGCCATCGTCACCAAGCCGTTCGAATCCCAAAGCCTGATTCAGAAGGTCGACGAGCTCATTCGAGCAAGCGAGGCAAGACATCGCCAACCGCCACCTTCCGCCGAGGTGGCGCCTTCGTTCACGTCAGAGCAGACGACCGCAGCGAGCGCGCCCGATCACGCTGCCCATGCCGACGTCGCTGGCCCCATCGAGACCGCCTCGGATGATGCGGTCTTCCCCCAGTCCGACGAACCGCCGGACGCGGAAGCCGACCTCACCCTGCCATGGCAGATTCCTCCGCTCGAGCAGGAAGCCGGGATTGCGCATTCCGCCGGAGCGGCCTCCCGGACCGAAGAAGAGTCGCCATTTCTCGCCAGCGGCTGGGCGCCCGAAACGTCGGCCACAGACAGCCCCAGTTCCCCATCTGCATCAGGTCTGGAATTGGCCGACCCCGAATCGATCGACGTGAACGCTCAGAGCGGCAGCGCCTCGACTTTCTTCGAAGAAGCGGAACATATCTCCACACCCGACGGTGACGACGCGCCCGAGCAAGGACAACAGGACCGGCAGCTCGATCACCCGCAACTTTCTGAGGAAACCGAACCGTTCTCTGCATCCGAGGGGACCGGTTTTGATTCTCAAGCGGACAGCCACGATCAGTCTGAACCCCAGACTGCCGCGTCATCGTGGGCGTCAGACGAAGTACAGGACGACGCCTCGCCTTCGGCCGATGACGAACAGGAAGACGTGTCCAACGGCAGAACTCTTCCCTTCCCCCGGATCGGCACAGACTGGCAGCAAGCCAGGGATGAAACTCCGGAGCCGGCAGAAGAGAACACTACTCCGATGGATCAACCTGCATCGGACGACGGAGAAGCAGCAGCAGAATCGCCCGAACCCTGGTCGGCGGAGACCACCCAGTGGCCCGCGACGGCACCAGCGGAACCGTCCCTCGAGGCGGCACCTGAATCACTCAACGTGCCCGACGAAGACGATTCGCCCGAGCCTGAACCGGAGCAGGAAGAAACGGGCCCCGTCCCTTTCCCTGCTCAACCGACGTTCTCCTCGGCGGCGACCGTGGCCTCCGAGGAACATGGCTGGGCGCTGTCCGGACCGGGTTCCGACGACACGGCCTCCGCTTCCGCCGAAGAAGCAATCGCGCAGACTTCTCCGTCGATGGATATGTATTCACCGGCCGAAGAGAGCGTTCCGGCAGAAAATGAAGAGGAGCGGGCTGCCGGGCTCTCGGAAGACGATGTCGAACGGATTGCCAGGCGCGTGGTCAGCCTGATGTCGGAAGATCTCATTCGGAACATCGCCTGGGAAGTGGTTCCGGAGATGGCTGAAATGGTCGTCAAGGACCGCATCCGCCAGCTTGAATCGGACGAATAGCCGATCGATCGGAAACGAAAAAGGATCGCGCGCGGATCCTTTTTCATTGCAGCGATGTCGATCGCTTAGTGATCCGAAATATACCCGGCGATATCGTCAGCCACTTCCTCGGCCGCTGACTCCAGGCGATCGCCTTCCCGCCCTGAATGGCGGAACTCGGCCACAATGTCTCCTTTGGCGTCGCGGAGAATGACCTCGGCTCCCACCCCTGCCTGGGCCAGATGGCCTCCGGCATACGGGATCCATCGTTTGCCCTGGCTGGAGCGCTCGGCCCAGTAGACTGCTCCCTCCGCGCTCAGCGTGCCCTTCGCCCCCTTCGAACCCTTGCGTTCCAGAGATTCGCTCAGTGTCTGCTCGAAGGACTTCATCATCGAGTTGCTGGTCACGTCGGACTTGTTCTTGAATGTTCCCACTTTGACCTTGTAATCGGCCAGATGGATGCCCGGTGCCACGTAGACCCACTCCACGCCATCCCCTTCCACAAGGTTGGAATAGTCCTCGATGACTCCCTTGTCGTACTCGCCCTTCTTATAATCGTCCGTGTCGACAAAACGGTTCGATGATTTGCCCTTGCCGAACATCTGCTGGACTGTAACGGTTGACGCGATCAGAGCCACTGCCGTCAGGAGTGTAAGTTTGCGAAACATAGTTCCTCCGGATAGATTTGGACATCGCCACGATAGGAGAATTCGGGCGTTCGCGCAACTGTGAGAATGGAGGATTGCGATGAAAATCTATACGCGCGGAGGGGATGACGGGGAGACCTCGCTTCTGGGCGGGGACCGGGTACCGAAAAGCGACCCGCGCATCGAGGCTTACGGTACGGTGGACGAGCTGAATTCTTTCATCGGGGTCGTTCGCGCCAGCTGGCCTGATTCCGAGCTGGACGGTGAATTTCGGGCCATTCAGAACGACCTCTTCGACCTCGGTGCCCAGCTGGCGGCTCCGGGACACGGCGAGCGATTCCCGGGGGTTCCAGAACAACGTTCCGCTGGGCTGGAGTCAGCGATCGACAGGATGGAATCGCATCTCCATCCGCTGAAAAACTTCATTCTTCCCGGGGGGGCGCCAGCGGCCGCGCACCTGCACGTGGCGCGTACGGTCTGCCGTCGTGCCGAGCGGCGCGTGGTCTCGCTGCAGAGTGAGACGGAGAACGCGAACCAGATCGTCTATCTCAACCGGCTTTCTGATTACCTTTTCGTGGCGGCGCGGTACGCGAATTTTCAAGCAGGAGTCCCGGACGTAACGTGGGTTGGGACATAACCCGCTGCGCCTGAACTGACCTCCTGCATGATTGGAATTGTGACACTGGTTTTCGTGAACGTCCCCTGAGTACATCATCGATCGGTTGCTGTGCGCGTCAGTCTTCCCGGACCTGCTTCTCTCCGGAGCGCACATAGGCCGACCACCACAGATCCCGCAGGTAGGACGCTCCTGCGGCAAGGCGTTCCAGCGCAAACTGACGGCCGGCCGGTTCGGTTCGGCTGTGCGGCTGAAAGGCTCCGTCACGGTCCAGCCGGTAGAGAAACTCCACCAGCCCGTTGCTCTCTCGGATTTCCTCCAGGGCCGTGGCGAAGTAATCACCGCGAAGTTGCGCGGGCCGGAGCAGAGGGAAGACGCTCGATGCTTCGATGTCTCGCGAGACGAACTGCGTTTCGAATCGCCAGTGAGCGTCGCAGTCGATGGGGTATCCGTTCGGATTCGGTGAGGTCCATCCGTTGTAGTTGACCGTGGCGTGATCGGGATTCGCGGCATCCCCGACGTAGTGACCGAGCAGGCCGGCAGCGTTGATGATGTTCTGCTCGATCTGCTCGCGTTCGACCGTTCCCGGCTGCGATCTTCGCCACATCCGCCATTGCAACTCGAGCAGATCGGCGGTCTCGGCAATCTTCCAGGGCAGAAAGCCGGGGCCGTCGACTTTCAGTGAGTGCTGGCGCAACGTCCCCGACGAATAAAGCAGCGCAATGTACTCATAACGTTTTCGAGGCAACGACAGCGACGACACGAACTCGTAATCGAGAAAATGGTTCGGAGGATTCACGGACTCGATCGAATCGCCGCCACTACGCCAGCGATCGGGATCGTAAGCGAGGTAAACCAGCCGAGGAAACGCTTCCAGAAAGAAAGCCGGCATGCTCGTCGGCGTACCGTAGGTAGCGGCCTCGTTGACCGCATAGTGGCCCTTTTCACCCCAGGCCATGAGGGGAGCGGGAATCAACAGAGAGAAGACGACGAGAAATTTTATCAGTGGTTTCAATCGGGCACCTTCATGGCGGGAGTTCGCGAGTCCGGGCGATCCGGTCATGATACGGGATCGGGAACGCTCGAGGATCGGAACCTGAGGCTCGGAATGAGCCTCGGGACACCGTGGTTAACTGGGAGGCAGTAAGGCGGTTTGACCGGCCGGATTGAAATCTCCTACAATCCGCGTTCCTTCCGTGGAGGCCCTCAGGGCCTCAGAATTTCAATTTTCCGGGGCATAGCTCAGCCTGGTAGAGCGCACGGTTCGGGACCGTGAGGTCGGAGGTTCAAGTCCTCTTGCCCCGACCAATTCAACCTGCGGCAACGAGGTGAAGGTTACGCTCTCGCCTCCCATCTGCTACTTCTTCGCCCCCCTCCCTTCTCCAAGGAATCCACGGACTCATTCCGTTCGTTGTACTCTCTGAAAGAAGGTTCCCGCCCATGAAAACGATCCCGATTCTGCTGCTCAGTGTTCTCAGTGCCATTCCCCTGGCCGCGCAGTCCTCCGACCAGCCCGAACAACCCTTCAAGGAAAAACTCGACGTCAACCTGGTCCTGGTCGACGCCACTGTCACCGACCGGCGAGGAAACCAGATTCTCGGCCTGGGCAAGGATGATTTCGTCGTCAAAGAAGACGGCACCCCACAGGAAATCGCGTCCGTCGACTATTTCACCAACCGCACGCTGCTGGACTCGCCTGAAACGAAAGCGGCATTCAAGGTGGAGCGTGTCCACGAGGAACGCTACTTCATCATCTTCTTCGACAAGCTACTCGGCGCACCCATCGGCCTCGGGCTTCAGAGCGAGCTTCTGCGCGTCAAGCGTTCCGCGGGGCAGTTCATCGACGAGCAACTCAAACCACAGGACAAAGTGGCCATCGTCGGTCACGATGCCCGTCTGAAGATCTATGCCGATTTCACCTCTGACAAAAGGATTCTGAAGAAGGCTCTGGACGACGCCGTGATGTTCTCCGACGGATTGTCCGCGGTGCCCGCCTACGCCGATGACTTTTCAATCATGAAGAACCTGAACATGGGCACGATGATGTACCGCACCGGCCGTGTCTACGACGCCGTCCGGGTCCTCGCCGACGCCCTGCCCCAGGTTCCGGCCCGCAAGGTCATGGCCATGTTCTCCGTCGGCATCGGCGACACGGCACCGAACATGCCCGAATTCCTGGAGAATGACGACACATACTATCGTCCGATGGTTCAGGCATTGAACGAGGCCAACGTCAGCGTCTATGCCATCAACCTGCTTCGCAATGTCGTCGGGCACTACCCGCAGGAAGACACGCTGTCGAGGATGGCCAGCGCCACGGGAGGTGAATACTTCCGCAACGTGGTGAATTTCACCACTCCCCTCAAGCAGATCGAGAAGGCGAACAACGGGTACTACATGCTCAGCTACTACTCGAACAAGCCCAGAGGCGAATCGGGCTATCAGAAGATCAACGTCTCGCTTCGCAATCCGGAGTTTCGGATCAAGGCTCGGGAAGGCTACGTTTACGGCGACAAATCCTGACAACGGAAATCGTCGCGGGCCCGATCAGAAGTCCGCGACGATTCCCCGTTCCTCTCGCCGAACCTTCCAGCGGATCGAGTCTCCCGGGGCCAACTGTCCCAGCTTCCAGCGGTCCGCGGCGATCACGGTCATGACCTGCAGGTAACCGCCCGTCACGGGATGGTCCGGCCCCATGGCTACGATCTCGCCGGAAGGATGCAGTTGCACCGTACCGAAGGTCATCCCGCACGATCGAAGCTCTCCCGGGATTGCAAACGATGAAGAGTCTCCGCAGTGGAATCGAACTGCCACTCGATTCGAATTGGGCGTGACCTTCCAGTCCCGCGAGGCGATCCATTCCAGTAAGGCATCGCTGACCTGGTGCGGTCCGGCCACGACGGTGACCTCATCCGAAGTGACCTGAGGTACCGGTCGCCACCGGGGATTCGCATCGCGCCGATCGTTCCCCCGTGAGAGCAGCGCGCCTCGATCGAGCGTATTTGCCGTCAACTCAGGCCATGCATCGTTCGCGTAACCACCGGCGACCGCGAGGTATCCCCGAAAGCCGTTCTTCATTCTTCCCACTTCCAGAACGTCCCCGGCAGCAGCTGCGAACCGGCTCGTAACCGGTACCTCGGTTCCATTGAACCGGATCATCACTTCAGCACCACTCCAGGCCAGCAACGCATCTTCGATAATGCGCATTGCCGGCCCAACCTGCGCGCACTCCAGGATCGTGGCCTCGGCAGCGTTTCCCGCTGCAAGGTTTGCCGCTTCGGCGGCGGCGATGTGAAACGGTCCCCCAGGAGTGCCTCCACTCAGGATATGCGTCAGCTCCCGTTTCGGAACGATGGCTGTGTAGCTGCCCGCCCGGATGATTTCCGCGAACGGTCCTTCTTTCGGGTTGGCCGCCCGCGGTTTCGCAGAGACCGCCGGAGACAATCGCTCTTCCGTCGGTTCCAACATGACCACGTCTCCGATTGCGATTCGATTTGGTTGCTCCGCGCCCGGTTCCCAGAGCGGAGCGTCCGTGCGCCCGATCAGGTTCCAACCCCCGGGAGACTCCACCGGATAAAAAGCGGCCGTCGTGCCGGCGATGGCAAACGAGCCGGCGGGAACACGGGAGCGGGTCGCGGCGCGACGCGGCATCTCCCATCCGCTCGGAATTCCATCGAGGTAAGCAAAGCCGGCGCGAAACCCGAGGAATCGGGCAGTGAGTTGCAGTTCAGCCAGAGTGGCCACGAACTGCGCCCTGGTCGTGCCCGACTTCCAAAGCAGCTCTTCGAGATCGGGGGCGTCCCCGGGGTGAATGGACAGTGCGAGGTGATGGATGACGCTGGCCGTCGTAGCCTTTCCCGGGAGCGGAACAAAATTGGCGAAGGCGCCGGCTACGGCGTTTCGGTCGATTGATGCGGAGAAGGAGAGCAGCAGCGAAGAGTAGCCGGTGGTACAACTCGTCACACCAGGAAGGCCACGCCCGAAGCGCGCCGCTTCATGCAGCTCGGAAGCGGAGATGCCTGAGGGCAGCTCCACGAGTAGTCCATCGTCTCCTGCAGGTGCGATGCGGACGATCACGATCGAATTCCGAATCGAAGCATAGACGAATCGGAACGTTCGGCCACATCAGAAAGGGCCCGCTGGTTGTCCCGATGGGGGAGCGGCGTAAGCGCCGGTGTCCGGGTCGACACGGCTACCACATCGTGTCATCCCGAGCGCACCAACAGCGAGGGCGCTGAACCAGAGGGAAAGAAACGCTATGGCCGGCTGTCATCCTGAGCGTCGAGCGAAGGATCTCTTCCACCTTCCCGGTTGCC
>JBDTRY010000024.1:0-29018 GCA_039931435.1 Acidobacteriota bacterium | reverse complement strand
AGAAATTCTGTTCGGTGGTGCGCTCGACGGGATGGCCGTTCTCACACTTCCCGTTCACGACCTGGGTGTCGGGGACGAACGTCTCTTCGTTGCTGCAATACCAGCCGCTGTGTTCCCCGAGGTAGATGTCGTCGGGCATTCGCTCGCCGATGCGGCGGATCAGTTCGTAGACTGAAAAGCGGTGGCGGGCCTCGGTGGTGCGGATGAAGTCGTCATTGGAGATCCCCAACCGCTTCCAGAGTTCCTGATGGACGGCAACGACGCGGTCAGCGAGCTCGATCGGGAGGATGCCCTGCTTCGAGGCCGAGCGTTCGATCTTCTGGCCGTGCTCGTCGGTTCCGGTGAGGAAGAAAACATCATCGCCGGCGGCTCGCCGATGACGAGCGATGACATCGCCGACGACATTCTCGTAGATATGCCCGATATGCGGCAGGTCGTTGACGTAGTGAATCGCTGTGCTTATGTAGAAGGGTTTCATCGTTGTGCAAATGTGAGCAGCTGAACCCCCGGAGAACCCGACGGCACCCGGCAGTATATTCCGTCCTGCCGGTCATTTGGGGCGATGGCCAGAGGTTCCAAACGAACTTGCGCCGCTCGGCTATCATGAAAAGACCGGCAAAGTTGACCGATGCATTATCCTTGCTGCGGTTTTTGTCCTCATCATGAAAGTCATCGAAACCGAGCTTCCCGGAGTCCTGGTCATCGAGCCGAAGGTCGTCGGCGACGACCGTGGATTCTTCATGGAGACCTATCACGCCGCGAAGCTCGCCGAAGCGACCGGGATCGAGTTCCCTTTCGTCCAGGACAATCACTCCTTTTCCCGGGGGCCGGTCGTTCGCGGCCTGCACTATCAGGAGCCGAAGGCGCAGGGCAAGCTGGTGCGAGTGATTTCAGGGAGCGTATTCGACGTGGCCGTCGACATCCGTCGAGGCTCGCCTCACTTCGGGAAATGGGTTAGCTGCGAACTGTCGGCCGGAAACAGACGGCAGTTGTGGATTCCTCCCGGGTTCGCTCATGGATTCTGCCTGCTCACGCCGGAAGCGGAGATGGTCTACAAATGCACCGAACCCTACGACGGAGAGTCGGATCGGGGCATCATCTGGAACGACCCGGAAATCGGAGTGGCCTGGCCGCTCACCGAGCCGATTCTCTCGGCAAAGGACGCGGCCCTGCCGAGGCTCCGTGATGCCGCGGTGCTTCCGGTGTACCAGTAATTGTTCATTTGTCGGATGACGCGCTGCTGGTCTGCCACGCCACAGAATGGGTGAAGAGTAAAGACGCCGGTGCCGGGAAATGACACGACTACCAGGGCGTGTCATCCTGAAGCGTCGAGCGAAGGATCTCTTCTACCTTCCCGGTTGCCCGAAAGCGCAGCCGAACTTCACAAGGTTCGGCCGTGGAAGCCCCGACGATGCAAACCACGATCATCCCCGCAACCTTGACACCCCTCTGCCCAGCCAGTAGCATCGCGGCGCTTCCGGGGCTTCATGCTGAGGCATGCAGTTGAGCGCTCAATCGCCCCGAGCCGCGCGGGAATTCGACATTCCGGCGCGCCGTTCCCAGAAGTCCAACCCATGCGGGGTCGTAGTTCAGTTGGTTAGAACGCCGGCCTGTCACGCCGGAGGTCGCGGGTTCGAGTCCCGTCGGCCCCGCCAATCAACCTCAAATGCCCGCAGGACAGCACGGCGTGTGGCCGACTGCTTTCCCTACCCTCCGAGAACGCGGAATCGATGAACCTCTCCCGGAGACTACCGGCTGCGTCCCGTGCGGCCTTACGAGGGTTTGCGGTTTTGCGATAGATGATGCCCGCCACGAGAGGGTTCGAGAATTGCAGTCGTCTACTGGCCATCCCTGAGTAAGGAGATCGTTTGACAACGCAGCACGCTGAAGAAATCTCTCCATCCGATACGGATCGATTCCTCGGCATCGTCAGTAAAGTTCCCCAGGTCACTCTGCTGTTCTGGGTGATCAAGATTCTGGCGACGACGGTGGGCGAGACGGGTGGGGACGCCCTGTCCATGACACTGAACCTCGGTTACGCGGTCAGTACGCTCATATTCCTCACATTCTTCGTCGTGGGCGTGGCCATTCAAGTCATCGCCAGGCGTTATCACCCCTTCTTGTACTGGTTTGTGGTCGTCACTACCACCACGGTGGGAACGACGATGTCGGACTACCTCGACCGGACGCTCGGTCTCGGCTATATCAGGTCGTCGATCATTCTGTTTCTTGCAGTCCTGGCGTTGCTCTTTCTCTGGCGGCGATTCACCGGAGCGATCAAGTTCGAGCACATCACCAAAGGCAGCGATGAGGTCTTCTACTGGGTGGCGATCCTCGTCTCGAACACTCTCGGAACTGCCCTCGGCGATTGCGTGGCCGACGATACCGGACTGGGTTTTCAGCGTGGGGCGTTGATCTTTGCCGGCTTGCTCGTGCTCGTGGCTGCAGCGCATTTCTTCACCGGCATTCCCAAGAGCACGATCTTCTGGTCTGCCTACGTTCTGACCCGCCCTCTCGGGGCAACCCTCGGCGACACACTCACCAAGCCTCTGGCCATGGGTGGACTGAACCTGAGCCGGATCACGTCTTCTCTCGTGCTCGCGGCGCTGATGATCGTCGGCATCCTCATCTCGCTGAGGAATCGAAAACATTCAATGGCTGCAGGTGAGCGGAGGCAGGATCCGGCGCCTTCTGATCCCGAGCGTAACCGCGAACGAGGGAACTAACGGTTCCAGAGCGTGTTCCACCAGGGTTTTTCTTCCTCTGGCGTGCGGTTTGATGCGCGGATGTTCATGTTTCCGCGAATCTCGTTCAGATTCCATCCGGTAAGGCCTGCCAGGTTCGAAGCTTCCTTCTCGAGCCTGCCGGGAAGCGCGGCTCGATAGTTGTCGGCTTCGCGGCAGGTGTCGTTTCCAGTCCAGGGATGATGCATGACATAGCGGGCCTGAAAACTCTCCGAGTCCCCGGTCTCCTGGAAAAAGAGATCCTCGGGAAAATGCGGACCGTCGTAGCGAACGTGCAGGCGCGTGAGGAAGGCCTGCTGGCCGCCGTAGAGGTTCTGGTTGTCTCCGAGCCAGAATGCGCCGAGCTCGCGCAACTCGGCCTGCGACAGAGGCTCGGCCGAGCAGGGATCGCAGGAGGCCATGTTCCAGGCGTACTCGAGGAAGACCACCTTCATGTTTTCCCGGATCACCTGGCGGTTGAACATGGCCTTGTAGAACTGTCCGAACTGATCCTTGACGAAGACAGGGACATCGACGTTGGAAGGAAGCTTGACGGTGCGGTAGTTCGTAGTCTCCACGCGGCCCTTGGGAGTGATGGCGTAGATGAAGAGCTCCTGCGTGCCTTTTGAGTTCACCGTACCCAGACGGATGGGGAGCATGAATTTGGCAGAGGTGTAGGCCACCGAGATGGGGCGGAGATACTTGAAGCCGAGCTTGGATTGTTCCTGCAGATTGACTTTGGCCACAAAAAACTTCATGCCCTGTTTGACGTAGCTGTCCAGGACGCTGCTGGCACCGGCCGGGATCCTGTAGCCGCTCTCCACGAGCCAGGTTTCGAGGCCGCTGCTCTGTTTGGCGGAGAGGATGAGAATGTCGTACTCACCGACCGTGTAACGCGCTTCGATCTTTATCCCCAGGCTCTTGGCCCGCTGTTCGTCCCTGGCCATGTTGGAGGCGCCGGAAGCCATACCGATGGACATCGGCATGCGCAGTGGCCGAGGCGCGCAAGGATTCTCGTCCGTGTACTCGACGAGTCGGGGAGAAGAGTAGTTGTCGAGATGATCGAGCAGTGCTTTGTTGGCGATGTGAATCTGCCCCTTTTGCAGCACGGTGGGGACGGGAATTACGATGGCGAACTCCTTGGGGTCGCCCTCGAAGTCGTTGGCCATGGTCATGACGGTGCGATCCCCGCTGCGGACGATCGCTACCTGCGAAGCCTTGTTGTAGAGCTTTGTGTCGGCCTTAGCCACGTAGAAGCCGCAGAAGGCCAGCAGGGGAGCGGCGGGCAACGCCACCATCGAAAAGACGATTGCTGTAATGGTCCTGTTCATTCGAGCCTCCTTCTCTGTCTATCCTGGCCCCGCCATTCGGCTCAGCGGTGCCAGATCTTGTCCCACCAGCTCTTCTCATCCGCTGGCGGAGGCGTTGCCTTAGCGGCAGGAGGCGTGACCGTGGCCGTACGATTGATTCCCATATTCCGGCGGATGTCATTCACGTTCCAGCCGGTGATGTTTGCCAGATTCAGAGCTTCCGTCTCTCTGCGCCCTGGAAGCGCAGCGCGATAGTTGTCGGCCTCGCGGCAGGAGTCGTCGCCGGTCCATGGATGATGCATAACGTAGCGGGCCTGAAAACTCTCCGAGTCCCCGGTCTCCTGGAAAAAGAGATCCTCGGGAAAATGCGGACCGTCGTAGCGAACGTGCAGGCGCGTGAGGAAGGCCTGCTGGCCGCCGTAGAGGTTCTGGTTGTCTCCGAGCCAGAATGCGCCGAGCTCGCGCAACTCGGCCTGCGACAGAGGCTCGGCCGAGCAGGGATCGCAGGAGGCCATGTTCCAGGCGTACTCGAGGAAGACCACCTTCATGTTTTCCCGGATCACCTGGCGGTTGAACATGGCCTTGTAGAACTGTCCGAACTGATCCTTGACGAAGACAGGGACATCGACGTTGGAAGGAAGCTTGACGGTGCGGTAGTTCGTAGTCTCCACGCGGCCCTTGGGAGTGATGGCGTAGATGAAGAGCTCCTGCGTGCCTTTTGAGTTCACCGTACCCAGACGGATGGGGAGCATGAATTTGGCAGAGGTGTAGGCCACCGAGATGGGGCGGAGATACTTGAAGCCGAGCTTGGATTGTTCCTGCAGATTGACTTTGGCCACAAAAAACTTCATGCCCTGTTTGACGTAGCTGTCCAGGACGCTGCTGGCACCGGCCGGGATCCTGTAGCCGCTCTCCACGAGCCAGGTTTCGAGGCCGCTGCTCTGTTTGGCGGAGAGGATGAGAATGTCGTACTCACCGACCGTGTAACGCGCTTCGATCTTTACCCCCAGGCTGTCGGCGCGCCGTCGAGCCGCGGCGTCGGATTTCTGCATGGCCATCGGAGCGGCCATGGCCTCTTCCAGGTAGCGCCTCTGGCAGGGATTGTCGTCGGTGTACTCGACGAGTCTGGGCGAGGAGTAATTATCGAGATGATCGAGCAGAGCTTTGTCGGCGATGTGAATCTGCCCTTTCTGCAGTACGGTCGGGACGGGGATGACGATAGCAAACTCCTTGGGGTCGCCCTCGAAGTCGTTGGCCATGGTCATTACGGTGCGGTCCCCGCTGCGGACAATGGCCACCTGCGATGCCTTGTTGTAGAGCTTCGTGTCCGCTTTGGCGACGTAGAAGCCGCAGAAGGCCATGAGGTGCGACGCAGGCAGCGTCAGAAATGCGACGGCGAAAGCCAGAAAACACTTTTTCATGATGCAGCTCCTTCAGAACGAACAGGTCGATGGGGTTGGAGGGACGAAAGCCAGCGGTAGCGGCTGCCGGGCAGCAGCAGGTCGATCAGTGGCGTGGTCAGGGCCACTATGGCCAGGGACCAGAGCAAAGCGTTCGTGCGGTACAGGACGAATTGAACAAAGCCGGCCCCGATGGCTACGCTGGCGGCAAACAGGATCCGTCCTGCACGCGAATCCGGAGTGGTCCTGGGATCCGAGATCATAAAGAAAGTGAAAATGAGAAATGCGCCGCTTTGCAGCTGGCGCAGCGGAATGGAGAAGGGATCCCCGAGCCAGAGTGCCCGTCCAAAAAGAATGGCCACGTAAAAAAATAGAAATGCGTACGTCACGTCGCTGCGTGCTGCGCGGTTCACGACGAGGCCGCCCAGGCAAATCAGGAGGAAAGCAAAGTAGGTGGCCGTTCCCCATTGAGAGGGCGAAACCCAGACCGCCGGAGTGGCAACGATCATGATCACCAGGCCGAAGTTCGTCGGGTTGAAGATGTGCTTGTCGCGCCAGCGCAGGAGGAACTTGCTGCTGATGGTGATCATCGCGGCCAGCGCCATCAGCGCCAGGGAGTTGGTCCTCAGCAACAGGATCAAGGAGAGCGCCGAGATCATCGCGCTCAGAGGATCGAAGCGAGGAAGCCGCCACAACTTCGTGCAGAGGTATTGGGTGGAAAGAGAAAATGTGAGGATGATCAGGATTTCCCCGATCGCAATCTGAAAATTCAACCTGACCAGTCCATAGAGGAGTAGCGAGGAAAGGGCAAAAATCTGATACAGCCTGGGGTCCGGGCGGATGGCGCCCGCGGGATGCGCCTTCCCTTCGGTCCTCGGGCCGGTGGACGACGAACCAGGTGCAAGCAGTTGAGTTGATGCCGTCATCACGCGCTCCTTTCCGAGTTAGACACGGCAAAGCAAAAAAGAAAACCGGGCTGGCCAGGATGCCAAAGGGTCATTCCGATAACCCGAGGATGTCCGCGACAGGCAGGGGAGTTCTGTGAATAATGCGCACTCGGATCAAAGATGGCAACTCTCCAATGATGAACGGCAATGCTGCAGCCCTCGTATGTCGCGGACTTCGAAAACGGTATGCGGATGTGGTGGCGGTCGACGGGCTCAATCTCGAGGTCCGGCGCGGCGAGTGCTTCGGGCTTCTGGGACCGAACGGCGCCGGGAAAACGACGACCATCGAAATCCTCGAGGGTCTGACCCCGTCCGACGAGGGCGAGGTCATGGTCCTGGGCATGCGCTGGGGCGAGGACGATCGTCGTCTACGTGAACGTATCGGCATTTCGCTGCAGGAGACGCAGCTGAACGACAAACTCACCGTGTTCGAGACGCTACAGTTGTTTCGCTCGTTCTACCGGTCAGGCCGCGAGCCGGAGGATCTGCTGGTCCAGCTCTCCCTGGAGGAAAAGCGTAATGCCAGAGTAGGCAAGCTTTCCGGCGGGCAGCGCCAGCGGCTTGCGGTGGCCACGGCTCTCGTTGGAGACCCGGACATCCTCTTCCTCGACGAACCAACCACAGGACTGGATCCGCAAAGCCGGCTCGAGCTTTGGGAGCAGATCGCCCGGTTTCGAGAAAGGGACGGTTCGATTCTTCTCACCACGCACTACATGGACGAAGCGCAGCGACTGTGCGATCGCATCGCGGTGGTGGATCACGGTCGTCTCATCGCCCTGGGCACACCGGCGGAGCTCATCGCCTCGCTCGACGCACCGAACATCGTGGAGTTCACCTGCCATCCTCCTCTACAGTCAGAACGGTTCGAGGCCCTTCCCGGTGTCCGCAGCGTCAAGACGCGAGGGTCGATCTGGTTGCTGACGGTCGAGGACATTGCCCGGGCCGTACCGGCGCTGCTGGCGTTGATGGAAGAGTCTACGTCTCACTTGCTGACGCTCTCCACGCATCAGGCCACGCTGGAGGATGTGTTCGTGGCCTTGACCGGGCGGGAGTTACGCGATGAGTAGACGCTCGCCGCTCTTGGAGTTGACACTGGCCCGAACACGGGAATTCGTGCGTACTCCGGAGGCGCTTTTCTGGGTCTTCGCCTTCCCGTTGCTCCTGGCACTCGGTCTCGGATTCGCTTTCCGGGAAAAGCTGCCGGACCGCATTCCGATCGGTGTTGTCGCCGGATCGGGTGCCCGTGCTGCGGCCGCACAACTCAACGCCTCCGGGGCACTCCTGGCGCGCATCTATCAACGCGGTGAGGGAGAGGCAGGTCTCCGGTCGGGAAAAATTTCGCTTCTGGTCGATCCGGCTGCCCCGGTGGTTTATCACTACGACGCCACCAGGCCGGATTCCCGTTCAGCAAGGTTGGAAGCAGATACGGCTTTGCAACGCGCTGCGGGGCGCCGCGACCCCGTGGCTACACAGGATGTTCACGTCGTAGAGCGGGGATCGCGTTACATAGACTTTCTGATTCCCGGACTGCTCGGATTGAATCTGATGGGTACGGGGATGTGGGGCGTGGGATTCTCGATCGTCACTGCCCGGAACCGCAAACTGCTCAAGCGGCTCGTGGCCACACCCATGCGCCGCAGCCAGTTTCTTCTGGCCCAGATCATCTCGCGGCTCTTCTTCCTGGTGTTCGAGGTAGTGACACTGGTTGGATTCGGCTGGCTCGTATTCGGCGTTGCCGTGCGCGGGTCACTGATTCTGCTGGCGCTGATCAGTCTCCTCGGTGCGATGACTTTCGCCGGGATGGGACTTCTCGTTGCCGCACGCGCCGAGACCGTCGAAGGCGTGAGCGGCCTGATGAACCTGGTCATGCTGCCGATGTGGGTCGTCTCCGGGGTCTTCTTCTCAGCGCAACGATTTCCGGACGCGGCTCAACCTTTTATCCGTGCCCTTCCGTTGACGGCGCTCAATGAGGCCCTTCGGGGAGTGATGAATGAAGGGGCAGCGATGTCCAGCCTTCTTCCTCAATTGGCAGTCCTCCTCGTCTGGGGGCTCCTCTCGTTCGCGATCGCCCTGCGTATTTTCCGGTGGCGCTGAGAGGCGAGCTGGAGGATCAGCGATGAGCCGGACGACGCCGCGATGACGTCGGCACGGCCGAGCCGCTGCGAACGGACTGGTTGAACGTGTCGGCGATGATCACAGAGCCATCCGGGGCGACGGCAAGCCCGAACGGATGCGAGAAGATCGCCGCAGAACCCAGCCCGTCGCGATAACCGGGCAATCCCGTCACTCCGGCCACAGAGGAGACGTTCCCATCGGGCGAGATTCTGCGAATCGTTTCCCCTTCCGACTCTGCTACGTACAAATTTCCAAGGTCGTCGAACGCCAGGGAAGACGGATGATCGAAGCGGGCCGCTGTGCAGGGTCCGTCCATGGCACCGCGCACATCGGGTGTTCCGCAGAACGTCGTCACCGTTCCGTCCAGCGAGATGCGGCGAATGGTGTGGCTGCTCGTGTCCGGCACATAGAGATTTCCGGTGCGGTCAATCGTGATGGAAAAGGGAAACGCGAATCGGGCTTCGAGGCGCCGGCCATCAACGGATCCCGGCTGTCCGGGGCTGCCCGCGAACGTGGAGACGAAGCGATCGCTGGTAATCCTGCGTATGGCGTGATTTGAACGGTCCGCGACAAAAATCGTTCCGTCACCATCGACCACGAGACCAGTCGGATGACCGAAGCTAGCAACGGGCCCGGAGCCGTCCGTGGACCCGCATGATCCGGCGGTACCGGCGAGCGTCGACACCAGACCGTCGAGGCCAATTCTTCGGATGGTGCAGTTGTCGGTGTCCGCGACGAAGACGTTTCCCACTCTGTCCACGGCCACGCCGTTGGGATTGCGGAAGTGTGCCGAGTTCGCCGCACCGTCATTTTCTCCGGTTTCACCCGCAACACCTGCCAGCGTGCTCACGATGCCCTGGACGTCGATGCGACGGATGAGCTGATTCGCGGCATCCGCGACAAACACATTCCCTTGCGAATCGGCTGCCACGGAGGTGGGAAGGAAAAACGAAGCGGTCCTGCCGGGTCCGTCGGCATATCCGGAGGTGGGTGCCGTTCCGGCTAGCGTGGTGATCACAAGGTTCTGCGCCCACGCCGGGATTGCAATCAGCGTCAACCCCGAGGTGGTCAATACGGCGAGAACGATATGGCGCCAGCGGCTCGGACCTTCCATGTATTTAGTTATTTGCGAATGAGATACCAATCGTGGGCAAACGGTGCTGTACGCCCGGCCCAGGCAGACGGTTACCGAGCGCGCCTCATCCCGAAGCGAAGCAAGGGGTTCTCTCGCTCGTAGAACTCCGGCCGTCCTGACGCGCGCGCAGGGGATCCCTCCTCGACGCTGCATCGGGACGCCATGATCGGGGAATCTGATCGGGGTTTGGCTCGATTCTCCGTTTCCGCTCCTTGTAAACGTGCAAATTCGGATTTAGATTGGTGTGCGGAGGGATCCAGTTGCCCTTCTCGCTACGCCCCCTGCTGATCGCCGATCACGACGAAATCGCCGTCGAAGACCTTCGGTCCGTTCTCTCTCGCGAGCATTTTTCCGTGGATGTGGCCCGCGACGGTGACGAGGCTTTGAGGTTCATCAAGCGCAACTGGTACTCTGCGGTTCTACTCGACCTTCTCCTGCCCAGGCTGAATGGTTTCGAGGTGCTGCGCGAGCTGAAGGCATTGCACCCTGCCATTTTGAAGAAGGTGATCATCGTCACCGGTGCATCTCCTTCCACCGTTGCCTGTGTCGGAGAGTTCGCCGTTCACGGCGTCCTGGCGAAACCGTTGATGCGCGCCGATCTTCTGCCCATGATCGCGCAGTGCACCGGTGCCGATCGCACCAGTCGAATTGCTGCCGCATCGATGGCGACGATGCCCGGGAAGATGCAGGGCCCGTCGGTTCGCTCAACGACCGGCTGAGAGCGGACGCTGGCTCCTTGGAGTCTACGCGGCAGAAAGGCGCCCTGCTGCGAAAGCGGATCGGCGGCCCACATTCGACCCGATTCTCGTCACATAGAACCACTATGCTCGCTCGAATCGGATCGAATCTGGACTCGCCGCTCCACTCTCTCGCGGTCGGGCGTTTCTGCCGCGCAGAATCCTAGCAGGGGAGAATCTGCGGCCCGCCGTTCACGCAGTCCTCGACGACCTGACGAAGCAGCATGATGTCGAATGGTTTGGAGACCACTTTGCAGATCTTTCCGAGGGCCTCGTAGGCTTTCTCGGGAAATGCGGTGATGACGATGGTGCGGCGTGTCAGCTCGGGGGCCATGGACTGGAGCCGGCGGACGACTTCGAATCCGTCCATGCGGGGCATCATCAGATCGAGCAGGATGACATCGAAACTGTGCTGCTCAATCTTCTCCAGGGCTTCGACTCCGTCGCTCGCTTCCTCGACTGCGAAGTGGTCGCGAGAGAGGATTCGTTCCAGCAATCGCCGGATCTGGGGGTCATCGTCGACGACCAGTGCCTGCTGTTGTCCTTCCAAAGCCACTCCAACCCACTTTCCTGACGATTTCCGTGACCAGTGCAGACACTTTTCGTCGAGCATTCAGACGCGTCGAGTGCCATTGCTGAGTGATTCGCTGCGGCGCGACTGGGCAGGGAGGTAGTACTTTGCAGGGAAAGTGCCAGAGTGCGGGGAGTTACTCGTATCGCAGAGCTTCGATCGGATCGAGCTGGGCGGCCTTGCGGGCCGGGTAATAGCCGAAGAAGATGCCAATACTGGCCGCAAAACAGAAGGAAATGACTACCGACAAGACAGTGACCTCCACCGGCCAGCCGGTGAAGTGAGCCACGATTCTGGAGACGGCAATGCCCAGAATCACCCCCAGGCACCCTCCGACGATGGAAAGAGTGATGGCTTCGAGAAGAAACTGAAGCAACACATGCCGGCCCTTCGCCCCGATGGCCAGGCGGATGCCGATCTCACGCGTTCGCTCCGTCACGGAGACGAGCATGATGTTCATGATTCCGATCCCGCCCACCAGCAGCGAAATTGCCGCCACCGACCCGAGCAGAATCGAAAGAGTGCGCGTGGTCTGCTCGGCGCTCGATGCGATTTCTTCCTGCGAACGGAGCATGAAGTCGGCGTCCTCGCCCCGCCCTGTGCGGTGGCGCTGCCGCAGCAGTCCCTCGATCTGGTCCATGGCATCGCGGACCGCGGTGGGCGACGACGCGGAAGCGTAGATCAGATTCAGGCGCGGGGTTCCCATCAGCCGCTTCATCGCTGTCGTGTAGGGCACGAGGATCTGATCGTCCTGGTCCTGTCCCATGGAGTTTCCTCCCTTCTCTTCGAGAACTCCCACCACGCGGAAGGGAACGTTCTTGATGCGAATGACCTGACCGAGCGGAGTCTGGTTGATAAAGAGGTTGTCGGCCACGGTCTTGCCCAGCACGGCCACTTTCGACGACGAGCGAACATCGACGTCCGTGAAATACGAGCCATCGGCAACATTCCATGAGCGAATGAACGGATAGTCGACGTCCGTTCCGTAGATCGATGTGGCCCAGTTCAATTCCCCGGCCACGACCTGACCGCTGGATCGGGTACCGGGAGAGACATAGGAAACGGAGGGACACTCCGTGCGGATTGCCTGAGCGTCTTCCGGAGTCAAGGTCGATTGTCCGGAGAAGATCCGCGCGCCCGATTGCGTGGAAGTCCCGGGCAGAATCATGATGAAGTTCGAACCCAGTGAATTGATGGTCGCTTTCACGGAATTCGATGCCCCCGTGCCCACGGCCACCATGGTGATCACGCAGGCCACGCCGATGATGATTCCGAGCATGGTCAGAGAAGAACGCAGCTTGTTTCGGAGGATGGCCTTCAATCCCACGCGGGCGATATTCTTGAATCGGAGGACGGATGCTTTCATGATTTTCTTATGATGCTCGTCTCTGCCTGATCTGTTCGTCGCTCTGAATGAGCCCGTCCAGAATGTGCACGACCCTTTTGGCGTGGCTGGCAACGTCCTGCTCGTGGGTGATGAGCACGATTGTTTTCCCGGAGTCGTTCAGTTCCTGAAACAAGGACATGATCTCCTCGGAAGTGCGCGAATCGAGATTGCCGGTAGGTTCATCGGCGAGGACGAGTTCCGGGTCGGTGACCAGAGCGCGGGCGATGGCCACGCGCTGTTGCTGTCCCCCGGAGAGCTGTGACGGATAGTGCTTTTCCCGTCCTTCGAGACCGACCCGGCGCAGTGAGCCCAGAGCTCGTCTGGCTCGTTCTTCACTGCTCAGCGCCTCGTCGTTGTAGATCATCGGCAATTCCACATTTTCCAGCGCGGAGGTCCGTGCCAGCAGGTTGAAGCTCTGAAAGACGAATCCGATCTTCGAGTTCCGGACCTCGGCGCGCTCATTCCGATCGAGTTTTCCGACGTCGATGCCACTGAGGAAATAGCTTCCCTTCGTGGGGCGGTCCAGCGAGCCGATGATGTTCATCAGAGTCGACTTCCCCGATCCTGACGGGCCCATGATGGCTACGAACTCTCCCGGTTCCACGGTCAGATTGAGGCCGTGGAGAACAGGAACTTCGACTTCCCCCATGTTGTAGACCTTCACCAGGTCCCGGATCTCGATGACCGGTTGCATCAGAAGCGTCCGCCCCCGGGAACTCTCGGAGGCCGGCCCGTCGATTCTGCTGCCTTTGCCGTGGATTTGCCGGTGACGACTCTGTCGCCGGCGCTGAGCGGACCGCCAAGCACCTCCGTAACGCGACCATCGCTGATTCCGGTTCGAATGTTCACGGGCTGCAGCTCGCCTTTCTCATTGGTCGTGTAGACGACCGCTGTGGCTACGGGAGCCTGTGCTGCCCCGTTGATGGCCCGGACTCCGCCACGACCACCACGGACGCTTCCTCCCCGCGATCCGGAGCCGCTCCTTCGCCCTCCACCGCCTTCGGGGCTGGCGGTGGCGGTGTTCCCACGCCCGCCGGCCGTGGCGGAAGTGTTTTGCCCGGCAGCGGCATTTCGAGGCTGCTTGAGATCGGTGTCCTCGGGCTTGAACCTGAGCGCGGCACTGGGGATGCGCAGTGCGTTCCGCACCGTGGCGATGTCGATGGTCACATTCGCCGTCATCTTGGGGCGCAGCCGTAGATCGGGGTTCGGGACCTGGATGATTACCGGGTAAGTGATGACGTTCTGGTTCTCGGTGGCGTTGAGGCGAATCTCCGTGATCTTCCCGGTGAAGTCTTCCTCCGGGTAGGCGTCGACGTTGAAATGTGCCAGTTGTCCGACCTCCACGCGGCCGATGTCGGACTGGTCGACGTCTGCCTGCAATTGCATCTTTGTGAGGTCCTGGGCAATGGTGAACAGCGTCGGGGCCTGGAAGGAGGCGGCCACGGTCTGGCCAACGTCATATTGTCGTTCGGCGACGACGCCGTCGATGGGGGATACGATCTTCGTGTATTTCAAACTGGTCAGCGTCTGATCGAGAGAAGCCTGCTGCAGATCGCGGTCAGCCTGCGCGGACTTGTATGCGGCCATGAAACCGTCAAGGTCGGCCCTGGCAACGATCCCCGCCGCCACGAGCCGCTCCTGGCGGGTGAGATTGATCTTCGCGTTCTGCAGGTCGACCACCGCTTTTCTGAGCTGGGCCTGTTTCTGTTCGACCTGGGCCTGAAATGGTGTGGGATCGATCTCAGCGAGGAGTTGCCCTTTTTTCACGGGGCTGTTGAAATCGGCGTAAAGGGCCGAGATCACGCCGGAGACCTGGCTGCCCACCTGAACGGTTGTGAACGCTGAAAGCGAGCCGGTGGCCGTCACGCTCTGGGTGATGACTCCGCGATCGACGGGGACCGTCTTGAAAGTCTCCTGCCCGGAAGCGCGGCGGCTCTTCACGAAGCTCCAGGCTCCTGCGGCGAGGATGAGAATGACGACGATTCCGATTACGTAACGGATGACTGGTTTCATGATTCTCCGTGCATGCCCCGCCTGTGATGGCCTGAGGCGTCTTCCGCTCTAGCGCGCGAGGAGACAAAAGGATTCCCGGGCGCTCAAAAAGACCCACGATGTGTACGACCCGGTCGGGCAAAGCGTTGAAAGAACTCGAGCGAGACCGGTCGAGTTCGCGCCGGTTGCCGATCAGAACAGACCCCGATGGTCCTTCCATTGCCCCGTGACCGGCAAACGAGAAGAAAGGCAGATCAAGGGTCGGACCACAATCACGTTCGGCGGCGTCGGCGCCGATTGCTATAATGACCTTCTCGCGGGGTTAGCTCAGCGGTAGAGCATCTGCTTTACACGCAGGGGGTCGTGGGTTCGAATCCCTCACCCCGCACCACCCCTCCTTCTGGCAAGGCCATCCCCGGGTCAAATTGCCTCAGCCCGGATGGCATAGCGCGACGCTTCTCATGAAACGCCCACCCGAATCCACCAACATGTCATCCCGAACGAGCGAAGCGAGGAGGGATCTCCCGCTCGTGTGAGAAGGCCTTCGTTATACGCGCGGAAGATCCCTCGCTTCGCTTCGGGATGACAGGCCGCGGTAGTCGTGTCATTTCCCGGACGCTGGCTCCTGCCGTTTTTCGCGTCTGATAAAACGCTTCATCCAGGAACGACGAGCACTGGAGACGAAGCCTGCCTGACTATTCCGTCAGCCGTTCCGCTGAGCTTTCCTTCGCGATCGCAATCGGGGGGGATGGCGATGAGATCGATGTCGTTTGCCTCGGAATAGCGCACGAGCTCGCGGCCGAGAGATTTTGCCTCGATGACAGACTTGCGCACGATCAACCCTTCGAGTTGCGCTGTGGCCCGATCAAGCGATTCCGCCGCTGCCGCACGCTGGTCGCCCGATGCACATGAGAGGAGGTGGACCTCCGAACCTTCGTTTCGTGCAATTTCGCCCACCAGCTTCAAAACAGGCGGAATCGTATTCGCCGATTCAACGGGCACGGCGATGGTGCGCGTAGCCCTGCGCTTCTTGATTCCGTAACGGATAGCGAGAATGGGGATCGAGCAGCGGCTGAGCATCTTCATCGTGTTGGACCCGATGAACAGATGTGCGATGTGATGGCGGGCATGCGTGGCCATGACAATCAGATCGACGTCGGCCTCTTTCGCCGAGCGAAAGATCTCCGCAGCCGGATCCGGCGCCGTTCGTACCAGCAAGGTGGTCTTCAGGTCCTGAGCGCTGCGTTCGACGTAGCGCCGGAGCAGGTCCAGTTCCTGTTGCTCGGCATATTCATAGACCGAAGCATCGGCTGGGAATCGGAGAAGTTCTGGTTTCGACGGGTGCGTCATGCGCACGTGAAGGATCATGATCTCCGCGCCCGTCAGCGAGGCTGCGCGGATGGCGTCGTCGAAGACCCACGCAGCGGCGGTGGAAAAATCTGTAGGAACGAGAATCTTGCGCCAGGGGTACACGGATCTCCTCAGGTGCTGTCATTGTACCGGCACGGCCGTCCCGGCGCGATTCTGACGAGGTGGCGCTACCAGCGGCGCCATGTCGACGCAGGCTACCTGGACGGGGGAATCCTTCGCTCGACAATCGCCAGCCTCACGCCATCCCGCAGGGCCACACTGCGTGCGGCCGGTAGTCTGAGCCATTCGCTCCGCTCGACCCGGATGCTGACTGCAGCGGTCTCGGAGAATACCGGCCGCACGCCATGCGGCCCTACCACGTTGGCGGTCTGAGCTGGAGCCCTAGCGCACGGCTGAGGAATCGCTGGCGGGGGGAGGTTCCTGCGCGGAAGCGACCGCCTGAGTCTGCGGCTGCTCGGGCCGGACGATGTAGCGGATGATGCTGCCCTCTCCGGATTCCGACTCGGCAACCTGAAGCACGACCTGCTTGCCGGACTGGTCCAGTGAATCGCCCGGAATGAACGGGTCCCTCATAGCCTCGTTCAGTTTCACTTCGATACTGCGTGCGATCTGGTTCGATGGTGGGTAAGGAGCCACCGGCGCGAAGGCACGGAACTGCTTGAGGTAGGTGACGTAGTAGTGCCAGACCTGTGGAAAGGAGTCGTGAGTGGCCAGCGTGTATACGACGGTTCCCGGCCCGTACTGAGTGCGGGCCATCGTGGCGTCGCGGCGGGTGAGCTCGCCGTTGTAATCGGCGCCTTCGTAAACAGGAATGGCAGCGTTGATTGACTGAATTGTCTGACGCGCATCGACGGGAGCCGGTTGCCTCTGTGCCTGTGGCGGGGTTGACGCCGCTGCGGTTTGTGCGCCGGGCTTTTCGCTACCGGTACAACCAGGACCCATCAGGATCGCCATGACCGCCCCGACCACCCACACCACACTGACCATATTTGTCCTCATCAACTCTAGCAATAGCAATGGGTATGCCGCCGCTCAATGAACAGCAGGTGCCGACTTGATTCGTCGCGACGTGCTGCGCAGGCGATCCAATGCTGTCTGTCCCCCGTATTTTCGCACGATTTTCTCGTCGTATTCGTCCGAAACGGTAGCGACGATGTTCAGTGAGGCTACGAGCTGGTCAGGGTCGAGTCGCCTCCCGAGGAAGGAGTGGGAGTAGAAGATGTCGTTGTCGACCATGCTGAAGCCGCCGAGGGGCATTTCGGAGTTGATATGCAGCAGCTCCTGCATCAGCTCCGAGGAGGCCTCCACGCCCTGAACGCAGAAGGCCAGAATTTCGATGACAACGTCGTCCTGCTCGTAGGGCTCGATGGAGATTTCTACGATGGTCGTTCCATATTTCAGATAGAAGTCGCAGTGCTCGGCGTCATCGAAGTGTTCGTCGACGAGATCGTCGAGGTAGGTCTTCATCCGGCGGTAGGAGTCTTCCTGGCAACGCGTGCGGAACGTTTTTTCACTCACGGCGGATCATTATAGCCGGTGAGGGACCGCACGAACGGACCGTAGTTGTGCGGACGGCGCAGTCGTCGCTTTTCCGGAGCAGGTCATAGCGACCAGGCCGATGTCATCCAGAAGGAAGCGAAGATCTTCGGAGGACCGAGGACGGCCCGCCCTAATGCCAAGTGAAGATCCTTCCTTGCTTCCCCCGCTCGTAGTGCCATCGTTGCGTTTTGTCGCGCTGTCAGCGCGCCGGCGCGCACGCGGTACACCGGAGCGGCCATCCTCGCTCGTCGTTCGCTCCGCTCCCTCGAGAATGAGCAGCAGTCTCGGCCCTCTCAGGCCTTGTATGATCCGCCTGTGAGTGCACTCTTCGAACCGGAGCGCCGCCGCAGACTGATCCTGCAGCGCGGTCGCGAGCGGATGATCTCCAACCGCCACCCCTGGATTTTCAGTGGCGCCATTCATCGCGAGCACGGTTCGTCGGACGCGGCGGTTGCTGATCTCTACGACTCCGCCGGTACTCTGCTCGCTTCCGGATTCTATTCGGCACATTCCCAGATCCGGCTGCGCGTGATGTCCTTCGGCGAGCCGTTCCAGCTCCCTCTCCTCGAAGAACGTATTGTCCGGGCCTTTGCATCCCGCAAAGCACTTCTCGATAGGGGCACCGACGCACTGCGCCTGCTGAACTCGGAGGGGGACCTGGTCAGCGGTCTCATCGTCGATGCCTACGGCGACACGCTGGTCGTAGAAATCGGATCGGCCGGCCTGGATGCACTGCGCGGCGAAGTCCTCCGGATTCTGCAACGTGAAAAACGTCCTCGATCGATCGTTTTCAAGAACGACCTTCCCACTCGAAAAAAGGAGAGAATCAGCCTCGAAGATGTCGTCGTCGGAGAAGCACCAGGCGAGGTCGTCATTACGGAAAATGGGATTCGCTTCGTCGTGACCCCTGGAGCCGGGCAGAAAACGGGATTCTTTCTGGATCAACGGGAGAATCGAAGTCTGGCCCGGACGTTGTCCGGCGATGGCGAGGTTCTGAATCTGTTTTCCTACAGCGGAGCGTTCGGCGTGTACGCCGCGGCCGGCGGCGCCACAATGGTCGAGGAGGTGGACATCTCCGGCCCGGCAATCGAACTGGCCCGACGCAATCACCAGATGCTTGGCTCTCCGGCTCAGATCGAATTCAGAGTGACCGACGTTTTCGATCATCTGCGCAAGCTGGAGAACGACGGACGTCAGTTCGACCTGGTCGTCTGTGATCCACCGGCGTTCGCCCGTTCCCGCGGTGACGTCGACCGCGCCTCACGCGGCTACAAGGACATCAATCTGCACGCTCTGCGGCTGGTTCGGCCCGGCGGCCATTTGATGACCTTTTCCTGTTCCGGCCACATCGACGCCACGCTATTCCAGAAAATAATTTTCGGCGCGGCCCTCGACGCTCCTCGGAATCCCTCGATCGTCGGGCGACTGACGGCCGGCCGGGACCATCCCGTTTCCATCGACTGTCCCGAGGGAGAGTATCTGAAGGGGCTACTGCTTCAGGTGCGGTGACGGAATCCTAAACCGACTCGCTACTTTCCGTCTCGGTGGTCTGAGCATTCGATAGCCGGCCCCGGGACAGGACCAGGGCGATCACTCCACCGCATGCAGCGACGGCGAATACTGTCGTGAAGAGCCGGGAGAGGGGAACGCGGTCGGAGAAGCCGGCCACCCAGCCGGCGATGAAGTTGCCGAACGACGCTGCCAGAAACCACACACCCATCATGAATCCCAGCAGCCGCTTCGGAGCGAGCTTCGTCACCAGGCTGAGCCCCACCGGGCTGAGGCAGAGCTCTCCGAGTGTGTGCAGCAGGTACAGGCCCGTCAACCACATCGGGCTCACCTTCACACCGCTGCTTTGAGCGATGTGCGCCGCCGGGGCGAGCAGAAGAAATCCCAGCCCGACCAGAAAGAGTCCGATTGCGAATTTCAAAAGGCCGGAGGGTTCGCGTTTGCCCAGGCGCACCCAGAGCAGGGCGAAGACCGGAGCGAGGGTGATGACGAACAGCGGTTGCTCGGACTGAAACCAGCTCGAAGGAAAACTGAATCCGAAAATCGAGGTGCGCGTGTAGCGATCGGCGAACAGGGTCAGCGTTGACCCGGCTTGTTCAAATGCGCTCCAGAAGATGAGTGCGAAGACGAAGAGAATTCCGATCAGCCCCATGTTTCTCCAGTCCTGGGGCGTCAACGGCGCGACTGCAGTGCGTTCCTTCTTCTCGGTCTTTCGCAACGCGATCTGCGCGCGTGCAGGGTCAAGGTGCCGCCGCCCCAGAACGTACTGGATGAGTCCCAGGACCATTCCCACGCCCGCGGCCGCAAACCCGAGGTGCCAGTTCACGCGTTGTCCGAGCCAGCCGCAGACGATGGGGGCTGATGTAGCGCCAATGTTGATGCCCATGTAGTAGAGCGAGAATCCGGCATCGCGCCTGGAGTCGCTCCTGCTGTAGAGCATTCCCACCATCGAACTGACGTTCGGTTTCAACAGACCTGTGCCGATGATGATCAGCCCCAGCCCCAGAAAAAAGAACTCGATGCGTGGAACCGCCATCGAAAAGTGCCCGGCTGCAATGACGATTCCGCCGATGAGCACGGCGTTGTACTGGCCGATGATCCGGTCGGCCACGAACCCACCGGGGATGCACATGGCGTAGACGAGCATCGTGTACCAGCCGTAGATGAGCGCGGCGTGTGGCGTGGAGAATGCCAGCCCTCCGCCGGCCAGGGGGGCAACCATGTAAAGAATGAGCAGGGCGCGCATTCCGTAATAGCTGAAGCGCTCCCACATCTCCGTGAAGAAAAGCGTCGCCAGCCCGCGCGGATGGCCGAACCACTGCACCCTCTCTGTTTTCTCGAACGGAATCGCCGCCAGTTCACTGTCCGCAGTGGTCATGAATCTCCCCTGTTGTCGGTGTAGCCGGGCGAGCCCGTCCTCCGAATGCTCTGAAGGTAGCGGGACCCTGCTTCGGCGCAGACAGGAATGTCGCCAGAGGTGGTGAACGGGGCATGAGCGGCGCGAAAGCCCGTAAAACTGACGCGGGTGGGGCCATACGGCTGCTATCGGGGAATGAACGGCGTATCGGTAGATCGGACGGTTCATCCAGCGGTACGAAGAACGATCAAGCTCACTTTCGACGGCGTATGATCCCGGGCATGGGCCGCAAGCCGACCAGTGTGCAGATCGGGCTCCTGATCTTCTTTTTCTGGACGCTGGTCGGGCTCTATTTCGCCACGCAGGCACGCTACAACCCTGCCTTCTCTCCGCAGATGGCCTGGAGTGAAGCGCTTTCGGTCAACTTCGTCTACTACTATCTATGGGGTCTTTTCACGCCCATCGTCCTGACCGTCGGTGAGCGGTATCGCTTCGAGACCGGCCGCTGGTGGCGGAGCTTTTCCGCGCATGTTCTGGCGAGCGCCGTCCTCACCTCTCTGCAGATCGTCATCGCCGAATCGGTGTTGTCGTTTCTCCCTGCGCAACGGCCGGCAGACGATCTGGCCCACCGCATCAGTTTCGCTTTCGGTGTGAACTTCCAGTCCTCGCTGCCAACGTACTGGCTGATCCTGTTCGTCTATCTCGCCCTCGACTACTACGTGAAGTTCCGGGACCGTGAGCTGCGCACCTCCCAGCTCGAAGGGCAGCTCTCACGATCGCAACTCCAGGCCCTGCGCATGCAGTTGCAGCCGCATTTTCTTTTCAACACCCTCAATTCAATCTCGTCGCTCATGTACAGCGACGTCGAAGCAGCGGACTCCATGCTCTCGCAGCTCTCGGAGTTTCTGCGCCTGACGCTGGACCGGAACCTGGAGCAGGAGATTTCCCTGGCTGAGGAGCTTCTATTCGTCAGGCGCTACCTGGAGATCGAGAAGGTTCGTTTCGAAGACCGGCTCACCGTGAAGTTCGATGTCGATGCCGAAGCCGGCAGCGCCGCTTTCCCCACCATGGCCTTGCAGCCTCTGATCGAAAACGCCATTCACCACGGCATAGCCCCTCGGCCCGGCGGCGGATCGATCGAGATTGTGGCCCGTCGGAAAGACGAGGAGTTGCACGTCGCTGTTCGTGACGACGGCGCCGGCGTCGTCGATGTTCCGCGGGAGCGTGTGGGTCTGGCAAACACCCGCGCTCGTCTGGAACAACTTTACGGTGCGGATCATCGATTTAGTCTCGGGCCATGCGCGAACGGGGGAGTGATCGTGGACATCGTAATCCCATTCCGCATTGCGGAGGTTCCCGCGTGAAAGATCGCGATCACCCCTTGCGAGCGGTCATCGCCGACGATGAGCGGCTGGCGCGCCAGAAAGTGCGTACGCTACTGGCCTCGCATCCCGAGATTGACGTCGTCTGCGAAGCAACCAATGGAGCCGAGGCGGTCCAGGCTATTCGTCGCGAAAAGCCCGATCTGCTCTTCCTCGATGTGCAGATGCCGGGAATGGACGGGTTCGAAGTACTGCGAAGAGTCCGGGACACGAGGCTGCCCGCGGTGATCTTTGTGACGGCCCACGACCAGTACGCCGTGAAGGCCTTCGAGGTCAACGCCATCGACTATCTGCTCAAGCCATTTGATCGCAGGCGGTTCAACGAGGCGCTGGGCCGGGCACGCCGCGGAGCAGATGGGGATGACCGCGACGACCTCGACCGCAGGATTGCCTCACTTCTGGAGCGGATCGCGCCGCCGGCCGAAACCGAGCCCAGGCGCCTCGATAAGTTCGTGGTCAAGTCTCACGATCGCTTGTACTTCATCCGGCCGGACGAAGTGCTCTGGATTGGGGCAGAGGGCAAATATGTTCGCTTGCACACGGGCACTGGCAGCTACACCATGCGCGACTCGATCGGCGACCTCGAGCGGCGACTCGATCCCTCGGAGTTCCTGCGCATCCATCGGGCCACAATCGTCAACGTCAAGGCCGTGAAGGAGATGTATCGCGGGTTTGGAGCTGAGTACTTCGTCATCCTGAACAACGGCACACGAGTTTCCATGAGCCGGCGCTACCGCTCGAAGTTGAAGGGCGTACTCTTCGGCGACTGGTGAGACCAGAACTGGCCCCGCCACGGCGTTCGACAAACGAGCAGCCGCCCAACTGTTAGAATTCCATGGCATGACCGTCAGCGAGATCGGCAAGCGCAAGTCCGTTGAGCTCACCCCGATACTCATCGGCGACCTTCTGGCCGGTGCCGGTTTCATCGATGAAGCGCAGAAGGCCGAGATCGAGACCCTGGACCGGCAGATGAAAATTCAGGCGCGCTCCAGAAGCCGGTCGGACGAGAGCGCCAGTCCGGTGAAGGAAGTTGTCGGGCTGAACCTCACCGATGCCTCCGGACAAGGCCTGCGCATCGACGACTTTCTCATCGCCCGCCTCATCGCCGAGGAGGCCGGAGTTCCTTTCCACAAAATTGACACGATGAAGCTGGACATCGAATTCATCGAGGCGAAAATCTCACGCCCCTTCGCCAGGAAGCATCTGCTCATTCCTCTGCAGGTGCGCAACGGCCGGCTGGTCGTGGCTGTGGTCAATCCTTTCGACCACACTTCCATCGAGTCCTATCGCAACATCGCCGGCACAGAACTGGACATCGTCGTCTCCGGCGAGACAGACATCCTGCAGATCGTCAACGAGCTTTACGGTTTTCGTTCCTCCGTAACTAAAGCCGAGCGCGGTCTGAAGACCGGCTTCGATCTCGGTAATCTCGAGCAGTATGTGAAGTTGAAGTCCGGGTCCGAGATCGAGAGCAGCGATTCGCATATCGTCAACGCTGTCGATTATCTTCTGCAACACGCCTACGACTCCCGCGCTTCGGACATTCACGTCGAGCCCAAGCGTGAGCACGCTCAAATCCGCTTCCGCATCGACGGCGTGCTGCACGAGATTCAGCGCGTGCCCAGGCTCGTCAATCTGGCAGTGACCTCCCGTCTGAAGACGATGTGCCGGATGGACATTGCCGAGAAGCGACGGCCGCAGGATGGACGCATCAAGACCGAGCGTGACGGAAAGGAAATCGAGCTTCGCGTCTCCACGCTGCCCACGGCCTTCGGAGAAAAGGTGGTCCTGCGGATTTTCGATCCTGACGTGATGATCCGCGACCTGAATGGACTCGGTTTCTACGAAGACGAGCTGAAGGTTTTCGGCGAGTGGATCCGCCGGCCTCATGGCATCATCCTTGTCACCGGACCGACCGGCTCGGGAAAAACTGTGACCCTCTACTCGGCGTTGCGCGCCGTCTCGACGCCGGAGCTGAACATCACCACCATCGAAGAGCCGATCGAGATGGTCTGGGACGAGTTCAATCAGACCGGAGTTCAGCCCAAGATCGGAATCACCTTCGCCTCGGCGCTGCGGACCATCCTTCGTCAGGATCCGGACATCATCATGGTGGGGGAAATCCGCGACGGCGAGACCGCACAGAATGCTGTGCAGGCCGCACTGACAGGACATCTCGTTTTCTCGACCCTGCACACGAACGATTCGGCGACCTCGGTCACCCGTCTGGTCGACCTGGGTATTCAGCCCTTCCTCATCTCCTCGACGCTCGTAGGAGCGATGGCCCAGAGGCTCGTTCGCAAGATCTGCGACGACTGCAAACAGAACCGCCCCCTGACCAACGAGGAAGCGGGCATGCTCAATCTGCAGGCCCCGGCCGGGAAACGCATTATCGTCAAGGAGGGCGCCGGTTGCATCCGCTGCCGCAACACCGGCTATTACGGACGGACCGGAATCTTCGAGCTACTCACTATCGACAACGCGGTTCGCGATCTCATCGACCGTGGTGAAGACTTCCTGAAGATCAAAGAGATGGCCTCGAAGAGGGGAATGCGCACCCTGCGTCAGTCCGCGCTCAGGAAGCTGGCAGAGGGAATGACGACGTTCGAAGAGGTAGTGCGAGTCACGGGGATCTGAGCGCCGGTCCGTGCCTCGAGCGGAGCAACAGCGAGGAGTGCGTTTCTAAGAGGATGCGAGGGACGAGCATAACCACCGCAGTCCTTCGCCCCGCCTGCGGGGAGAAGGTGGTGAGCGAAGCGAGCCGGATGAGGGGCGCGCAGCGGCCGTCGCTTGGATTGCCTGCCGCACCGTGAGTCTCACCGAAGATCCCTCGCCTCCGGCTTCGGGATGACACGTTTTTCGCGGAAGCTAAGAGGCGGTAGCGTAGCGCAGACATCTCCCTGGCCCGCATGGAAGGTTTTACAACCTGAACGCTCAGTTGCGAACGGCGCGGTACAGAAGCGTCTCGTACACCAGATCCACGACCCCATCCCTGTTCCACGACTCGAACAAAGCGCGAAGGTCGGCGAAGAGTTCTTCAGCACGTGGTCCGGTTCTGGGAAGGTACGAGACGCTCCGCGCCCGCCCCATCAGACCCTCGCCATCCAGGCGCTGCCTGTTGCTGTAGACGAATCTCTCCAGACCGGCAAAAGAATGATCCTCGAAGAGAGCGTCTGCTATATCGGGACGATCCTCTGCCGCCGGGCTGGAAGCGTAGCGAACGACGATCTCGCTGTAAGCCGCGGTGAATGCGTCGCTCCGGTCACGGATGTTCCAGACCAATCCCAGCCGCCCGGCAGGCCTGAGAATACGGTGAAACTCGGCGAGAGCTTTCCCGCCTTCGAACCAGTGGAAGGATTGAAAACAGGTAATGAGGTCGACCGAGCCATCGGGTAGAGATATCAACTCACCCCTTCCCTCGAGGAAGCGTACGCGTGGATGAGCCCTCGCGGCCTGGCGCATCGCTTCATTTGGCTCGATGGCCAGAACCTGTACGCCGCGGGCCGCGAGTGCGCGTGAGGAGATGCCAGTTCCCGCTCCGATGTCGGCGGCGGTGATCGGTGGAGAAAGTCCTTCGAGCAGGGTATCGAACACTGCCGCCGGGTAATCCGGGCGATGTCTGGAGTAGTCTCCTGCCCGCTCGCCGAAGCGGGTTAATGGCTGTTGCTCATGCAGGGGACGCTCGCCGTTGGTCACGGCGGGATTCTATCGTTTCCCAAGCGAGGCGCCGGAGTGGGCGCGTTGTCAGCGGGCCGTCGTGGGTGGGGCCTCGCTGTTCATGGTTTTTTTGAACCACTCCGTAACCAGGCGGTCGCGTTCTCCCGCGCGATCTCTCAGGGTGTGGAACCCCTTCGAAAAGACATGAAGCTCGACCGTCTTTTTCTTCTGGAGAAGGAGGACGGCCAGGTCGATGGCTTTGGCGGGAATGACCTCGTTGTCGTTGGTTCCGGCCATGATCAGCAGCGGGACATTCAACTGGTCCGCGAAGAGGAGCGCCGATCGGCGCAACTGAATTTCATCTCTGCGCTGCGCGTAATCAGGAAACAGTTTGGCGATGAGAGGGTCGTATTCTTCGGGCCGGGATTCGATCAAAGCTCGAAAATCGGTAAATGCTCCGACCGTTGCCGCTGCGCGGATGGGAGCACCGTCGCGAACCGCCTGATAGGTCATCATTCCGCCGCGGGAGTGGCCATACATGAAGATGTTCCCGGAATCTGAATAGGGCAACTTCGTGGCGACCTCGATGGCGTTTAGGACATCGTGAACGTCGTCTCCACCCGCCTTGTCCAGGCCTTCGCCGCCCACGCTTTCGCGAAGCATCGGGGCCAGGATGACGAACCCCGCTTCAGCCAGGCGGTGAAACATGGATAGCCACATCTCGGGAGTCTCGACGGCCAGATATCCGCCGCGATTGAAGACGATGACCGGCAAGCGGCGGGCGGCATTGCGCGGGCGATAGAGGAGAGCCTTCACTTTCAGCCCATCGCTGAAGTAGGTCACGGTTTCGTAGACGTAGGAGCGGTCGGTGACATCCGCCGCATATTCGACGGGGGTGGTGTAGCGCTCGAGGAGAGGAACATCCGCGAATTTCTTCAGTGTGACCGGCGCGGTGCTGAAAATCGTCCCGTCCACGGGCGCCCTGGCCTGACTGAAGAGCGGAAAGGCTTGCAGCAGAGCGGACGCCAGAATGAGCAGGGTGGAACGGTTCATCGGTTTTCTCCTTGGCCCGAACAGGGCACAGCCATCGCTGCCAACCAGTACGCAGCACCGGCCCGGCAGTTGCGAAAAAGGACCCAAAACGGTTTGCGGTGTGTCGATCGAGACCGGCCGGGGATGTTCGGGCAGATTCCGGCAGCCGGCAAAAAACTTCTTTTTCGATCCGGGTGATGCCTCCATACTGGCGGCTCATGGCAGGACGGTTCGGGCATCTCTTTTCGACCAAGTCTCTGGACGCCCTCATTGCGGAAACGCAGGAGGAAGGCCACCAGCTCAAGAAGACCCTCGGTCCGCTGAACCTCATCGCCCTCGGCGTGGGGGCCATCATCGGAGCCGGGATCTTCGCCACGATCGGAACGGCTGCCGCGGGCGATGCAGCCCGGCCCGGCGCCGGACCAGGGCTGATGCTCTCCTTCGTATTCACGGCCATCGTCTGCGGATTCACGGCACTTTGCTACGCTGAGTTCGCCTCGATGGTGCCCGTTTCGGGCTCCGCGTACACCTATTCGTACGCCACGCTCGGGGAGCTGGTGGCCTGGATCATCGGCTGGGACCTGATGATCGAGTACGCAATCGGCAACGTGGCCGTGGCCATCTCCTGGGCCAATTATTTCAACACCTTCATCGAGGGATTCGGGCTGAAGTTGCCGCCGTGGCTGGCGATCGATTACGTTACCGCGAATGCCAGGATGCCTCAGGTCGTCGCTGCAGCTCCGCACATCTTTGGAATTCCTATCGTCGTGAACATCATGGCTCTGGTGATCGTGGCTTTCATCACGGTCATTCTGGTCTGGGGCATCCGGGAGTCGGCAAACTTCAACTTCGGCATGGTCGTGCTCAAGCTGCTCGTGCTGGGGTTTTTCATCCTGGTGTGCCTGAAATATGTGAGGCCGGCAAACTGGCACCCCTTCGCCCCGAACGGGATGCCCGGAATCTTCACCGGCGCGGCCATCGTGTTTTTCGCATACATCGGCTTCGATGCTGTCTCCACAACCGCTGAGGAAGCAAAGAATCCGAAACGGGACATGCCCATCGGAATTATCGGGTCGCTGATCATCTGCACGATCATCTACATCATCGTTGCCGCCGTCTTTACGGGAATGATTCCCTTCCCGGCCCTGGTGCACACTCTGTCCAATGAGCAGGCCGAGCCTCTCACTCTGGCCATGAAGTTCAACGCCATGCCCACCTGGATGATCGGCGTGGTGGCCCTCGGGTCTGTGATCGCACACACCGCTGTCCTGCTGGTCTTTCAGCTCGGACAACCGCGTATCTTCTTCGCCATGGCCCGCGATGGACTTCTCCCACCCTGGATCGCCAAGGTGCATCCGAAGTATCGGACGCCCCATGTGGCTACAATCATTACAGGCGTCGTAGTGGGAGTGACCAGCCTCTTCACTTCGCTGGACTCTATGGTGAACCTGACGAACATCGGGACGCTCTTTGCGTTCATGCTCGTCTGCATCGGGGTGATGATCCTGCGTGTCAGGGAACCCGATCGGGAGCGATCCTTCCGCGTACCGGGAGGGGCGTTTTTCTTGCCGCTTCTCGGCGCGGTTTCCTGCGTTGGTCTGGCCTGGTACCTGCCGCCCGACTCATGGGTGCGATTCATCGTCTGGCTCGCGGTGGGTCTGGTCTTCTATTTCTTCTACGGATTCAAGCACAGCCGCCTCCGGGCGGGCCTGGCGGCAGCCGCGGCCCTTCCAACGTTCAATCCGGCGAGCGATCTACCGCCCTCGGAAACCGGCTCGACCAACGACCCGCCGAAACGGTGACCGATCGGCCCTGAAGCGGCATTACCACCTCAAGGGTCCCCCCGAGGTATCTCCCTGGCGAGAGCTCCTGCCGGAATTCTGCTCGCCGCCAGACAGACTGGGATAGTGTGTCGGCATGCTGGCGATGGATCAGTTGCATCTGGAAACAGCTACGCGAAGCTATTTCCGGCTTCTGGAAGCGTTGCGCCATTCAGTCATCGCCACAGATCCGGCGGGAGTCATCACCTACTGGAGTGACGCGGCGGAATTGCTTTATGGATGGTCGGCAGAGGAAGTCCTTGGGAAACAGATCATCGAAGTGATCGCCACCGACATCTCCAAGGTAGAGGCAGTGAGCATCATGCAGTCGCTCTCGAATGGTCAGGTATGGTCTTCGACATTTGCCGTCCGCATCCGGTCCGGGGAGTCACTGCAGGCCGCTGTGACCGACGTGCCTCTGCTCGATGAGAATCACAGCGTCGTCGGAATCGTTGGAATCTCGGCTCCTCTGGATGAGCCCAGTGATGTCAACGCCACCCTGCTCGAGTTCGTGGCCGCCTGCAACGCGGTCTGGCCACAGCGCGTGCGATTAACGATTCGAAAGAATGCTTCCTCCCGAGTCGGCTCCAGTCCCTCGCACGTTCTGCAACTCCTGTCCCTGCTGCTGGCGCGTTTCATCGACCGTCTGGAGAGTGGCTCGACTGTCGATTTGATTATGGATTCGCCGGCAGGCTCGCCATTTGTGGACTTCCACCTTGTGTCCACCCTCGATCGAGGCGTCTACATCTCCATCACCGAAACCAATCCGCAGGGTGGATTCGGAATCCTGCGTGACGGATTGCACGCCAGCGCGCCGACGGATTACGCGGCTACGCTCGTGAAAATGGTGAACGGGATGATGATGTTCGGTTCGAGCAACGCCAGGCCCGCCGTGCATCTGCTGTTGCGTGCCCCGACCGCCTGACTCATTCGGTTGGAAACAGGATCTGGTGAACCGGCGGCGCTGAGGAGGAACAGGCTTGGTGCGCCCAAGAGGATTCGAACCTCTGACCTACAGCTCCGGAGGCTGTCGC
>JBDTRY010000023.1:0-29023 GCA_039931435.1 Acidobacteriota bacterium | reverse complement strand
GCTATCGGGCCCTTGCCGGGTATGAGGAGGCTCCCTCCTGGCTGGCAACGGACAGGGTTCTCGATCGCATACGTTCCGATCGGAAGAACGCGCAGCAGATCTACCGGGAGTATGTCGATGAGAAGCTGAATGATCCCCGCTCACCCTGGGAGGATCTGGTCGCCCAGCTCTACCTCGGGAGCGAGTCCTGGATCGCGAAGATGCGTGCAGTAATCGAGGAGAAGCCCCGCAGTGACGATCATCCGCGGTCGCAGCGGGAAACTGGCCTTCCCACGATGCCGGCCATCGTTACGACCGTGGCCAGAACCTTCGGTGTGGACGCGGACACGATCCGTCACGGACACGGCGGACCGGAGCGGATGCTGGTAGCCTGGCTGGGCTGTTACGAGGGGATGCACCGGCTGCGCGCGATTGCCGCCGCGCTGCGACTGCGTAGCAGCGGACGGGCCTCGGACCTGATCCGTCTCTGCGAGGCCGAACTCGATCGCGAACCGCTCCTGCGCATCGCCGCTGATCGCTGCTGCGATCTGTTGCGCGGGTCGCCCCAACCCGGGATGCATCCCATCGTCCCAGGTGTCGGAGCGAACTTTCCTTCAGTAGCGACATAGAAATTTCCGAGAGACGCGCGCTCGAGGTCCGTCTCCGACGGCTCACATCAGGGCCGGTCGATGCGTTTGCGGCCCCATCCGCTGATGCAATCGGCGAAATTCAGCCGAGTTTCGAACTCCCGGCCCCTCTCGCTTCCCATTGATAGCCCAGTTTCTTGCTCGAAGGGATCATTCTTCCGAGAGCCAAGGCTGTGACCCCTACTCTTCGTTATTCTTTCTCCGCTTACGGCGAGAGCCGGAGGTCTGACCCTTATTCTTTCCTTTGACCCTTATTCTTTCCTTCTGACCCTTATTCTTTCCTTCTTATTCTTTCCTTATTCTTTCTCCGCGAGTGCCCTCGCCATTCTCCGTAGCCGCCGTTGCCGGCGGCACCCGTCCCTGCTACGGTGACCCAACGTTATCCCGAGGAGGATTTTCGCTCGCTGAGAGTCTCGCACGTTCGCGGACAGCGGACGCTCCAGATGCGCCGCGATGGGTGACCGAGATCGTCTTACCGCACAAGGGAAACAGACGGTTCCGGGCTTCCCTCCCAGCGGAACAGGTACGTGCTTGCGCTCCTCACATTCATGACCAGCGCCGGCCGAAAGCAGGCAAGACAGGTTCCCTTCTTTCGGCGCACGGAGGGGTAGACGATTCCCAGGGAGCCGGCATCCAGAAGTTCCTGACCGAGCCGCTGGGAAGCAACATAGCTATCCGCCGAGAGGATCTTCTTGAAGCGCTTATCACCGCGGACGTCGTGGAGCTCCGCGCTGAAATCGGCCAGGTAATCATCGTACGTCAGCTCCTCCTCAGCCCAGCCGACTTCCGCGAGCTCGATCCACTTGTGGAAGGCGACCTCCGCCTGCGCCGTCTCCAGCTCGAAGGCAGCGTACCAGGCTCCGCGCTCGGGACCGTTGAACCGGCTACCGAGTGGATGGGCATGGGAGAACGCGGCATTGACGATCCGGAAGTACGGCAGACCGAAGACCAGTTCGTGGATGCCGATTGCCGGCAGCCGATCATTCTCAGCCAGCAGCCGGTCGTTGGTGGCGTGGTCGAGGTCGAAAAGATCGCGGAGATGCGCGTCATTCTCTGCAATTCGAGCAAGTACGCTGTCGCCCCCCTCGCAGTACCTCGAAGGGATCAGGCGATGCGTATCGTTCTGGCGGATCAGCCGGACGCGCGGCAGCGTCAACGGCCGCCCCGGCGCGCGTCAAGCAGGCGCCGAACCGTCTGCATCGCCGGCAACCCCCCATTCAACATGTACTCGAGCGGTGACCGTCTGCCGAAGATGCGGTTGCTGTTGGGCAGCAGGACCCAGGCATCGGCCAGCTTTCTGGAATGAAGAATGTTGAGGGCCTTGAAGATGCCGATGAGGTACGAGATGCGGAGCAGCCGGTCGGTATCGAGAACGCGATCGGGCTTCTTTTTCATCTCGTAGTACGGGCCGTTGGAGATGCCTCCAAGAAGGACGCGTGCATCACCGTCACGGATGTTCCAGCGGGCGACGATGTTGAAAAAGGCTCGGACCGCCGATGGACTCAACCGCTCCCGCTCGTCCTTCGATGCCAGGTCGACGAGGGGTGAGGGCTCGTACTGCGTCTCCGGGTAATCTATAGGCAGGGGCATATTTAGCTCCGACTCAGGAGAGTATACTCTCCTGAATCGTAGACCGCCAGAGCAGGCACGAATTACTCATTCAAAACTCACCACCCGTTTACTTCGAGGGATCGCTGCTTCATTCGTGCGCGAAGAGTGAGCCATCTGGCGTGCGCCGAACCAGGAGGGAGATCGGCCACGGCCGCGCAGTCCGGGGAAACCCTCTACGATGCTCCTCCGCCTTCTACATCTTCGGTGGAGGCTGGGGAGGAAGGTCGCTGCTGAACATGTCCCGGGTCAACTCCCATTGCCCGTTCCGGGAGCGAAAGATCTGTAGAAATTTTCCGCGATCCATTTCGCTGCCGTCGGCTCCAAGGAGTCGGTACCTCCCGCGCTCGTATCCCATGTCACCGCTCGATTCCGATTCGTCGGCCATGAGCTCGAGTCTCGCTCCGGGCATGGAGCCGAGCATGGTCTTCCAGAATTCCCGGATCCCCTCGGGGCTGTCGATGGCCGCGGTATTCGGCGGCAGAAATACCGCGTCACGAGCGTAAAGAGCCGCCACGGCGTCGGCATTGGCCGCGTTCACTGCCTCTGTAAACGATTGGTCCAGCCGGGACATCGCATCCTTGCCGGCGATCGTTCCCGTGCTGGCACATCCCGAAGTCAGAACGGAGACGGTCAACGCAATGACCAGACTGGTTCCGCGGTTGAACATAATTCCTCCTCGTTTCGGTTGTAACGGAACGGAGATTGTATGTCACTGGCCGCGGCGATGAGAAGTCCCTTCCTCGTCGAAGTCGACCCTATGAATGACGACGTATCAATGAAGGAAATCGGCAGCGACAAGGAAGTGGCCTCTCTGCGTTCAATCTGGGGCGAGTTGACCAGGAGTGCCATGCATGCCGGCGCCCTGCGCATCGGCGCCAGCGCCATCGACGACGAACACGTCGAGCTGTTCGGACAGTGGCTGGAGCGAAAGCTCGAAGGGCAGATGCACTACCTCCGCAGAAGCGAGGCGGTGCGGCGCGATCCGCTGCAGCGTTTCCCGTGGGCCCGCTCGGTCATCGTCATCACCGTGCCGTACTCGCCGAACCGGCCGTCCGCACCCGACGGAGCCCTTTCAAACCACATGGCCCGCTATGCGCTGGGCGATGACTACCATGAAGTTCTCGATGCCATTCTTTGCAGAATCGAGGAGACGCTCCGACAGCTCGTCCCCGAGGTCAGCTCGCGACGCTACGTCGACACGGGGCCGCTTTCCGATCGCTCCTACGCCGCCCAGGCTGGCCTGGGATGGATCGGGCGCAGCGGCATGCTCATCGATGAGCGGAACGGCTCCTATTTTCTGATCGGGACGCTGCTGACGTCGCTGGAAAATGATCTCAGTCCGGAGCTCGTCGCTGACCGCTGCGGAACCTGCACGCGTTGCGTGGACGCCTGCCCTACCGCGGCCATCCTTCCGGACCGGCTCGTCGACTCGCAGCGCTGCATCAGCCACGCCACCATCGAGACCCGGGGCGCGATCGACGACTGGATGAAGTCCCGTCTCGAAGGCAACGTCTTCGGATGCGACATCTGCCAGGAGGTATGCCCGTGGAATCGTTTCGCTCCGGCCGGTCACGAATCCTTCGAGCCGCGGGAGCAGTACCGGTCAACCCCTGTCACCGACCTCCTGCGTATGGATCAGGCACAGTTCTCGACCATGTTCCGCCGAAGCGCTGCGAAGCGTGCAAAACGAGCGGGCATGATCCGCAATGCCCTTCTCATCTCGGATGTGCCAACAGAGGAACTGGAGCGGGTTGCTTCGGAAACCGACTCCGGCATCCTCGACGCTGTTCAGTGGAAGAGAGTCTGACCGGGAGAGACCGCTTACTACGGCCTCCTTGAGTTCCACAGAGACCCTCATCCGGCCCTTCGGGCCACCTTCTCCCGCCGGTAGAAGGGAGAATGACTCAGCGTCTCACCGCAGAGCCGCCTCCGGCTGCCCGACCGCGGCGGTGATCTGCCGGGCGAGATCGAAGAAGGCCTGAGCAGCTGGCGACTGCGGGTCGAGCAGGATGATCGGCTCGCCAGTGTCTCCCCCTACCACGACCTTCGGGTCGATGGGGATCTCTCCGAGAAAGGGAACACCGAGCATCTCGGCGGTTTTCTTGCCGCCGCCGTGGCCGAAGATCTCCTCGCGCTGGCCGCAATGGCGGCAGATGAAGTAGCTCATGTTCTCAATGATGCCCAGTACCGGGACGTTCACCTTCCGAAACATGGCCAGCCCCTTTCGGGCGTCGATGAGGGCCACGTCCTGGGGCGTGGTGACGATGATTGCTCCGGTCAATGGCACTTTCTGGGTGAGGGTGAGCTGAGCATCGCCGGTCCCGGGAGGCAGATCGAGGACCATGTAGTCGAGGTCGCCCCAGCGGACATCGTTGAGGAACTGGTCGAGCGCTTTCATGACCATCGGGCCGCGCCAGATCACCGGCGTATCAGGGTCAGTGATCAGGCCGAGGGACATCGTACGAATGCCGTGCTGCTCCATGGGGATGATCTTGTCGTCCCGCTGATCGATCTGGGGGCGTCCCTCGATTCCAAGCATCATCTGCTGCGAAGGGCCGTAGATGTCCGCGTCGAGCAGACCGACCGTAGCTCCTGAGGCGCGGAGCGCCAGCGCCAGGTTCGAGGCCACCGTCGATTTGCCCACTCCGCCCTTGCCCGACGCGACGGCGATCTTGTATTTCACGCCGGGAAGAATGTCGTTGCTGCCCGACGACATCGGCGAAGTGGCAGGTTTGGCGACGCCCTTCTGCGCCACATCCAGCTTCACCTCGACCTGACGAACTCCGCTGACTCTGCGCACAGCAGCATCAGCCTCCCGAGCCACCTGCTCCCCGATGGCCGGATTCTCACTCTGGAAATGAATGACGAACGAGACATCGCCGCCGTCAATCTGAAGATCGCGCACGAAATTGAAGGAGACGATGTCGCGCGACAGTCCCGGGAAACGGACTGTCCTCAGCGCTTCCAGGACCTCATCGCGGGTGGGCATTCTTCTTCTCCTCCTTGAATCGCTCAAATGCTTCCCGAACGATCGGTATGGCGCCGTCGCCGTTGGCCACCACACTGACGAAGTCGAAATCTGTCGTGCTGACCAGTCCCTTCTCCAGCATGGGCATCTTCATCCAGTCCACGAGCCCTGTCCACATGTCCCCGACGAGGATCAGCGGCAGACCGCGAATGTGCTTGACCTGCAGCAACTGCCAGATCATGAAAAGTTCCAGCGAGGTGCCGATGCCACCGGGCATGACGATAAAGGCCGACGACAGACGGACGAAGTGGTGAAGCCGCGAGAAGAACGTGCGATGGCGAAAGACCTTGTCCACGAAGGGATTGGTTCCCTTTTCGGAAGGAAGATGAATTGCCAGACCGAACGAGCGGGCGTGACTGTCGATCTGACCCTCGACCGCCCCTGAATTGGCGGCCTCCATCAGGCCGGGGCCGCCTCCCGTGACGATGTCTGTTCCCATCCGAGCCAGTTCGTAGCTGAGCTTCTTCACCTCATCGTAGATCGGATCGCCATGGCGGATGCGCGAGCTGCCAAAGATCGAGACGCGAAAATGCTCGACCCGAAGAGGCTGAATCTGCTCGAGGTCGTTGATCGTCTCCCAGAGGTGATAGATGGCCTTGTCGAGTATCTGCCCGGGATCGGGCGCACGGCCCCGCCGCGAGCGCGGTAGCTGTTCGAGCTCGTCGTCGGGCGCAGACTTCGGCGCCGGGGGGCGCGGTTTGGCAGGTTTCATGGACCGATCGTCTTTCGGGCGGCAGGCAACTTCCGGTTCCTTGTCGCTGCCGCTGTGAATCAGAAAGCGCGTCCGGTCAGATGGGATCGGTACCGCGCGTCGCAGCTCGACGCACGGCAGGCGATCCTCACTTCGTGATCCAGACCTCGCCACCGTCAAACTTCTTCAAATCGTCCACGGCAGCTTTCGCCGCCGCCTCCGATGCAAACTTGACTCGAACGCGGTAAACCATCCCCTGCTCGCCCGCAACCCGTTCCACGAAGGCGTTGCTGAATCCACCCTCGATGAGCTTTGCCGCCAGGCTCTCGGCGGTCTTCGCGTCCGAGCTGGAGAGCAGTTGGGCGTATACCGGCCCCGATTCCGTACCCGGATCTTTCGCCGCGGGCGGTACCGCTTTACCACCAGCAGCTTCAGGCACAAGCGCGGCGCCGGCACCCTGCGTCGAAACAGGGCCATCCAGAATGGCGCTGTCCTCGGACTGTGCGGACGAGGTACCTCGTGCGGCCGGCTGAGATCCGGAGCCAGCACCAAGCTCGATGATGCTGGAGCGAGCGGCGGACTTGCCTTCATTGACTACGGGAGCTTCCTTCCTCACCACCAGGCGGTCGTCGCTCTGGCCCTTACCGATGATCACGCCGAAGGCAAAGGCCGCGGCAAGCGAAAGCAGCAGCAACAGGAAGGCAGTGAACGCCTGCCCTGCCGTCAGTGACACTTCGTAGTGCGAGGATTCTTCTGACATCGTTTCTTCAACCATTCTCCACACCCTCCCTGCTCAGTTCCATGAACCCCGAGAACTCACTTCGCATCCGTACGAGGCGGAGCCGCGTTCCAGTTCGTGTGGTAGACCACTCCGTCCTGAAAGTATATGGCTGCCGCTCCCCCATCCTGTTTCGGAAAGATCCATACGGTGTAAACACGGTTTCGCTGCACGACCTGCTTGATCCAGTCTTCACGCGGCATTCCCACGGCCGCCCGGACCCGATCTTCCTTCATTCCATCGTTTACCGTTGAAAACTGTTCCATGGACACGAAGCGCAGTTTCTGGGCCCTCGACAGCCTGGCGCGGGCATCTTCGTTTGTGGGATCGAGATCGAGAGCGGCCTGATAGGAGTTCACCGCTTTGTCGAAGTGCGACAGGACGTTCAGGTACTCATCACCGATTCGAATCTTCTCCGTCGCTACCACGTGCGCTGCCCGGGGGTCGCCGGTGCGATCGAGATATTCGACGATCCGGGCCATGAACGGATCGTAGAGAGGTTGAATTTTCCGGTCATTGGCGAGCAGAAGTTCGATCTGCTGTTTGCGCGTGGCCCCGGCCGGAGGCTGCGGGGCCGAGGCCCGCAGCGATTGCAGGTTCTGATATTCGCTCACCAGGGCGTTCCACTCCCGATCGTTGGGGCGGACCGGCGGTCCGGGCGTGGCGCATGCTGCCAGCAGCAGGACAGAGAGCAGAAGAGCGAGCTTCTTCACAGGGCTATTCTAACAGCCGGGCGAGGTAGAGGATGCGCAGGCCTCATGGGGATGATTTCCGGCCCTGGCCGGCGCGGAGGCTCGCTGTTGCGGCACGAGCTTCTCGACGAACTCTCCCGTGCGTACAGCGGCGAGGACTCGGGAATCAACGTCGCGCCGGGTCACGGAGACCGCGCATGACCTGATTCACCCGGGCATCCATGTCGCCGGAAAATTCGGTCTTGATCTCGTAGATCCAACCGTAAAGGAGCTCATTGAGCACCCCATACATCACCGTTCGGGGGTCGGACTCACCGGAGGCGATGAGGTTGTTCATCAACTGATCGAAGTCCACCCGCCCCTCGTTCACAAGGTTGATCCCGCCGAGCAGGGGCATGACGGAGGGAGAGAGGTGCTGGACGACTCGATCGACAAAGTCCCAGGTGTAATCGCCGATGCGCTGGAAGACCAGCCTGAAGAGCGCCTGAAACACCGCGTTGTAACGCTCGACGTTGGACTCGACCTCGATGGCGTCTTCCACCGCCGCTCGCTGCTCGTCGACCTGAGTACTCTCCGCTTCCTCGAGCAGATCCACTGCCTGCAGTGCCCAGAGCGTGCGACAGGTAACGAAGTTCGAGAGGTAACTGCGCTGTACGATCGTGGAGATGGGCAGCGGCTCGGCCAGCATCGAGAAAACGTGGCTCTCGTCCTCGGAGAGCTCCATCCTGAAAATTCGCGCGTCCGCTCGGCTCGACTGCTTGAGCATGCGATCGAGATTGCCCAGCCCGCGCTGGATCAGCGACCAGTGCTGAATGCTGGTCATGCCGTCCATGATCAACCGTTCCGTCTTCATGGGCAGCGTCATCACGTCAGGGCCGAAGTCACCGGTGAACTCGATCCGGTAGCCTCCGTCGCGGAACCCCAGGGTCTGCATGACGATCAGTGAGACCTGCCGCTCGTACGCCCCGAGGAGCTCGTCGGGCTGCAGGTATCCCAGCTCGCACAGCGCGGCCCCGATCCGCCTGGAGTTGGCCACGGTTCCCACCAGGTTCCTGTAGTTCTCGAGGTTGATGTCCCCCGTTCTCAGCAGAACCTCAGCGACCCCGTAGTCGGGATCGGAGCTGGAAGCGAAAACGATATGACCGTCAAGCAGATAGATCCGGTCCACGCGATCGTTGCGCTCGAGTATCAGCACTGCCGTTTCGCCCGAGCGGATCATCGAGCGCACCAGATCAGGTACCGTCGCCTCGTCCAGCGTTCCCTGAATACTGAGCTCGTCCATCGCCCGAAAGTGTACCAGCGGTTGCCGGTTCATGGTCAGGGTCCGTGTGCGTGGCACGGGTTGAGTGGGCTATCCGGCTGTAAGCAACCGGCCTCTCACCACCGCGCCTGGCCTCGTGACAGGTCGATTGCCCGGGCCACGCCGATCTCGTCCTTCGTGGTCGACTTCACCAGCAGCATGGCGGCGTCCGCTGCCGAAATGAGGTCTTCCTTGCTCGTGGCATGAACGGGGTACGAGGCAATACCGAAGCTGGCGGTGATGTCGATGGCCACCTCGGACTCCACGATGCAAGGCTCGCTGCCGATGGCGTCCCGAACTCGGGAGGCGACCGCGGTGGCCTGCTCCTGGCCGGTCTGGGGAAGAATGATGCAGAACTCATCGCCGCCGAAGCGGATGACTTTGTCGATCGTTCTCACGCCGCTCATGATTCTTCTGGCCACTTCCTGCAGCACGCTTGACCCGGCCAGATGTCCGTAGGCGTTGTTGACCATCTTCAGATCGTCCAGATCGAGAAAGATGACGCTCAGCACGGAACGATGCCGCCGGGCGCGCTCCATTTCGTCGTCCAGATAGGCCTCGAAGAAGCGGCGGTTGAAACAACGGGTCAGATCGTCCATCAGCGCCAGTTCCCGCGCTCGGGTCAACTGATAGGCGTTTCGCAGAACCGGAAGGATCGAATCGAGGTAGGCACGTGCATCCGATAACCGGCTCTGATCGAAAGCGAGCGCGGATGGCAGAGGGACGGTCAGTACACCGATCAACTCCTGCTCGGTCTGCATCGGGAAGAGAACCGTTCCGTCGATTCCCTCTCCCGGCGGGTCGACGGCCATGCCATCCGCCGCCAGAGCACGCCGAAGAAGATCCGGAGATCCTCCCGAACCGAGTTCGGTCCCCTCCGTGTGATCGGGATCCTGCGTGAAAACGGTGACGAAGCCTTTTGTTTTCGTATCGTTCAGCAGAAAGCTTCCATACGGCAGCTCGAGAAGTTCCAGGACCGCGCGCGTAATTTTCTCGGCCAGGGGTCCGATCTCCGGAAGGGACAGAAGCTCACGCAGGTGCGCGAGCATGGCCGCGCGCTCGCTCTGCGCGGCGATATCAAGGCCGAGCCGGAGGAAGGGACGCGGAGCGGCGATGAATCCTTCACGGCCGATCGAGGTTACCCCGGACGGGGCCGGCGCCCCACTCCGTTCCAGATAGAGCCGCGCCCGGGCACGGTTGCCAGCCTCAGATTTCCACGAATCCGCGTCGAACACGACCAGGGGCAGGACTGCGTTCGGGATCCGGCCCACCTCGACAAAAACGAACTCCGGACACCGACTCTGCAGCGTGCGAATCAGCTCCGGGTCTTCTGTCAGCACGCCGATCGGTTCAGGAGTCATAGCCATTAAGGTGAACTAAACATTCTAAACGAAAGGAGGTTCGCCGCGAGAAGTGAGAGGCCCTGGCACGCAGAATGTGTCATCCCGGAGCCGAAGGCGAGGATCTCCAGCGAGGGCTGGGACAGCCGCGTTGAACGCGCTGAAGATCCCTTCTCGCTTCGCTTCTGATGAAACGCCCCGGGCTCTCGCCGGAGCGCAAGGCGTTGTCATTCTGGAGCGAGTCACAGCACGGGCGCTGCAGCAGGGTGAAGAAACTCTACGGCCGGCTGTCATCCTGAAGCGTCGAGCGAAGGATCTCTTCCACCTTCCCGGCTGCCAGCCCACTGCCTCGTTGAAGAGATCCTTCGCTCGCTGCGCTCGGTCAGGATGACAAGCGCCCCGTGTGAGTTGCTTCAAGTCACAGCGCCTGCGCCGTTCCCCCGCTCGGGCTGAACGCCACGCGAAATTTCGTCTCCCGTGCCGTACCATTGCCGTCGATGCGCGTGGCCCAGATCATCAACACTCCGTTGAGCGTCTACGAGAGCAAGTCACAGAGGATCGACCGCGCCAACCTTGCAGAAAGTCACGAGGTGGCAACCTGGACAGCCGCGGGAGACAACCTGGAGGATCAGTCGGACAACCGTCTACCCCTGGCGGTCTGGCGAAGACAGATGCTCAGCCAACCGGCGGACATCGTTCATTTCTATGGGCCGCCGCCGCACTGGGCAGCATCGCTTCGGATCCGCTCCGTCGCCTCGGCGGCATTTCCTCGGCCACGCCTCCCTTGGAAGAAAGCCAACGCTCCGACCGCACTGCTTTCACCCCTCGGCGACCATCGCATTCCCGAAGCGGTGGAACAGAAGTTTTTCGATCTCGAGGAGACCGGAGCACACAGACATACCCCTCCGCCCTTTCGTCTCGGTACCTTTGGCCCGTGGCGGCGCGACGTCCGTCGAATGAGCGAGCAGACACTGGCTCGCCTCTCGCGTTTCAGGGACGATTGCCAGTGGGACATTCTCGATCACGTGCCCACGCCCGTCGAGCTTGCGTCGTACGACGCATGGATCGATCCGACATCGTCCGAGGGCGACCTTGACGGTCTGATCGCAGAAGCTCTGGTCATCGGCTGCGTGGTCGTGGCCTGCCGGAACGCCATCAACACCCAGCGGCTCGCAAACGCGGAGGCCGGATTCCTGGTTCCCCCCGGTGACGCCAACGAAATGACACACGTAATTGCCAGCGCCCTTTTCAGGGAGGAAACTACTTCCAGACGGCAACGCGCCCGAACGCTGATCGATGGTTACCGCCCTGAAGTGCGCGGAGCCGCTCTCCAGAATCTGTACGAAGGCCTGCTCCATGGAAGTACTGATGAACTCTGAATCGATCATTCAGGTTGCAACCTCGGTCGCCCGCCGGGAGTCTCTGGCAGTCTTCCTCGTCGGGGGACCGGTCCGTGACCTGCGGCTCGGCGTGCCCGTAGCCGACGTCGATTTCGCTCTCGAAACCGATGCGGAACGCTTCGCACAAGTTCTGTGTGCTGAACTTCACGGCGACCTCCACGCCTTTCCGCAGTTTCTGACCTGGAAGGTGGTGATGGCCGACGGGACCGAGGTCGACGTGGCCACGACGCGCCGGGAATCCTACGCTCATCCCGGTGCGCTACCGGAAGTCGAGCGAGCATCGCTGCAGGAGGACCTTCGGCGACGCGACTTCGCAGCGAATGCACTGGCCATGGACCTCGACGACGGGCATGTCGTCGATCCGCTGGGAGGGCTCGACGATCTCCGGGACCGGCGGTTCCGGATTCTCCACGACCGAAGCTTCATCGATGACCCCACCCGCATCCTTCGCGGCCTGCGCTTGTGCGTCCGCCTTGGATTCACGTTCGATTACCACACGGCGCGGCTCTGCGAAAAGGCGATTGCCACCGAGGTCTTTTCTTATGTTTCGCGTGAGCGGCTCTGGCGTGAACTCTTTCTCGTGCTCCGCGAACCCTCCCCGGCAGCCGCTCTTTCGAGGATGGCTGGAGCCGGTGCGCTGCAGGCCTGGCTGGGCCCTGTGGACATTTCGTCGCTCTCCGAGCTCGAACGCCTCACGGCAGGCACCACCGTTTCTGCTGCGGACCGGAAAATCGTCTACGCGGCGGCGCTGCTGGCGGGACGTGGCGACATCTTCGCGGCTCTTCCCGGCAGTGGATTTTCAAATCGTGAGAACGAACTGCTGGTGAAACTGACCGGCGGCGCCGAGGATCTCTGTACCGCCCTCGGTGCCACGGATTTCTATGACCCATGCCGAATGAGCAGCGAGGCCGCGCTTCTGTTTCTTGCCTCCCGCGGCGAGCGTTGCGCCGAGGCAGTCGCTCGCTGTCGCGCTTACAAGGAGGTCACCCTGGGATTCAGCGGCGCGGAGCTGGAGGTGGAACCGGGGCCGCATATTGGCCGGGCGATGGAAGAGACGCGCCGGGCTCTGTTCAACGGATCGATCACCTCGGGTGAGGCGGAAGGCTTTGCGCGCAGTCTGGCCTTGCAGTATCTTAGTGAATGAAGCATCGCTTCACGGGGAGACATTGGGATGGGTATGATCGTGCGCCGGCTGATGTGGGCACTGCTCGCGCTCTCGCTTCCGATTTCCACTCTCCTGGCCCAGCAGTCGCCGCCGGATCCACCGCCAGCCGATCAGCCGCGCGATATTTCCACCGTCGACCCCGCTCCTCTGGGGGGCGCCATCGCCGTGGACATTCCGGAAGAGAGCAATATCGATCAGAGCCAGTTCGAGATTCCGGAACTCGACGGGGCGCGACAGGCCATCGGATCGCAGCTCGTCGACGGACAGCTACCCCGGCCGCTCGCGGATTATTCGGTACGCCTCCCGGAGCTGACCCAGCGCATCACCCTGTTCCGGAACGGGCTGGTGGCGATCAGGATCAGCGCCAGGGACGGCGTGCTGGCCAAGAAAATCATTCTTCCTGAAGACGCATTGACCAACTATCAGAAGGAATTGACCACCGCTTCGCTGACGGACGTCCAGCAGCAGTTCCTGACCGTTCCCATCAAGGGAAGCCTGGCCACCCTACGCGTTTACGAGGGGAACGGGTCCTGGGTCGAACGGAAGTTCGATCCCACCGTGATGCTGCCCGCTTCTCTGGCGCGGCAGCGCACGATCATGGAGGATCTGCTCCGCGCCGTTGCCCAGGACCGCGAAGTCTCATCCAGCGTGGCCGGGTACCAGCCTTCCGTCGGCGATCAACTGGTGTCGTCGGACCGCAAGGTCTATGAAGTGACGCGGCTGATGCAGTCCGGGGCGATGGTCGAGCTGCGATGCCTGTCCGAACCGACGCGGATTTTCGTGGCCTCGAAGGACCTTCACAACCTTTTCATCGGTTCGCGGAGGACCGCGCCGAACAAGGAATGACAGGCCTGCGAATTACAGGCGGAGACCTGAGGGGACGCCGGATCTCCGCTCCTTCGGGAAACGTCCGCCCCACTTCCGGCCGCGCGCGCCAGGCGTTCTTCAACATCGTCGGAGCACGTATCCAGGACGCGGTCTTTCTCGACCTTTTCGCCGGCAGTGGAGTCTTCTCGTTTGAAGCCGTCTCCCGTAACGCCCGGCTCGCCATCGCCATGGATCAGAGCAGAAAGTCCGTCCAGGCCATCCAGCGAATGGCCCAGGAATGGGACGTGCCCATAACGGCGATCGCCGCCGACGCTATCCTTGGGCTGAAACGGCTCGATGACAGTCTGGACTTCGGCATCGTCTACGCCGACCCTCCGTACGCCTACCCGGACTACCAGCTGCTCGTGGATGCTCTGGACTCCTTCCCGCGCATGGCGGTCGAGGCAATCGTCGGCATCGAGCATCGAAAGGGACCGATTCCATTCGACTGGCAAAGACTTCGCCGCCTCTCGCTGTCCCGCACAGTGGCGTACGGTGACGTGGCCATCACCTTTCTCGAGGTGGCCGCCGCGTGAACCTCCCTCTGGAAATCGAAGTGGACCAGCTTCAGGCATTGCTCGCCAGCGAAGCGCCGCCGCTCGTCGTCGATGTTCGCGAGCCCTGGGAGCAGGACATCTGCCGCCTGGAGCCCTCCGAACTGGTGCCGCTCGATCAGATCACAAGAAAAATGACCGCTTTTCCCCGGGAACGTGAAATTGTTCTCTATTGCCATCATGGAATCCGGTCACTACAGGCTGCCGAATTCCTCCGGCGCAACGGCTTCAGAGTCTGTTCGCTGCGTGGCGGAATTGCCGAATGGTCACGGCGTGTCGATCCGGAAATGCCCACATACTAGAAGCGTGAAGAAGAACCTGTGGAACGGCTGGAACACGGAATTTGGCGGTTCCGCTCCTGCTTTCGAGAACAACTCTCCTGATGATGAGCAGCACCGGAGGAACTGAATTTTTATGAGCCTGACCCTGAACGACAGCGCCGTGACCACACTCTTCGGTATTCATGACGAAAATCTCCGCCTCGTGGAGCAGGCATTCCATGTCCGCATTTCAGCGCGCGGCAGCGAGATTTTCTTCCAGGGGGAAGAGAGCAACGTCACGCTCGCCGAGAAGTTACTGAAGCAGCTCAACGATCTTGTCGACCGCGGGCACCAGCTCAAGAAATCCGACCTCATTACCGCCATTCGAGTGCTCCGGGAAAAACCCGACGTCAATCTCGTGGACTTTTTCGCCGGCGATTCACTCCAGCCGGCGCTGAGGAAAGTGGTCACTCCACGAAACGTAAACCAGCAGCTCTACCTTCAGGCCATGCAGGAGTTCGACATCACCTTCGCCATCGGTCCCGCCGGCACGGGCAAGACGTTTCTGGCAGTGGCCGCAGCCGCTGTGGCCCTGAACGAGCGCGTCATGAAGCGAATCGTTCTCTGCCGCCCGGCCGTGGAGGCCGGCGAGAAGCTCGGATTTCTACCCGGGGACCTCGCCGAAAAAATCAACCCCTACCTCCGTCCGCTGTACGACTCGCTCTACGACATTCTCGGTTTCGAAAAAGTGGGGAAACTCCTCGAGCGCGGGCTGATCGAAATCGCCCCGCTGGCTTTCATGCGCGGCCGCACCCTCAATGACGCCTTCATCATTCTCGATGAAGCCCAGAACACGACCCCCGAGCAGATGAAGATGTTTCTGACCCGTCTCGGGTTCGCATCGAAGGCCGTAATCACCGGAGACATCACCCAGGTCGATCTTCCCGAGGGGAAACGTTCCGGATTGCGTGACGCGCGCGAGTTGCTCGGGCACGTCGAGGGAATTCGCTTCTTCGACTTCACCGAACGGGACATCGTTCGCCACCCGCTGGTTGGCAAGATCGTCGGCGCCTACGACCGGCGCGATCATCTCGCGGAAGAGTCCAGGCAGTGATCGAAGTCGAAATTACCGGAAGATCCGTTCCTCGCTTCAGCCGCGCGGCCATGCGGGAATTCGTACTGCAGTCCGTACGCAGCATCGAGCGCGTCCGCTCCGCGGCCATCAGAGCCTCGGAGATTTCCGTAGCCATCATCGGCGACGACGAGATGTGCCTGCTCAATCGTGATTTCCGTGGAAGGAACCAGACCACGGACGTGCTCACCTTTCCTGCTGACGAGTCGTATTCCCAGCCGGGCCTCAGCTCCCATCCGCTGGGCGATATCGTCATCTCGCTGGACCAGGCTTCCCGCCAGGCCGCATCACAGAAACACTCCATCGCCACGGAAGTCCGCTATCTGCTGCTGCACGGCATCATTCACGCCTTCGGATTCGATCACGAGACCGATGCAGGCGAGATGAACGCCCTGGAATTGAAGCTGCGGGAAAAGATGGGCCTGGACTAATCGCTGGCTGAGGCGGGATTGTCTTGCTTCGGACGGCGATCTACAGCTCGATGATGCCGGCTTTCAACAACCGGTGAAAGATCAGCAGCGCTTCCGATTCCCGCAGCGGACTGATTTTCACGATCGATCCAATATCCCAGATGCCGTTGATGCGGGAGAGGATGAACCCCTCATTGGGCGAGAAATCCATCTCCGTGATCGACTCCATAGGCTGCGTCACTCGAGGAATTTTGGAAAGGGAGATGCCTTCCTTCTTCAACTGGGAAGTGATGACCGTTTCCGCGCCCTTGAACGTGTTGATCACCTGTTTATTGGATGGATCGAGGTTCTGGGCAGCCTTCAGCAGGCGAATCGATTGTTCGTACTCACCGGCGTTCAGGGCCTCCTTGGCCCGTCCCAGGAGCGACTCGATCTCGTCCTCCGGGCGGAAAGGCGCCGGCGGCGGTTGGGGGACGGGCGGAGGGGATTCTTCTTGAGGCGGGAGAAACCGCACCGCTCCATCGCGATTCAGCTCCGCCAGAGTCGTACCCACCAGGAAAAGCGGGGAATGACTCTCGGAAATGATCTGATCGATCGTGCGGTGACCGTTCACGCACTGCAGAATCAGTTTCTGCACCTCCGAAAGCGTGTCCTGATCCACCGGAGATTCGATGATCGGCGTCGATGACCGGCTGGGGATGAGATGTTCAATGCGCTTCCACTCATCCTGACGCCGAGTCCCCTCCATGATCACGCCCGTGAGATCGATCTGCAGCGGCACCATGTCCATCGTGGGCAATTCGTTGTCGATGAACTCGAACTCCCCTTCTTTCCAGAGGAACAGATCGTAGATTTCCTCCTCGGCCTTGATGCGCATCAGACGCAGCAGATCCTGCTCGCTGATCGAGTCGATCATGACCAGGATTTTCCCCAGAAGCATCTTGGATTGCCCCTGGGCCTTGATGGCCTTGTCCAGCTGTTCCCGAGTGACGTAACCCTGACTCATCAGAAACCCAGAGAGGTACTCGGCGGGGTCCGTCGAGGCCGAAGCGATTACCCGGCCTTCCTTGAAGTAGATCCGGCGCTGGCGTTGCGGAGTGGACACGTGGAGCGTTCCGGTCTTCTGGCCAAGGCTTAGCCATTGGAGAAGATCGGCGAGAAGCATGGTGTCGAGGTTGCCGTTGAGGCCCATGGTCGTCGCAGAAAAAGAGGTTGATTATAGCAATACGAACTGGTGGATCCGCTGAAATGAAAGAGCTTCCGGACTTCGTCTTTTCGCCCTGGCCATCGCCTGGATCCGAAACCCGGAGGGACCGTGGGCTAGAATCGCCCTCGGGACCCCTGCATGCCGGCGCGTCGCGACGCCGAACACACCAGACTGCCGGAGACGTAATGACCGAGAAGAACAATACACCGCCCGAACCGGAATTCACTACGACTTCCGGATTCGAGCTTCCGGAAGTCTTCGACGCTTTGTCACTCTCAGCTCGAGGATTCGACGCCGAAAAGGACCTGGGAAGGCCGGGCCAGCTCCCCTTCACGCGCGGAGTGCGGGCCTCGATGTATCGCGGCAAGCTCTGGACCATGCGTCAGTACGCCGGATTTTCCACTGCCGCCGAATCGAACCATCGCTATCGATATCTTCTCGACCACGGCACGACCGGTCTCTCGGTGGCCTTCGATCTACCCACGCAGATCGGGATGGATTCCGACGCCGAACTGGCCCGCGGCGAGGTCGGAAACGTGGGTGTGGCCATCGATTCCATCGAAGACATGGAGGTCCTCCTCGACTGCATACCGCTGGACAAGGTCTCGATCTCCATGACCATCAACGCACCGGCGTCCATTCTGCTGGCCATGGTTCTCGTCGTGGCCGAGCGGCGGAGAACGCCCTGGGCGGAGCTGCGGGGAACCGTGCAGAACGACATCCTCAAGGAGTACGCCGCGCGCGGCACGTACATCTTTCCTCCGCGGCCCTCGCTGCGCCTGGTCAGCGACATCTTCGAGTTCTGCTCGAATGAAGTACCGCGCTGGAACACGATCTCCATTTCCGGCTATCACATTCGCGAAGCTGGATCGACAGCGGTTCAGGAAGTTGCCTTTACCCTGGCCAACGGACTGGAGTACGTCCGCCGAGCCGTGGAACGGGGGCTGGACATCGATGCCTTCGCTCCTCGAATCTCCTTCTTCTTCAACAGTCACAACAATTTTCTGGAAGAGGTGGCCAAGTTCCGCGCGGCGCGGAAACTCTGGGCACGCCTGATCTCCGAGCGTTTCTCTCCGAAGGATCCACGCTCAATGGCCCTCCGTTTTCACGCCCAGACTGCAGGATCCACCCTTACAGCCCAGCAGCCGGAGAACAACGTCGTTCGCGTGGCCTACCAGGCCATGGCCGCGGTTCTCGGCGGATGTCAGTCCCTCCATACGAACTCGCGCGATGAAGCACTGGCTCTTCCGACCGAGGAGGCGGCGAAGATCGCCCTGCGAACGCAACAGATTCTCGGGTTCGAAACCGGCGTTGCTGCCTGCGCAGATCCCCTGGGCGGATCGTACGAAGTGGAAGCGCTGACGCTGGACATAGAAAGGAAAGCGGAGGAACTGATCACGCGTATCGATGGCATGGGGGGATCGCTGCAAGCCCTTGAGGAAGGCTGGATCCAGCGGGAGATTGCCGACGCCTCGTACCGGGCGCAACGGGCCCTGGAAGAGAACCGGGCTATCGTGGTGGGAGTGAACGAGTTCGTAGAGGCGGAAGGACTGACACTGCCGACGCTGCGCATCGACGAGCGGGTCGAGCCGGAACAGATCGCCAGACTCCAGGAGTTCCGGCGTCAGCGGGATTCGGACGCGAAGAGCGCCGCACGCTTCAAGGCCTCGCTCGATGCGCTGCACGAGAGCGCCGCCAACGGCGGAAACCTCATGCCTTTGATCGTCGAGGCCGTGCGGTCGCACGCCACCGTGGGCGAGATCGTGACCACTCTGAAAACCATCTTCGGCGAGCACCGGGAGCAGGGACTCTGATCACGTCTGCTCGAACAGGGAAGAAACTCCAGGTGAGCTTCTTACAAGCGAGGGCATCGCGGAGGCGCTGAACCAGGGTGAAGAAACATTATGGCCGGCTGTCATCCTGAGCGTCGAGCGAGGGATCTCTTCCACCTTCCCTCTTGCCAGCTGATTCCTCGTTGAAGAGATCCTTCGCTCGCTGCGCTCCCTCAGAGGCTGTGCAGAAATCGCTGATCCTCTGTCTTGGTCGCGCCGGGGGCGAAATACATCCTTCTCATGTAAGAAATTGGCTGAGATTTGACAGGGGGCGGCGCGGGACGCCGCCCGTCCAGACGCCTGGAAGGCGTCGCTCCGATCGGTTACCATCGCACGTCGGGTTCACTTCTCGAGAAAGATCGTGTCATGGGCCGCGGATCGCTCGCTCTCCGGACGCCCATTCGTGTAGTAGTACAACGAAACCGACTTGCGGGAGCGTCCGGGCGGGCAGGAGAGTGGCTGAGGATGACCGTGAAAGGATTGATCAGTCGTGCTGAAGACGACCGTGCGGTTGAAGAGCGGCTGTATGGAGTGGACAGGCGAAGATCCATCCCACAGCTCGAGATTGCCGCCGTACTCGTCGGGCCAGTCCCTGTTCAGATAGACGAGCATGTTCAGACGGCGGTCGAGACGAAGTTTGGGATGCCAGTTGAAGTCGGCGTGTACGTTCAGAAACCCGCCCCGCTCGATCTGATGCAGACCACCACCGCCGAAGTAAGGATCCGGGATCAATCCGTCGATTCCTGTAAGAGTTTCCAGAAAAGCGAGCATTTCGAATGAGTTCATCCAGAAGAGAAACTCACGGGTCATGGTGCCGATCTCGGTGTTGTCATGCCGGAAACCGAGCTTCTTCTCGGTGGCGCTGTCGAACCGCCGCCAGCCGCCTTCGCGCGAGGACGGGAACTCGCGCAACACCTGCTCCAGCTGATCGTCGGGAAACAGATCGTCCACGACGATGTGGGGGAAGGGCGTGGCACCGGCGTAAGCCTCGTGGAGGTCCCGGGGGTCCTTCCGCAGTTCCAGCTTCATCAATCACGGCTCCAGTGGTTTGGGAATTGGCCCGGCCTCTCGCCTTCATCGTCGCGGGATCAGAACTTGAACAGGATAGCGGCAAACAGATCGCTGTCTCCACGCTCGATATCCGGCGAGGGAATCTCGTTCCGGAAGTCGTAGAGGGAGGACTCCGAGAACCCTCTATAATATGAAGAGACAGACGATGAGATTGAAGGATCGCGCTGATGCCGAACTGCTGCGAGAGCGATTCAACTTCGGGGAGGATTGATGCCCGTTCGCCGCTTTCACTCGGTGGAGGAAATGAACCAGCCCCGGTGGAGAGAGCCCGGTGATCCGGATCTCTACAAAGTGATCAGGGCGCTGTGGGAATTCGGCCGCCGCACCTCCCGGACCCCACGGCACCCGGGAGTACGACGCTTCCGTTCCCTCGAAGAGATGAAGGCGTGCCGTTCCTCCATGCCCCGGTCGTGATCCAGTCAACGCAGGGAAGGGCCGATCCTCAACGTCCATCGCGCTTCCAGCAGCCTCGAACTGGCAAGGCTCCGATTCCCCGGCATACATGCAGGCTTGGCGACGGCGACCCGCCTGCTCCCCCACCCGTCGCTGCCGAATGCCGGAACGGGGCGCCGATCGAGTAGCGGGCGTCAGTGGCAACCCGGTTCGGTTATCCCGAACGAGCGAAGTAAGGAGGGACCTTCGGCTGGTTCAACGACATCGCGAGTTTCACCGGAGATCCCTCGCATTCGGCTTCGGGATGACGCGCAGCGCAACTACGCGAGTTTTTTACAAGCGAGGGTCAGCGCGGCCCGCTCAACCATAGTGAAGAAACACGATGGCCGGCTGTCATCCTGAGCGTCGAGCGAAGGATCTCTTCCACCTTCCCGGTTGCCAGCCCATTCCTCGTTGAAGAGATCCTTCGCTCGCTGCGCTCCCTCAGGATGACAAGCGCCCCATGGGAGTCTCTTACAAGCCGGCCAACGCACGCCGGAGGTGTGCCGGAGGTCAGCCGGTCGTGAGCCCCCAGCCTGCATTTCGCAACGTTGGTCCGCCTACATCCTGCTTCTCTCGCCTACGAAGTGGAAAGGATCAACCCGGACACGGTGAGAAGGAGCAGCCGGGACTCGCCGTGAGCGGAGTCTCCCCACAATCAGCTATCGTTACGTCCATGCCGACCGCGTCCGCCGACCAGCTCCTCGCTCGCCTCGAGAAGTTCCGGCGGGGATCGCCGCAGCCGGGAATGATCCTCGAGACGATCACCGCCCTGGACAGAGCCCGTCTCACCGATAGCGAGCGGCTGCTGCGATTTCACGACGCACTGCTGTTTCTTTGCGCCTTTCCGCCTTCCGAAAAACTTCTGAAACGCGCCGAGGAGGTTCTCGCCAGTACCGGGAAACGCATCGCCTTTCTAGCGCGAAGCGGAGCGATCTCCGCCGACCTCGACCCTGAATTCTCAGGGCTGGCCGACACAAGGATCGGCGCCGTTTTCTCCTTCGACCTCGTGCGTTGGCTGCTGAGCACGTTTCCGGGTCAGTTGCAGCTCGACCTGGAAGAGCCACCCGACACGCAGAACCTGGCTTCGCTTCTCACGCTCATCCTTCCCTTCCTGGAAGAGGAAGCGAACGTCGAAGCCAACGTGCCCTACACGGACCTCCTCCAGCTCCTCACCCGCTGCTTCGATGACCGCGGCCTGTCATGGCTCATCCAGCAGATCGAGCAGATTGCGCCACCCTCGCTGCGCGCTCCACTCTTCGATTCTCTGAAGCTCTGGATCCGCTGGGACATCCGCAGCATCGAAGTGACGCGAACTTCAATGCGCCGGCCTCCACGAAAAATCTTCCTGCAGCAGACCCCCATCATTTCACGCAGCGAGGTTTCTATCTCCGACGAGCTGAAGAGCAGAGCCATTCCGATCCGCAAGCTGAGGCCGGGAGAAGGACGAAGAGTCCTGGACATGGCTCGCTCTGTCCTGGCCACCCGCTACCGAGAGCTCTACGTATTCACCTGGGGCGATCCCTCGACGATTCTCTCTGCCGACTGCGGACGCGGGCTGGAAATCCTTCTCATCGGCATCGTTCCGGAAAAACGGCTGCCACTGCGGGCCGGTTTTGCTCCCCTCATCCTGCGCAACGGAATTCCGATCGGTTACGGCGACGCCTTCGCGATCTGCGAGCGGATCGAGGTAAGCCTGAACATTTTCTACGCCTTCCGCGACGGTGAATCAGCCTTCGCGCTGGCCCGCCTTCTCAAACTTTACCGGCAGCTCTTCGGCTCGACGACATTCTCCATCGACCCCTATCAGATCGGCATGGAAAACGAGGAAGCGATCGCCTCCGGTGCCTTCTGGTTCTATCGCAAGCTCGGATTCCGTCCTACGGACCCGGCGGTGGAAGCGATCGCCCTGCGCGAAGAACGGCGCATGGCCGCTGATACTGCTCACCGCAGCCAGCCCGCAACTCTGCGCAGACTATCGCGGAGCGCAATGATGTACGAAAGCCAGCCGGCCGAGGGCTGGAATCGATTCAGCACCCGAGCCGTCGATGAGGCCGTTCAGAGAGCCTTTGCCCGCAGCACACAAACGCTTGCAGCATTCACCGAGGACGCGGCGACGCGGATTAACAGCATCCTTGGTGCAAACGGGAAGAGGTTCGCAGAAGCGGAACGAAGAGCGCTCCGCGATCTCGCCCCCGTGCTGTCCCTGGTCCCGGACCTCGAGCGGTGGAATGAGGAGGAGCTCCGCGGACTGTCGAACATCATCCGGGCCAAGGCGGGTGGCGATGAAAGCACGTACGTGCAGTTGACTGCCGGACACGCACGCTTCCGGCGCGCGCTGCTGCGCCTTGGGTCATCACGCCGTTCGAAATAAGCAGATCGGCTTGTATGGCCCGCCCGTCCGAGCCTACCTCCGAGCCAGGAGAGCCTGAAATCTGGGCAGCTCCCGGACGGAGTCGAAGTCGGTGTCGTGATCGATCCACGCCCAGTGCCCGAATCCGGCGTCGATGGCCTTCTCCAGGTAGCCGACCGCTTCCTCTGCCTTTCCGGACACGGCCATGAAGCAGGCCACATTGTAGAGAATCATGGGCTCCTCGGGGTCACTCTCCATAGCCCGCCGCACCCAATCATTCGCTTCGTCCGCCCGTCCCGCCCACAACAACTGAGCGGCTCCCAGGCAAAGAGCCCGGGAGTCATCCGGATTCATCTGTACGTGCTTTTCAGTACGGGCCAGGGCCCTGCGGCGCACGGCCTGGAGCTCTTCGAACGGCACCCCCATCGCATCCATGGCCCAGGCCAGAAAGTGCGGCGCCTGATAGTCCTCGGGACGCACCTCACTAGCTTTTTCCAACAGGGGCGCTGCCAACTCCGGCTTCCCCTGTGCCGCGAAGTTGCGCCCGTTGAAGTAATAGGCCTCGTAGAGGCGTGGGTTCAATTCGGTGGCCTTCTGGAACTCGCGCGCCGCTTCATCGAAGTTCTTGCTCAGCGACAGGGCCAGCCCGCGGGAAGCGTGCGACTCGGCGAGATCCGGATCCAGTTCCAGGGCCTTGCGGCTGTTCTCTTCCGCCTGGCGCAGATTCGCTTCACTGGAATCGGAGTACATGTAGAGGAACGAACAGCAGTCGGCGATGCCGGCGTAGGCCAGAGCATACGAAGGATCGATCTCGATAGCCCGGGAGTAAAGCTGCCGGGCGAATTCGTGACTCTTGCGGGAGGTCTGATAGAAGAATTTCCGGCCGCGCAGGTAGTAGTCGTACGCCTCAGTATCGCTGGTAGCGACGTTGCGCAGGGCCCGGCGCTCTTTCGGGCTGAGAGTCACTTCCATCGCTTTGACGATGCTTTCGGAAATCTCGTCCTGAATGGCGAAAATGTCCTTCATCTCCCGATCGAAGCGGTCGGACCAGAGCCGGTACCCATCGGCCACGTTCACCAACTGGGCAGTGATGCGCAGTTGATTGCCGGACTTGCGAACGCTCCCTTCCAGGATGGAGCTCACTCCCAGATTGCGTCCGATCTCGCGCACGTCCGTGTTCGTTCCACGAAACTGGAACGAGGAGGTTCGCGAGGCAACCCGCAGGGTCTCGATTCTTCCCAGTCCGTTGATCAACTCCTCGGCGATCCCTTCACAGAAATAATCCTGATCCTTGTCCGGGCTCATGTTGGCGAAGGGAAGAACGGCCACGGAAGGCGCGGGTTTGCCTTTCGAGGAATCAGCGGTCAGACGCTTCAGTTCCTCGAGCTCCAGATAGAGATCCCGCGAAGTCTGGAAGCGGCGACGAGGCTCTTTCTCCAGACATCGCTGGATGATTCTGCCGAGGTCCGTCGGAGCGTCGTAGCGAATTTCGCTGATCTCGCGGGGACGGTCTCGAAGGATCGAGGAGATCAGGTCGGCCTGACTGGCGCCACGGAACGGCCGTTCGCCGGAGACAAGTTCATAGAAAATGACGCCGAGAGAAAAGATGTCAGAGCGCTGATCAACCGCCGCTCCCTGGAGTTGCTCCGGTGCCATGTACGGCACGGTTCCCATGATCGCGCCAGCCTCGGTCAGATCGCCCTTGGCCTGCGTGGGAAGCTCTGAATTGCCGGGATGTGACGTCTCCTGCAGTTTTGCCAGTCCGAAGTCCAGCACCCGCAGACGGCCTTCACGTCCTAGCATGATGTTGGCCGGTTTCAGGTCGCGGTGGATGATCCCCCGCTCGTGGGCGGCGCTCAGTGCGTCAGCCAGAGTAATGGCGATCTCCATAAATTCGGGCATGGGAAGCCCACCGGAAAACACTTTGCTCTCGAGGCCCTTCCCTTCCACCAGCTCCATGGTGATGAAGTGAATTCCGTCAGCTTCTTCGACCGAGTAGATCGTGACGATATTGGGGTGGTTAAGGGCGGCGACGGCTTTCGCCTCGCGCTGAAAGCGTTCCAGCCTGTCAGGCTTGTCGGCCATCTCCGCGGGAAGCACCTTCAATGCAATCCGCCGGTCCAGGCGAGTGTCCTCAGCGAGATAGACCTGTCCCATCCCGCCTTCGCCGAGCTGCTCCAGAATTTTGTAGTGAGAGAGATTCGTACCGATCATCGTCGTGCGCACCGCCTGTCGGTACGCGGTGGGTATGGAGCGGCGATTCTAGCATAGCGCCTGCACTCTGGCCCCGGTGCTCAGTTGCAGCGAGAGACGTCTGCCGGGCTCTCTCAATCGCACTTCAGCTCCCACGGGAGCATACCGGCTCAAGGGAACCGTTCGCGTTTTCGACACGATGCCCACGGCCGGACAAGCTATCGAGGGCACTGAACCAGAGGAAAAAACTCCAGGAGCGCGCCGTCATTCCGAGCGAGAGCGAGGAACCCCAGTGGACGGGGGGCACGATCCCTGGGGCGCTTACCACCCACCCCTCTGGGGCCCCTCGCTCCCGCTCGGGGTGACGCGTTTGCAAAACATTGCCTGTTCAAGTTTCAGAGACGACGTCACATGCTCTACGGTGAGTTTCTTACAAGCGAGAGCACAGCGAAGGCGCCGAACCCGGGCGAAGAAACCTGCTCCCCATGCGAGTGTCGTTGAGCCCGCGTAGCGGCGACACTTCGGATCAGGTCCGCTCCGATCAGAAAAACAGCTGTGCCGAGCAGTCCCCTTTCGGTTATCGTTCCGGTTTCCAGCTCCAACTCCCCTGAAGGAGGTACTGCATGGCCCGCACCCCTCTCTTTCGTTTCATCGGCCGCGCCATGCGCGAGGCGCAGGCCGCGAACCACATCGGCACGGGCTCGGCCGAGATCGTTGAACGGCGGCAGGCGTACGCCCTGGACCGTCGCCAGTTCATCCTCTCCAGCGCAGCGGCCGGTGCCGGTCTGGCTCTGTCCGGATGCCGTACCGCCAGCCATCCTCTGGACATCATTACCGGCGGCGGCGATCCGGTGCTCATCGTCGGTGCCGGCATCGCTGGCCTGACCGCTGCCTATCGACTCGGACAGGCCGGAATCCCCACGCGCATCATCGAGGCTCAGAACCGTGTCGGCGGACGGATATACAGCCTCCGGAATTTCTTCCCCGACGGTCAGGTCGCCGAGCTGGGCGGCGAGTTGATCGACACGAATCATACCGAGCTGCGCACTCTTGCCACCGAGCTCGGAATCGAGCTCGACGATCTCTCAATGGAACCTGACGGGATCCATCACGACGTCTGGTTCTTCGAAGGAGCCATCCGCTCGGAAGCGGAAGTAGTCGAAGCATTCCGGCCCATCGCCGCGAGGATCGAGGCGGATCTGGCAGCACTGAGCGGCGACGATGTCACGTATCGCCAGCCCAACGACGCGCAGTCTCTGGACCGGACCACACTGGCCGCATGGCTCGATCGCAATCAGATCAGCGGATGGATTCGTACGCTGCTCAGCGTCGGTTACGTCACCGAATACGGCCTCGAGCTGGAGGATCAATCGTCGCTGAACCTGCTCATGATGATCGACACCAATCCGGATCCATTCAGGATCTTCGGCGAGAGCGACGAGCGCTTTCATACGCGTGGTGGCAACGACCGCATCACCACCACTCTGGCCAGCCGCCTCGAACGGGACATCGAGACCAATACCGTTCTCGAATCACTGGCCGAACAGCCCGACGGCTCTTTCGTCTGTTCCGTTCGGCGCAGTGGCACCAGCACCACCATTCGCGCTCCGCAGGTACTGCTCGCTCTACCGTTCACCGTACTCCGGGATGTACGCCTGGACATGGAACTGCCCGCGGTCAAACGTGCGGCGATCGATGGACTGGGATACGGCACGAACGCCAAACTCATGGTCGGATTCGAGCAGCGACTGTGGCGGGATCGATATCAATCGAACGGAAGTGTCCTCACCGACCTCCCCTTCCAGCTCTGCTGGGAGACGAGCCGCAAGCAGGCAGGCCCGGCCGGCATCCTCACCAACTTCACCGGCGGATTGCATGGTCTGGAACTGGGTCAGGGAACGGACGCGGAGCAGGCGCATCGTTTCGTCGAAGACCTCGAGCACATCTTTCCGGGCGTGTCTTCGACACACGGAACGTCAAAACAGGTGCGCTTCCACTGGCCCTCCTTCCAGTTCACACGCGGCAGCTACGCCTCCTACCGGCCCGGCCAGTGGACCGCGCTGCGCGGCGCCGAGGGGGAGCCGGTGCGCAACCTGTTCTTCGCCGGCGAGCACTGCTCTCTGGATTTCCAGGGCTTCATGCAGGGAGGATGCGAGACGGGAGAATCAGTGGCAGTGGCCATTGCTGCGGCCCGCGGAGTAGAGAAACGGCGGGCGGCGTAGAGCCCGCGTGGCGGGCGACACAAAAATCCCGGCGCCGCTGTTCGGGGCGCGGCGCCGGGAATGTCACTCTTTCAGCGGAAGGTTTCAGTACGTCCCGGTCACTTCTTCACACCCGCGACAGCTTTTGCTTTCGTCCGCACGAATGCGTAGTTGAGCACCGGCAGAGAATTGAAGTCCGCTGCCTTCTCGCACATTTCGGAAGCTTTGGCACTGTCGCCTTTCCCCTGAAAGGCCAGGCACTGGTTGTAGAGCATGTAGGGGTTCTGCTGGTTGCCCTGCTGGAGCTCGGCCAGGACGCCGTCGTAATCCTTCTGCTCCAGGGCGATGCTTCCCGCCAGATCGTGAGCTGTCTTGACCAGCGCCGGATTTCCCGATGCCTGCGCGCCCTTCATGAACTCATCGGACTCCTTCTTCGCAGTGGCCAGATCCTTTTTCGCCAAAGCCACTCTGCCCCGGTTGTTGTGATCGAACAGCCGCGTGTTTTCCTTGATCTTCGCGGAGAGGTTCGACGATTCCGTCATCTTCAGGGCCTTGTCGAATGAGCTCGCTGCCGCGTCGGCCTTACCCATCTCCAACTGCAGGTTCCCCTTCAGCTGAAAGTCTCCGGCCATAGCCGGCACGTCGTTGGTTTTCTCTCCCAGCGCGTACTGCTGGTCGACATCCTGAAGGGCCTTATCCATCTTTCCGCCGTCCGCATCGACGATCGTCTGGGCAAAAAGAGCTGTGCGCCGTTCGCCGTCGTTACGTGCCTTGGTGGTGATGTTCTTCAGCTCTGCCGTGGCCTCGGCGGACTTCCCGGCGTAGAGCAGGTCCATGGCGATTCCCTGATGTGAAGGAATGAAATTGGGATCGATGGCCAGAGCCTTCCTGTACTGGGCAATGGAGTCGTCGAACCGTCCCATCTTCAGCAGCAGCTCGCCGTAGGAGTCGTACGGGTTGGGATCATTGGGAATGAGCTGAATGTACTTCTTGAATGACTCCTCGGCATTGGCGTAGTCCGCGTTCTGCCGGTAGGCGTAGCCCAGAATGTTGTATGCCGGCGAATATTCAGGCGCGAGCTCGGTGGCTTTCTTGTAGTGATCGATGGCCGAGGCGTAATCCTGCTGCCCGAAGTAGTAACCGCCGAGATTGAACTGGGCACGTTCGTCGTCGGGATAGGCGGCGACGAGCTGATCCAGATATTCTTTCTGCTTGGGAACATTGCCGCTGGCTCCCGCCTCCGTGGCCAGAATGAGCAGTCGCTCACCGTCCGATGCCGCCGAATCAGCCAGACTGACGGCTTTGTTCAGATGGTCGAAAAACTCCTTTGCCGTGGGCGCAGTGTTGGCCAGACCCAGTTCGGCAAGGGCGAAATTCGGATCGAGCGTTACAGCCTTCTGGTAATGCTGAATCGAATCCTGCGCCAGGAGTTTCTCCGACAGGGTCCGGCCCTGCAGAAACTCATTCTTTGCTTCCTCGGATTTCGTGGTGATGGGGATTTTGAGGCCCGCGTTTGCGGGTGCTGTCGTGCCGGTCGATTCAGTCTGAACGTTGTTCTCTTCCTTTTGAGTGCATCCGCTGTGCAAGACGGTCACGGCAAAGACCGCTATGGCCAGGGGAGCCCGAATTCCTGTAATTCGCATCCACTTCTCCTTTTGTTGAAAGAGCTGAAACGGTTGTCAGAAGGGTAAAAAAGAATTATCGGTATGAGCGGGTAGAGGGGCTGTGACGCTACCGAAAACCAAGGTCATTGAACAGAAAACACTGCAGAGACCGAGCCCGCTTGAGTGGTCGAACACTCCAATTCCAATGTTCGGCGGTCCCTTTAGGTAACCGGGAAGGCAGAAAAGATCCTTCGCTCGACGCTTTTAAGAAACTCA
>JBDTRY010000022.1:0-29362 GCA_039931435.1 Acidobacteriota bacterium | reverse complement strand
CTGCTCACTCCCAGCGCCTATGGGGCGGCCTCGCTGGTGGGAACGGCCACCTCGCTGGTCTCGGTGTTCGCCCTGGCCGGGATCGATATGTCCTATGCCCGCGCCTATTACAGCTCCGGACCTCCGAGCGGGGAGGCGGTTGAACATTTCTGCTGGCGCATCGCCATCTTCACGGCAGCGCCGGCTGCCGTCCTGGCCGGGCTGGCCTGGTGGTTCGTAAACAAGGGTTCCGTCGAACTGGACCAGCACCTGGCCATTCTCCTGGCGCTGGGAGTCTTTCTCACCGTGATCAATATGATGTCCCAGACCCGGGCCCGCCTCGAAGGCAAATACCGGGCTATGGCACGCGCCGTCGTGGTCACGGGACTGGTCGGTGCAGCGGCAGGCGTGGGCATCGCTGCCCTCTGGCGTCGCGATGCGGTGGCGTTGATCATTCCCGTGCTCCTGGCCAATCTGATCCCCATCCTCATGCTCGGAATCCCTCCGGTTTCGGAGCTGGCCACACCCTCCCGCCTTGGGCGGAAAGAGGGAATGACGCTGATGAAAATCGGCCTGGCCGGCGTCGTCACCGCACCGATGTACTGGCTGCTTTCTTCATCAGACCGTTGGTTCCTTCAGCTTTTTCACGGGGCGGATTCCGTCGGTGTCTACTCACTGGGCTATAACTTCGCGTTCCTGGGTGTCATGGTGAACACAGCGGTGATGACCGTGTGGCTCCCGGAAGCGGCACGGGAGTATGAAGAGGATCCCGAGATGGCGCGCGTCATCCTCGGGCGGCTGATGTCCCGCCTCGTCGCCGGCATGGCTCTGGTCTGGCTGGCCGTGGCCTCTGCAGGCGGCGACGTAGTGCGATGGCTTGCAAACAGCCGCTTTCACGCAGCTGCCGATGTGGTGCCCTTCATCGCCGGCGGTGTTTTCTTCTACGGCGTTTCCCAGCTGGCGCTCTACGGCTTGCTGCTCGTCAAACAACTGAAGTGGGCGGCCGTCTGGTGGTTCGCGGGAGGACTGGTCTGTGTCGCGCTCAACCTCGCTCTGGTTCCCAGACTGGGAGGGATCGGTGCAGCCATCACGCAATCGATCAGCTTCGCCTTCGTTGCTTTCGCGATTCTGACCACTTCGCAGATCAAGTACCGGCTGGAACTGACCTGGCTCCGTCTCGCCGCCGTCATGGCCATCGTGCTCGGCGCTGCGCTGGTAATGGTTCCACCATGGAGCTCGATACCTCCGCTGAGCATAGTGATCAAGTTTCCGGTGGGTGTTGCCGTTTCCGCTCTCGTGGCCTGGGTCATCGCCCCGGACTGGTGGCGACGGGGGGTGGAACTGGTTCGTTTGAGAACGTTTGACTGGAGACTGCCCCCGGGTTGACGTGATCCTCATGCATGCGGATCCGCGTAGAGGAAACCTGGAAATCGAGCTGCCGGTTTACGACGGCTGTTTTATCGTCCAGCGGACCATCGCCAAGAGGTCACGTTGCCTGGCGAGGAGGATTTATCTGCGGCATAGCGGGTGAGTTGAGTTGGGCTGGCGCGAATTGCCAGTTCGTCGAGGCCATGACTTCGGCGGTCGCCCATCGCGGTCCTGACGATCGCGGTTTCTGGCGCTCGCCTGCTGGCGTGGTGGCGCTCGGTCACGCGCGCCTCAGTATCGTCGATCTCAGTCCGGCAGGACACCAGCCGATGATCGATCCACATACCGGTACCTCGATCACTTTCAACGGAGAGATCTACAATTTTCAGTCGCTTCGTAGGGAGTGCGAGGCCGCTGGAGATGTCTTTACCTCGCATTCGGATACCGAAGTCATCCTGGCGCTCTATCGCCGTCACCATGTGGGATTTCTGCAGTTCCTGCGTGGAATGTTCGCTTTGGCAATCTGGGACGAGCAACGCCAGGAGCTCCTTCTGGCGCGCGACCGGGTGGGGAAAAAACCGCTGAACTACGCCTTGACGCGGTCCGGTCTGGCTTTCTGCTCGGAACTCGTACCTCTGTCGCGTCACGCGGAGGTCGATCGGGGATTGGATGCTGAAGCTCTGGAACTGTATCTGCAGTGCCAGTTCGTTCCTGCGCCCTGGAGCATCTACAAGGGAATCAGGAAATTGCCGCCGGCGCATTTCGCGATCTGCGACCGCCATGGTCTGAGGCTTGAAAAGTACTGGGAGGTCGATTACCGGGAAAAGATCGAGATCGGCGAGATCGCGGCGATCGACGCCCTCGAGGAGAAGCTGACCGAGGCGGTGCGGCTGCGCATGATCGCGGACGTTCCTCTGGGAGCTCTCCTGAGCGGAGGAGTGGACTCGAGCGTCGTCGTTGCCATCATGGCGAAACTCGACAAGAGCCCGGTTCGGACGTTCAGTATCGGCTTCGAAGAAGAAGCGTACAACGAGCTTCCCTTTGCACGTGAAGCAGCGGACCGTTACGGGACGATTCATCATCCCGAGATCGTCAGGCCGGAAGTGGAGAGTCTGCTTCCGCTCCTCGCCAGGCACTACGGAGAACCCTACGCGGACTCGTCGGCCATGCCGTCGTTCGCTGTGGCCGCTGCCGCCCGCCGTCACGTTACGGTGGCCCTGAACGGGGATGGCGGGGATGAGCTCCTTGGCGGTTACCCTCGCTATTGGCTATCGGAACCCTCACTTGTCGCCTCACGGTTGTTCGGTGGCATTATCGGGCCCGATCGGCTTCCCGGCCTGGCCTCGAAGCTGGTCGAGGCCTCGTCGATTCCTGGTCGCGGAGTTCGGAAAATCCTTTCTCAGTACGTCAATCCCGAGCTGAGATCGATCCTCATGTACTCCGCATTCTGGAACGACGAGGATCGCAGGAGGTTGTTCCCCGATGGACCGGCCTCTCTGCTCCCGGCCTGGCGAGAGGAGTGGACCGGGCAGGCTTTCGCCCACGCCGGAAATGCCGTCGATCGTATGCTCTGGCTGGACAATCACACCTATCTCCCCGGAGACCTTCTGGCCAAAATGGATATCGCCTCGATGCACTGCGGGCTGGAGACTCGATCGCCGCTTCTCGATCACGAGGTGATCGAGTTTTGTGCGAAGCTACCGGTGAAGTACAAGGTTCGCGAACGCGTTGGCAAGTACCTGCTGAAGAAACTGGCCGAGCGCTACTTTCCACGCCAGTTCGTCCACCGCCGCAAGATGGGCTTCGGTATTCCCCTTGCGGCCTGGTTGCGGGGGCCGCTGAAGAACGTGATGACGGAGACGCTCGGTGACCCGGAGCTGATGTCGCCTCTTTCAATGAAAATGATCGACGGGGTTCTCGCAGAGTTTGCCGCCGGGCACGGCGCCCACGAGTCGAGGCTCTGGGCGCTGCTCATGTATGGTTACTGGCGACGGCAGCAATCCGAAGCAATATGAAAATCCGGCCGCAGTCAGAGCATTTCCTCCGGAACGGGTCAGCACGCGAACATTGCAGCAGGTGACGAGAGATTCGGCGAGGCAGGCGGCGGGACATTCTTCTTTCTGATGGACAAGGCAAACAAAGTCTTTGCGTTCGTATGGCTGGTGATCATCGGCAGCGATGTTGCCATTGCAAATTCGGATCGAATCGCACTTCAGGGTCCGATCATCCTGGCGGGCACGGCCTATTTTCTGTTCATCCATCGCCGGGAGCTGCTCAGGCTCCTCAGTTTCGGAGATTTCCTCTTCGCGTTTTCGCTCCTGTCGCTGCCCGTTGTTCTCACTCTGATCAACCGGTTTTTCGATCTGGCCACGGTTCGTTCCACGGAGCGGAGCGGATCGTTTTTCGCCAGCGTAGCTCTGGTGTTTCTCGTTGCCACCGTCCTGTCGCTGCCACTGGACTTCAGGAGGACTCTGGTCCGGGCAGCGTTCACGATTGTCTCCATCGCCACGGCGCTCAATCTCTACGAACTTTTCATCCAGAACAATCGATGGAGTGAAGCGCCTGGCCGCTCGGCAGGGTTTTACACGAACCCCAATGTAAGCGCGGAGGCGCTGGTCGGGTACGGGCTGGTGGTACTACTCGGGCGTGCAGGGAAGCTGACGATCGCTGACTTCCTGGCCGTTTCCATGGTGGGCGTAGGCGTATTCACCACATTCAGCCGCACTGGAATCCTGCTGGCCGTGGTTCTGCTCTCGGCGGCGATGGTGGCCAGAACCGAACCGAAGCATGTTGTCCGCGTAGCCTTCATCGCAGCGGCAGGCGCCGTGTTCTGCCTTACTTTTGCCTTTCTCGTCCTTCAACATGTGAAGCTCTCGGGTGACGCCGCAGTCAGAATCGCATCCCTCATCGAACGAGGCGGAATCGGCGATTACGAGAAAGACCGGGGAGAAGTAGCCATGGTCGCTCTCAACATCGGACTGGAACATCCGATCCTCGGGGCGGGACTGGGAACGATTTTCGAGATGCCGGTCGGCCCGCACAACATGTTCGTGGCGATGTTCGTCGATTACGGCATTTTCGGACTGCTGGCCTACGTGCTGGTGCTGGCTCGGCTCGTCATCATCTCCTGGCATGCGGACCGTAAGTGGTCCGCTCTGCTCTGGTTTCTGGCGGCGTGGCACGTTGGTTTCAGCTTCGCATCGCACAACCTTCTCAGTGACGCCGAAACCATTCCCCTTCTCGGTTTTGCCATTTCCCGAGCCTGCCAGGTCAAGGACATGAGGAGGGCGGGAAGCTATCGATGAGGGCGCAGGGAAGACCCTTGAAGATTCTGATGATCAGCCCTCAGTTCCGTCCGCTCTACGGAGGCTACGAACATGCGGCGGAACGGCTTTCGGGCGCGCTGGCGCGGAGAGGGCTCGAGGTCGTCGTGATCTCCGAGCGACGTGATCGTTCCTGGCCGGCCAGCGAGACACTCGAAGGCTTTGAGATCCGCCGCCTCTGGTGCCTCTATCGCCGCCACATGCATACAGGTACCAGCCTGTTCTCCTTTGCTCGGTTCCTGCTGACAAACGGCCGGCGATTCGACGTCTGGCACGTTCACCAGTACGGATATCACGCAGCATTGAGCGTGGCGCTGGGCAAACTGCTTCGCCGGCCGGTGGTGTTGAAGCTGACGAACTCCGAAGCCATGGGAATCGGCAGTGTTCTCGGGTCGGGTCTGGTTGGCCGGACTCTAGAATATCTGCACCGGCGCGTCAGCGCCTGCATCGCCATCAGCGAAGAAACCCGTTCGGAAGCGATCAGCTTCGGGATCCCGGCAGGCCGCGTCCGTCTCATTCCCAATGGTCTGGATCCGGATCAATTTCTTCCAGCGACAGCGGAGCAGCGTGTTGAAGCCCGCAGAGTTCTCGGCTTGGACCGCGACAGAATCGTGCTTTCCGTGGGACGGCTCTCGGACGAAAAGAATCCGCTGGGATTACTCGAAGCCTGGGCGAACGTGACTCCGGTATTGAGAGCGGGAGCGTTGCTGGCGCTGGTCGGAGATGGCCCTCAGGAGGAACTCGTGCGGGCGAAAGTTGCGGAGCTGAAGCTCGGCGACAGCGTTCTCCTGGCCGGCAGGCGAATCGATGTCGCCAGCTGGTATCGGGCCGCCGACATCTATGTCATCGCTTCGCACAATGAAGGACTTTCGAATTCAATGATCGAGGCACTGGCCGCAGGACTTCCGGTCATTTCAACCAAGGTATCCGGGAGTTCGTTTCTCGAAGCGGGCGCAGCTTCAGGCCTCGTCGTCGGCACAGGCCGGACAGAGGAGTTGACCAGGGCACTGGAAGAACTTCTGAGTAACGAGTCCTTGAGGTCCACGCTGGCAGGGAATGCCAGGCAATCATTCGAAAATCACTTTCTGCTGGAGTTGGTTGCCGAGAAGTCGATGTCGCTGTACGGAGACGTCGCCAGCAGCAGGTGAGACCATCGATGCAGGCGGGGAGGGATTCCCTCCCCACCTGCAGAATGGCGCTGGAAACTACGGGACCTTCATACCGACCACGTAGTCATAAATGATGGCGGAGGACGACCCGTCTCCGAAGTCGCTGGAGAACAGTACCTGAGTACCGTCCCGGCTGGGCACGCCCTGAGACTGTCGCTCGTATTGAAGGTCGGAGACGGGCAGATCTGCTGCAAAGGATTGAGAGAACCGTTCCACGGTGCCCGATCCGTCGAGCTTCAGGGCGAAGATCTCGCGGTACAGGAACTGAGTAACTCCCCAGATGTCGGAATAGGTGCTGACGTAACAGTATCCGGGCCGCTTGGAGTTGCGGCAGGAGATGTGCTGGTTGGAGGCCATGGCCGTGGCAGAGATCTCCTGCCGTGAAACGCCGTCGGACAGGCGGATGGAACTGATGGCGTTCGACCCGTTCTGAGTGACGAAAACATCGTTGCCGGAACTGTCGTACCCGAGATCGCCGTGGGTAACGCTCCCCGGCGTAATTCTTCGAATCAGGTTCATGGTCTGGCTGTCGTAGACGTCGTGGGCCTTCGTCGTTCCATTGAGACAGACGACCACGTACTTGCCGCTGGGGGAAATACCTACCCAGTCGATGTCTCTACCGAGCGTGATCGGGCCCGGAAAGGCGCGCCGGCTGACGATCCGTTGATTCGGAATGTCGTAGACGAGCACGTCCACTCCAGTCGATGTAACCCCCACCAGTGCGACGTAACGGTTGTCGTCTGAGATGTTGCCTTCGCCTACTCCTATGGAAGTGTCTTTCCACTCCGGGAAAGACTGAATGACGCGGTAGGTCTTCGTTGAGATCCTGTATTCGATCAGCCCACCCGGTGACGACGCTACGCCGTACAGAATGTCCGGATCTATGCTGGACCAGACAGGGTCGGACCAGGGTGTGAAGGCCTGAAGAAACTTGAATGACTTTCCATCCAGCAGATAAGCAGTGTTTTCATGAGCGAGAAGCAGACGAGTTCCGTCGCTGTTCCACGGCTGCCGCTTGGAGTAGAAGTGGCGGTAGACCCGGCTCGAGCCTCCGAACACCGCTCGATCGGAGACGCGCATGATGCTCGTCGAGAGACCCGGTACGGCGGTTGGTTGCAGGTAACCCGGTCGGCCGAATGAGATCCGGGGCAGGAGTGAAGTTACTTTCTGCGCCGTCGGATACGAGCTCGTGCTGCACGTGCCGCTCGTGACCGACTCGACAAAGTTACCAAGAACCGCACCTGTGTTCGAGTTGACGGCGTAAAATGCCATTCCGTCGTTCACCCATTTTCCAGTGCTGGCCAGACCTGAGCTTCCTCCGCGGGAGAACAGCTTGCCAGTGGAAGACTCGAGCTTGATGTCGACCGTTGATACTCCAGGAAAGTTCCATTCCACTCCGACGGCCACCATGCCGGTTCCGTCGCAGCTCTGCGAAGGATTGCTGGTCGACCGAACATACGAGCCGTTGCAGCTGACAGCTACGGTGAGGACGCCGAGCGTTGCCCTGGTTGACTTGTCGACCGCGTAGAAAGCCAGGCCGTTGGTAACCCATTTGTTCGTGGCTGCTGATCCCGAACCGCCCCCGGCGGCGAACAATGCGCCGGTGGCCGAGCCCAGATGGATTTCCACGGCTGAGACTCCGTGATATTTCCAGGTGATCGTCGTGGTCCCGAGACCAGTACCGTCGCAGACATTGATGGGGTTCGATGTCGCGGTAAGCGTTCCGGCTGCCTTGGCAGAGATGGTGATTTCACTGTTATCGATGAATGTCTCGACGGCGCCGTCTTCGTTCGGGCTGAGATGATCGACCGGCTGCAGATTGGAAACCGCCTCGGCAGCGCCCGGATCGCCCGATGCAGCGTTTCTGAGATAGTTGAGAAAGCTTTCCAGGTTGAGCACGCCACTGGCCGCGGGGACGTTTCGCCGCTGCATACGACCGGATCGATCTGCGATCGATGTGCCGGGATTCCGAGGAGTTCTCCAGGTTTCGGCGATGGCGAACCTATGGTCGCCGGCATCCTGCCATACTTCAAACTTTCCAGCGCGATCATCCGTTGTCGAGAAATCTCCGGACGGCAGAGATGAGGCGAAGACGATGACCTCGCGACCGGGCGTGAACTCCAGTCCGGAACCGGACTGCAGGACCGAGCCCTCCTCATCGTCGCCGGCGATTTCTCTCAGAATGAGATTTTCGCTCAGTCCACCTTTGAGAATCTCCAGCGGCTGGATGACCGTGGCGATGCTTCGCGATTGATCGAGATTCAGCTGCACCTCGGATGACAACACGATGCCGTGCACTACGACATCGGCCCGATCGTAAAGTCCCCTCTCCATCGGGAGGCGGACTGACTGAGCGAAGCTGAGGCTGGCAGCAGTGATGATTCCCAAGGCCAGAATGGCCCGGAGAAGCAGTTGGTTTGGGTGGCTGAGATCGTTGCTGGTGGCGGGCTTCCGGTGCCGGTTTGATGTTACTCCGTAACAGCTCCTCATGGTCGACGTTCCTCCTGGCGGTCACTCACGCGACTGGGGAACGTCCTCTATGATGGAGGAACCGAAGAGCTTGCTACTCTCCAACGTTCGGTAGCCCGGCTACCTGATCTCGTCAGGCCCGTGGCTTTGCGTCACCTCGTCACCGAGGTTTTGCCTTTGTCGTGTGACCGCTATCACGGATAATCGCATAGCTCCTCCAAAAAATCCACAATATTGAAATTCACAATATTAAACGATGATATTCGGGCGGAATCAGGCGGCGGGCCCTTTCCTTCTCCCTCCGGCTTCGCCCCGCGAGCGGGGTGTTCTGAAGGGAATTCACTGAGATATTGCTACCTTACCGGGAAGTGGCGCCGCATCTTTCACCAGGGATGAATTCACACTTGATTGATTCGGAACCCGAACAGCCGCAGCTGACGGATGTGGCCGTGATCGGTATGGCCTGCCGTTTTCCCGGAGCGGAGAATCCTCGACAGTTCTGGTCGCTGCTGCGTGAGGGGCGCGAGGCGCTCCTCACGCTCACCGACGAGGAGCTTAGACAGTCCGGAGTCACCCAGTCACTCCTGGAAGATCCTGATTACGTAAAGGCGGGGATGTTTCTGCAGAAGATGGAGCAGTTCGACCCAGGCTTCTTCGGATTCAGTCCGCTGGACGCCACGATTCTGGATCCTCAGCACCGTCATTTCCTCGAATGTACGTGGGAGGCGTTGGAGGATGCGGGGTACGATCCGGCGCGATTCGACGGTTCCATCGGCGTCTTTGCCGGTTCCGGACACAACGCGTATCTACCCTACAACCTCCTCACCAACCGCCAGCTCGTTGCGGACGTGGGTCTCTTTCTTCTCCGACATACGGGGAATGACAAGGACTTCCTCACGACGCGAGCCTCGTACCTGTTCGATCTGAAGGGGCCGAGTGTCAACGTACAGACGGCCTGCTCCACATCGCTCGTCGCGATTCACATGGCAGTGCAGAGTCTGGTCAATGGCGAGTGCGATATGGCGTTGGCGGGCGGAGTGACGATCGAGCTGCCGCATCGCCAGGGCTATCTCTACAAGGAAGCCGAGATCCTCTCGCGTGACGGGCACTGTCGCCCGTTCGACGCCAGCGCCGGCGGGACTGTTTTTGGGAGCGGTGTGGGGGTGGTGATGCTCAAGCTCCTCGACCAGGCCTTCGCCGATGGCGACCACATCCATGCTGTGATCAAAGCCTCCGCCGTGAACAACGATGGTGCGGGAAAGGTGAGCTATCTGGCCCCGAGCGTCGAGGGTCAGGCAGCGTCCATTCAGGAAGCGTTGCTCGTCGGGGGGATCGCCCCGGAGTCCGTGAGCTACATCGAGACGCACGGGACCGGAACGCAGCTGGGCGATCCGATCGAGGTCGAGGCGCTGACGCAGGAGTATGCGTCGGCAAACAGGCCTGCACGGTCCTGCGGGATCGGGTCGGTGAAATCGAACATCGGACATCTCGATACAGCGGCCGGGGTCGCCAGTATGATCAAGGTGATCCTGGCGTTGAAGCATCGACAGCTCCCGGCGTCAATCAACTATGAATCACCCAACCCGTCGATTGACCTGGCGGCTGGACCGTTTTACGTGAACACACGGTTGCGTCCGTGGGACGGGCCGTTTCCACGTCGCGCCGCCGTGAGCTCGCTGGGCGTCGGCGGCACGAACGCCCACGTCATTCTCGAAGAACCCCCGCAGAATCACCGGCCATCCGACGGGCGCTCTGCTCATCTGCTTCTTCTTTCGGCCCGGACTGATTCGGCCCTGTCGGCCGGATGCGCCCGTCTCGCTGAACATCTGAATTCGGATGGGAACAATGACAACCTTGCTGACGTCGCTTACACGCTCACCACTGGACGCCGGCATTTCAGAAAGCGTATTTCATTCGTCGTTTCCGAACGCGACGAAGCGGTGACGATATTGACGGGAGCAGCCGCTTCCGCGATTCCCCGGCCGGAGGTTCCCGACAGCGAGCGCACGGTTGCTTTCATGTTCGCAGGTGGGGGAGCTCAGTACCCCAATATGGGACGTGGCTTGTACGAGAGCGAGGAAGTGTTTCGTGCGGCGGTCGATGAATGCCTCGAGCTCGTAGAGCGCTTCATCGACTTCGACGCCAAATCGCTGCTTTATCCGGAGGACGGCGCCGAAACAGAAGCTGCGCGGGAGATGGAACGGCCAAGCCGCTCGCTTCCGCTGCTGTTCATTACGCAGTATGCGCAAGCACAACTCTGGAAGGCCTGGGGTGTGGAACCGGCAGCCATGATCGGCCACAGCATGGGAGAGAACACGGCCGCATGTCTTGCCGGAGTGCTCTCATTGAACGATGCCCTCGGCCTTGTGGCGTTGCGCGGCCGGTTGTTTGAAACTCTGCCCGCGGGAGGCATGCTCAGCGTGAACGCCTCGTGGGAAGAGGTGCTCCCCCACCTGGCCGGCGGACTGGGGATCGCCGCCCGGAACGCTCCTGGCCTTACCGTCGTTTCAGGTCACCTCGCGTCGATAGCGGATCTCGAGACAACCCTTCTCGATCGAGATGTCAGCTTTCAGAGGATTCGCATCAATGTTGCCGCGCACTCCGCCATGCTCGAGCCGATCCTCGCCTCTTTTGGCAATTACCTCCGGACCATCGATATGCGCCCTCCGGCGATCCCTTTTGTCTCCAACCTCACCGGGACCTGGATTACGCCTGAGCAGGCCACCGACCCGCAGTACTGGGTCCGCCACCTCCGTGAAACCGTACGCTTCGACGACGGTGCTGGCGAGCTGCTGAAAAACGGCCAGTACGCACTGCTGGAAGTCGGCCCGGGCCGTACCCTGGCGACGCTCGTTGGAATGAACGGCAACCGGGCGCCGAAGGTCATCGCGTCGTCATTGAGACATCCGGAGGATCGCACTCCTGATCTGACGCACATGCTCGGTGCTCTGGGGCAGCTCTGGCAGGGCAACGTGACCCCTGTCTGGGACCGATTCTTCGACGGGTTCCGCCATCGCCGGATCTCGCTTCCTACGTACGCCTTCGATCATGCTCGTTACTGGGTCGAGCCCGGGAAGGTCACAACCTCTGATGATGAGGAGCGCAAGCCGTTCGACGAATGGTTCCATGCTCCGGTCTGGGTTCCGCGGCCTCTTCCGACGCCGGCAGTGGCGGGCACGGTATGTGTGATCGGACCGGAGGACGTGACTTCGCGTCTCGCCCCCGCACTGTCTTCGGGATTCTCGCTCGTAATCGAAGCCGTCGTGCAGGAGAACGCCCCTTTCGGAGCCATTGGCGAAAATCGATATCGGCTGGGCGTGGAAAATGACTATAGAAGCCTGGTTCGCGTTCTGGCGGGGATGGACGGGAGACCGATCACGTTCTATGTGGCCTCCCCTCTGTCCGGTGAAGTGTCTGGCAATGCAGCCGAACGGCAGCTGCGACCACTCTTTCATCTGGCTCGTGCTCTTTCGGAAGAGGAATGTGACGCGGCCTCGCTTGTGGTGTTGACCCGAGGGGCAATGCGCTTGCCGGGCGAATCCGAGCCCGCCAATGTAGCGGGAGGTTGTCTCCCTGGTGCAACGCGGGTTGTGGCCAGCGAGTTGGGTGTGGCTGCATCGATCGTTGATCTGGCTCCCGATTTTTCCGCCCGCGAGGCGTTGTTTCTGGCCCGAGAACGACCGGCGAACGGGGATACGGCCCTGGTAGCCTACCGTTCGGGAACTCGATTTCAGGCGAAATTCGAACGGGTTGTTCTCTCGCAGTCGCGGCAGCCGGTGATCAAGGACGGCAACGTTTATGTGATCACTGGCGGGTTCGGTGGGATTGGGTTGACCGTGGCCAACCATCTGGCCGCCTGCGGGCAGGTAAAACTGGCTCTTCTTGGTCGCCGCCTGCCTGAGGAGGGCGAGCCAGCTGGGTTTTTTCTCTCCGGCGGGAAGAGATCAGCGCTTGAGCTTCGAGCGCTCGAACAGCTTCGGGCTTCGACTGCCGAGCTTATGCTGCTGCAGGCCGATGTATCGGATCGCGATTCATTGAGCGCAGCTCTGGAAGCCGTGCAAGGCCGTTGGGGTCGAATCGACGGCGTATTTCACGCTGCCGGCGTGCTTTCAGAGGCGCTGTTGCCGCTCCAGAGAGAGGACGAGCTCGGACTGGCACTCGCTGCCAAGGTCGACGGCACGTTGCATCTCTTTTCCCACGTTGCGCCACGCGGTCCCGGATTCATGATCCTTTTTTCATCCACCAGTGCACTCGCTGGCATGCCCGGTCAGTTCGCCTACGCCGCGGCAAACTCGTTCCAGGACGCGTTCGCGGAGGCGAAGGCCGGATCGGAGTTTTCCGTGACGTCGGTGAACTGGCCTGCGTGGCAGCGTGTCGGGATGACGGCACGTCTGGCAGACGAGCCTGTGCCCCGCACCAGGGAAATCGATCGGGGCGCTCGCAGCCTGGTTGAAGGAAGCTCGTTTCACTATGTGGTCGACGGAAGCGACTGGATCGTGGACGAACACCGTACCCGCGAAGGAGCCATGGTGCTTCCCGGTTCGGGGTTCATTGAGATCGCTGCGGCTGCTGCGGAAGCTGTCCTCCCGGGCGAGGGAGCGATCTGCTTAAGAGATTTCGTTGTGCTTCAGCCGATGACTATCGCCTCCGGCGAACGTCTTGTGGTGTCTGTGACGTTCGACGAGAACGGTCACTTCTCCATTTACAGTTCAGGTGACGCGGACAGGGCACGTCGTGGTGAGTGGTTGGCTGAGCACGCCTCGGGAGAGGCTGAAAAAGCAGGGGCTGCCGCGCAGCCCACAACCCGGAAGCTGACGAAGGTTCAACGCACCGAAGTTGTTGACGGCGGGATCGCACACGAGCAGATGAGTTTCGGTCCGCGCTGGAGTTGTATCCGTACGATCGAATACGCAGAAGGCGAAGCCCTGCTACGGTTGCGCCTCCAGGACGAGTTCTTCCAGGACCTGGCCGAGCATCCGATGCATCCCGCTCTGCTGGACATGGCTACCGGCGCCGCAACAGGACTGATTCCTCACTTCGACCCGAAGCGCGATTTCTACGTTCCGCAGTCCTACGGCGAAGTGATCCTGCATTCCCCACTGGTGTCAGAGATCACGAGCTACGTCACGCGCGTGGAGAACTCCTCGGCCGATGCCTGCGTCCTGGACATACAGATCACGGACGCTGAGGAACGACCTCTGGTCGAGATCAAAGGCTTCCTGCTGCGTCGCATGGCCACCGACACATTGAACGCACTGGGGAAGGCGACGTCGGTTCGAGCCGTCGATCCTTCCCTGCAGAGTCTGCTCGAACACGGCATCACACCTGAAGAGGGAATGAGAGTCATAGACCGGTTGCTGGCCAGCCCCGGACATTCACGAATCCTGGTCGCTCCTTTCGGAAAGAAAAAGATTTTTTCGCGTCGGTCGGATTACGAGCAGGCCAGGGCAGCGGCAAGCGGATCCGTGGAACAACACGCCAGGCCTCTGGTCAGCTCCGTTTATGTCCCGGCGGCGACTGAGCTGGAGAAGAATCTGGCAGCCATCTGGCAGGAAGGCCTGGGCATCGAGGGAGTTGGAATGAATGACGATTTCTTCGAACTTGGGGGGCACTCGCTGTTGATGATCCAGTTGGTGAATCGGGCCCGGAAACGTGCCGGAGTCAATCTTCCACTGGCGAAACTCTATGCCTGTCCGACGATCGCAGGATGGGTTCAGCTGGCGACAGACTCGATGAGCGACGGAGGGTCTTCACATTCACGGCCGGCGTTGAAACGTGTCTCTCGGGAAGCGTATCGTGCCTCAGAAAATGAGAACTGACACTCGAGAAGCACGCTGCGTTCACAGTCGCCCGAGAATGTGTCACCGGGCTCAGGAACTCGGGCCCGATGTCTCGTGACCTGTTCGAGTTCCCTGCGACACCGACGCAGGAGGCCTTGTGGTTCATCTACAGGATGGATCCCGCCAGCTCGGCATACAACATTCCGGTAGCTTTCAGGATACGGGGCCCGCTTGACGCCACTGCTCTGGAGCGTGCATTCACGACGCTCGTCCATCGTCATGAGATTCTTCGGACGGTGTTTGCAGAACGGGCCGGGAGACTCGTTCAACTTGTGCGATCGGATGCCCTACCTGACCTGCGAAGCGAACTGGTGGACGCCGGCCAGGATCCGGACCTGAAGGCTCGCGCTCACGCATTCGCCGCGCAGCCCTTCGATCTGGAGCAAGGCCCTCTGGTGCGCATGCGGCTGGAGCGTTTCAACGGTGACGTAGCCCTGCTGGTGTTGGTGTTCCATCACATCGTCATCGATCATCTTTCGCTGGGGCAGTGTATCCGGGAACTGAGTACGCTTTACACGCAGTTCAAGAGGGAAACCGGGACAGCGCTGCCTGAGCCGGAGTTCCAGTTCGCCGACTACTCGGTCTGGCTCAACGAGCATTGGAGCGATCCGGAGATGGAGCGCAAGCTCTCGGTCTGGCGGAAGAGGCTCGAAGGTTGCTCCGGTGTACTGGAGTTGCCTGCGGATTTCCCGCGTCCGACGTTTCAGTCCAGCAACGGGGCGGAGCTGCGCTTCACCGTCGACGAAGAGTCCGCGGCCAGCACCCGAAAGTTCGCACGGGCTGAAGGGGTGTCACTCTTTACGGTCATGCTCGGCGCGCTGAGTGCCCTCATGCACCGTCTCAGCGGACAGCCTGACGTGATCATCGGCGTTCCTTTCGCCAACCGTGGCGATGAAGAGGATCTGGAAAGGGTCGTGGGTTGCTTCATCAATACCCTGCCCATTGCATCCCGATTCTCCGGCTCAGAAACATTCCGGGACCTCACGCACTCGATCAAAATGGTCATGCTCGAGTCCCTTGAAAATCAAGACGTTCCACTGGAGGCGATCGTCGATCTGGTTCAACTTCGGCGCGACCCGAGCAGGAACCCGCTGTTTCAGGTCGGATTTGTTCTACAGGCCCCTCCCGTGGTGCTGGAGCTGGAAGGCCTGGAACTGAAGGATATGCGGACCCACAGCGGGGGGGCCATGTACGACCTCCACTTCTGGCTCTGGGAAAACGGTACGGGCATCGACGGCCTCGTCTGGTACAGCACGGATCTCTTCGCGGCTTCCACGGTGCAGCGTCTGGTGGAGCGGTATCTGCTGCTGGCGGGCGAGGCCGCTTCCTGTCCGGATGGCCGCATTGATGACCTGCCCATTCTTCTGGAGAGCGAGCGTGCGTTACTGGCCGGGTGGAATGCTACGTCTGTTCCGTTCGAAGGCGGACTGCGGCTCGGCGATCTGGTACGCCGCCAGGCACTCCAGTCCGCTGAACGAACGGCAGTGGTGTTCGAGAAGAAAGCGCTCAGCTACCGCGACCTCGATGCCCGGGCGCGCAGATTGGCGTTGCAGCTGCGATCGATGGGCGTCGGTCCCGGGTCACTCGTCGGGGTCTGTCTGGAGCGAAGTCTCGAACTTGTCACTGCGCTGGTAGGAATCGCTTACAGCGGCGGAGCGTGGGTTCCGCTCGATCCCACCTATCCGTCAAAACGCCTGGCCGATATGTGTGAAGACGCGCACATGTCCGTCGTTGTCAGCCGCCCCTCGGAGATTCAGTCCGCCGGCCTGACTTTGCCTGACGGCGTTCAACTTCTTTTTATCGACGATTCTGATGTTCGGCCCGACCCTGACTCGGACGGTGAATTCGAACTGATCGGCACCTCCGATGACCCCGCCTACGTCATCTTCACGTCGGGATCGACCGGACGTCCGAAGGGCGCGATCAACGCCCATCGGGGAATCATCAACCGACTGCTCTGGGGGCAGGCAGAGTTTGCGTTGAGCGAAGACGATCGGGTCATGCAGAAGACTCCGTACAGCTTCGACATCTCGGTCTGGGAGTTCTTCTGGCCGCTCATCACCGGAGCCACTCTTGTCGTCTCGAAACCGGGCGGGCACGGCGATGCCCGCTATCTCGCTGAGCTCATCCGGGAGGCTGGCGTGACGGTGATGCATTTCGTTCCGTCGATGCTGCGCATCTTTCTCGAGGAGAACGGCATTGAAGATTGTTCCTCGCTCCGTCTGGTGATCGCCTCGGGGGAGAGTCTGCCGGCGGACGTCGTGGATAGGTTCTTTGCGCGGCTGCCGCATGCGCGCCTGGCCAATCTCTACGGCCCGACAGAGACGGCTATTGAAGTGAGCTACTGGGAGTGCCGGAGCCACGACGGGCGCCTCACCGTGCCCATCGGAAAGCCCGTGGCCAACACGCAGCTCTACGTTCTCGACGGGCAGCTTCGCCAGGTTCCCATTGGCATGCCGGGAGAGCTGTACATCGGCGGAGTGCAGGTGGGAGCCGGCTATGTCTCCCGCCCGGCGCTCACGAGCGAACGTTTCATCACCGATGCCCTCACCGGGGGGACGATGTACCGCACCGGGGATCGCGCACGATGGCTGAACGACGGAGTCGTCGAATATCTGGGGCGCACGGACCATCAGGTGAAGATTCGCGGCCACCGCATCGAGCTCGGCGAGATCGAGTCTGTCCTGGTTCGTCATCCCGCTCTCGCCGAGGCAGTGGTGATGGCCCGCGAATACAGTGCTCTGGACAGGCGGCTCGTCGCCTACGTTCGCTTCTCGAACCATCATCCGCTCACGAATACCGAGCTTCGCCGCCAGTTGCGCGAGTACCTGCCGGAACACATGATTCCCCAGCTTTTCGTGGAGGTGGAAGCCATTCCCTTGCTGGCCAATGGAAAAATCGATCGGGCGGCATTGCCCGATCCCCTCGAACACTCCCGGCTGGAGCGAACCATCGTTGCCCCGCGTACCAGAAACGAAAAGCGGCTGGCGGAGATCTGGCGTGAAGCTCTGCGTGGCGTGGCCATCAGTGCGGACAGCAACTTCTTCGAGGTAGGCGGCCACTCGTTGCTGGCCATGCAGGTCATCTTTCATGTCGAGCGGGCGTTCGGGGTTCGTTTCAATCCCCGGGATCTCATTCTGAACTCACTCGAGCAACTGGCCGCGCGACTGCCGGCCGGCTATCCCGAGGGGGACGTAGAGACGGCGTCAGGCCGAACCGGAATCCTCGGGCGGGTCAAGGACAAGCTTGGCTTCTGATTCTGTTGAGTCCGCCTGAGCGGATTCGAGTCGGCATGCCTACCTGATCGCCCTTCGTCATTTCCCTTGCCGTCGAATCCGAAATAGAGTGGTAATTTGCTGGCGTTATCGCCGCTGAGCTACTCGGCCTCGCGGAAGAACCGGAAGCGTTTCGATTCGTTGCGCGCTGATTCTGAAATATGGCCGTCTATTTGGTCCGGGGGTCGATAAGAATTCCGTTCCTGGTCCCCGGTCCCGAGGCCGCCTTCTGGTAAAAATGAACTCGTCACTCACCTTGAATCGACGCACCCGTTTCTTGATGGCCCAGGGCCTCAGGACGAACCCTCAATGATTCCCATGTATTTTGGACGCTCCGATTCGCCTATCTACGGGGTCTATCACTCCCCGGTCAGTGTTGACCGACGGCATGGCGTAATCCTCTGCTATCCGTTTGGTCAGGAATACATGCGTGCCCATCGAGCCTACCGCCACCTGGCGAGCAGGCTTGCCGAAAGCGGTCTGCATGTGCTGCGCTTCGACTATCGTGGAACGGGAGATTCCAGCGGCGACATGACTACGGCCGACGCCGAGAGCTGGATTCAGGATATCGGTGACGCCATACAGGAATTGCGTGACACCTCCGGCGTTTCCGGTATTTCGGTCGTGGGTCTGAGGCTGGGGGCTCTTCTAGCCTGTGGTTCGAGCATGAGGCGGACAGACGTGGAGCGGCTCGTGCTCTGGGATCCGATCGCTTCAGGCCGGCAGTATGAAGCTGAGCTGTTGAATGAAATTTCCGCGGGTGTAAGCGATTACGTACTTCCCATGGGCAACTCCGTCGCTGAGAATGGCGAGATTCACTACAACGGCTTTTCCATTCCGGCTCGGTTTCGGAAGAGCCTGCACGAGCTGGATCTGCCTAGTGCACCGCCGTCTGCGGTGTCGGAGGTCCTTCACATCGTTTCTCATGAGAATGCCGATTCGTTGCGGATCCGAGATGCCTGGAGCACACATCCCGGATACCATTACTTGCATACGAGTGCTCCACATGATTGGAACTACGTAGACAACGTGGGAGGAATTCTGCTTCCCCATCCCGTCATGCAGGCAATCGTGGCCTGGTTGAACGGGCCGGAGACCCGATGAGAGAAAGGGCATTTACCGCAGGCGAACCAACGCCTCTCGCCGGCGTTGTCACGGAACCATCTGAATTCGACCCCGATCGCTCGGCCGTCCTCATTCTGAACTCCGGCGTCATGCATCACGTTGGCAGCTGCAGGCTTTCGGTCAAGGTTGCCCGCGCGATTGCCACCCGAGGCATGCTCGCCGTGCGTTTCGACTTCTCTGGTATCGGCGACAGCGACCAGCGACGTAGCACGGAGTCCTTCGAGATCACATCACGTAAGGAATGCTCCGAGGTGATGGACTACGTACAGCGCACACGCGGAACGCGGCGTTTTATCGTCTTCGGTCTGTGCTCCGGAGCCGATGCTGCGTACAACGCGGCACTGGCCGACGACAGGGTCGTGGCATTTGCGCAGATTGACGGCTACTGCTATGTCACTCCCCGCTACTACTTCGAACGGTACTGGCCGGTCGTCAAGGATCCGAGCCGCTGGAAACGTTTTCTCGAGCGTCGTCGTCGGCAATTGTTGAATCCTTCAACCATGAGTCCCGTCGATGGCGTGGCAGAGGAATTCCTGGAATTGCCGGCCTACAGACGTGTATTTCCGTCGCGCAAAGAAGTCGCTTCAGGTCTACAGAGACTGGTCGAGCGCGGTGTGAACATGTACATCAACTTCACCGGCGGCGAACCGCACTACAACTACCGCGATCAGTTTCAGGATTCTTTCAGAAAGGTGAATTTTGGCGGTCTGTTGAGAGTCGACTTCTACCCCGGGACAAATCACATCATCACTCAGGCTGCGGATCAACGCATGATCGTGAACAACATCGCCACCTGGGCAGCGGGCCTGAATGCTGTCGACTGGTCGGCGGGCGAAGGCCCTGCCCTCGAGCAGTTCCGCACCGCGTGACCGTGAAACCCCGGGCCCCGCGTACCTGGCCCGTCGTTGCCTGATCCGATGGCTGAGTTCATGAATCCGGTTTGATCCGGAACGAGCCAGTTCCACCGGTGGCCTGTCACCCTTCCGGGTAACAATGGACTGGAGCAGAATTGACGAATGACTGAGGACCCTCTGACTTTCAGTTGCGTAGTGATTGGCGAGCAGTCGCTGGTTGTTCAGTGTTGTCAGTCGATTCTCTCGCGGGGACACACGATCCGGGCCGTCGTGTCCGAGGACGCTCGAATCAGAGAATGGTGCCGGAACGCGGGAGTTACCTGCCTGGACGATGTCGCTGCGCTGCCTGGCGTTCCCACGTTCGCTTTCCTTTTCAGTATCACCAATTTGAAGATTCTGTCGGGCGCGGTCCTCGCTCTCCCTCGTCGGGGCGCCATCAATTTCCATGACGGGCCGCTGCCTGAATACGCTGGGCTGAATGTACCGGCCTGGGCGCTGCTCAACGGTGAGACCGAGCACGGAGTCACATGGCACGAGATGACGGCGGGGGCGGATACGGGACCAGTTCTCGTGGCGCGACGATTCCCGGTCGCCCCGGACGAGACCGCATTCACTCTCAACGCTCGCTGTTACCAGGAGGGACTCGAGGCCTTCGACGAGTTGCTCGGCCTGATCGAGGCCGGCAATCTTCGTCCGGTGCCGCAGGAACTTTCGCGACGGAACTACTTCAGTAGAGACAGGCGGCCCATCGCGGCGGGCCTTCTCGACTGGAGCCAACCCGCCGATGTTCTGCAGCGGATGGTTCGGGCGCTGGACTTCGGGCCATATCCCAATCCGCTCGTTCTGCCCAAAATCGATCTCGGAGGGAGCCTGCTTCTGGCCAGAGAAGCGAATGTTGTCCAGGCCGAGGGGCGGTTGAAGCCCGGTGGAATCCAGGCCTTCGATTCGCAGTCACTGACTGTTCGTTGCGCGGAAGACGCGATCCGGATCAGCCGTTTGACGAATCTCGAGGGCGACGGCGTCGACGTCGGTCGATTGCTGGTTGAGTCCGGTCTCCGTCCGGGCGACGTTCTGCCGCGAATCAACAGCGAATCCCTCGCCGGGCTGAGCGAACGCGTGGGCGAGATTTCCCGGCATGAGGATTTCTGGCGGAAACGGATCGAACGCGCTGAGCCGATCGCCCTGTCGTTCGAGACGGAGACGAACGTCGCTGACGGATCCCTCTGGCAGACGTTCAATCCTCCTGCCGGCTTTGATGCCAGTCGAACGGATGCGCTGATCGCCAGCGTGGCAGTGTTGATAGCCAGGCTGGAAGGGCGCGAGCACTTCACGCTCGCCTGGGTTCCAGATGGAATCGTATCGAGCGCGAACCCGATGGATCGATTCTTTGCCAGTGTCGTCCCGCTGCCAATCGACCTGAGTCTTTCTGAGAATTTCGAGCAGTTGCGCTCGCGCCTGGAACTTGCCATCTCCGAGACCAGGATCAGCGGCACGTATCTCAGTGACCTGTCTGCACGCGTACCCTCGGTTAGAGCCGCGGTCGCTTGCAGGCAATTTCCGATTCGGATCATTCGAATAGCGGAGTTGAGCGAAGAGGAGGCTCGCCGGTATGGTACCGGCGCTGAACTGACGATCCTGATCACAGAGGACGGGCGCCGTGCAGGCTTTCTGGCGGACGGCAACCATATCAGTGGTGGCGCTCTGTATCGATTCCTGGCCTGCCTTTCGGCGCTGCAGTCGCAGCTCGCGCGAAACGAGACCGGGTCAGTGGGGAGCGTCGAACTTCTCAGCGACGGGGACCGGCTGCTCCTGGCAGGATTCAACGAACCGCCCCGAATTACGAATGCCGAGGGTAGGAACATCCATCAGCTATTCGAACGGCAGGCCGCGCTCACTCCCGAACGCCAGGCCGCCGTTTTCGAGGGACGCTCGATGAGTTACCGCGAACTCAACGAAGCGGCGAACCGGCTGGGGCGCCGTCTGCAGAAAAGCGGTCTCAAGTCCGGAGAACTAGCCGGCGTGATGGTAGGGCGCTCGCTGGACATGCTCGTTTCTCTTCTCGCTGTGCTGAAGACAGGTGCGGCTTATGTCCCTCTCGATCCGGTTTATCCGGTCGCACGTCTCGCGCACATGATCGAGGATGCCGGGCTTCAGATTGTGATCACACAACGCGAATTCGCCGGCAGCATTCCTGGCGGAGAGAAGGTCGTCCTCGAAGACGTTCACGATGAATTGCGGCAGGACGAAGCGGGCAACATCAACGTGCCGGTGACCGCGTCCGATCTTGCGTACGTCATCTACACGTCAGGATCAACCGGCCGCCCAAAAGGCGTCATGGTCGAGCATCGAAACGTGAACAATTTTTTCGACGGAATGGATGCCGGCCTCGGAACAGAACCGGGAGTATGGCTGGCTGTGACCAGCATTTCTTTCGACATTTCGGTGCTCGAGCTGTTCTGGACGCTCGCCCGTGGGTTTACTGTCGTCATCCATGCGGATCCTCTGGGCCAGGGTGGAGAGGCAAAGCGGCCAGCCGGCCGGAAGATCGAGTTCGGATTTTTCTACTGGAACGTGGCCGGCGAAGAGAGCGAGCAGGACCCCGAAAAATATCGTCTCCTTCTGGACGGTGCACGTTATGCAGATTCGCACGGATTCAATGCCGTCTGGAATCCCGAGCGTCATTTCAACGCCTTCGGCGGTTTGTTTCCGAACCCGTCCGTGACGTGCGCGGCACTGGCCACGATCACCCGGAACGTATCGCTCCGAGCCGGCAGTTGCGTCGTCCCTCTTCACAGTCCGATCCGGATCGCCGAGGAATGGGCTGTCGTCGACAATCTCTCCAACGGACGTGTTGGAATCTCCATTGCCGCAGGCTGGGCTCCGCCGGATTTCGCCATAAGACCGGAAAACTTTGCTGAAGCGAAAAAGGTGATGTTCGAGTCAGCGGAGGTCGTACGGCGGCTCTGGCGCGGCGAAAACGTTGACTTTCCCGGACCCTCAGGAACGGTTTCCGTCCGTACGCTTCCCCGCCCCATTCAGAAGGAGCTGCCCCTGTGGGTTACCACCGCAGGGAACGTCGACACATTTATCCAGGCGGGCAGAGCTGGTCACAATCTGCTTACGCATCTGCTCGGACAGAGTGTCGAGGAACTGGCCGGAAAAGTGCGCGCGTACCATCAGGCGCGTTCGGCGGCAGGTCATTCCGGATCAGGAGTCGTGTCGCTGATGCTGCATACGTTTATCGGCCCTGACGCCGGAGATGTGGAACGCACGGTCAGAGAGCCGCTCAAGGCTTATCTGAAGAGCGCCATGTTCCTGGTCAAGGCAGCGGCATGGCAGTTCCCGACATTCAAGAAGCTGTCCGAAGAACAAGGGAAGACGCTCGATGAGTTTCTTGCCCAGGTTTCGGATGAAGATCTGGATGCACTGCTCGAGTTTGCCTTCCAGCGGTACTTCCGCAGCAGCGGGCTTTTCGGAACCCCGGACGATTGCCTGGCCATGGTAGAGAAAGTCGCGGAAGCCGGAGTCGACGAAATCGCCTGCCTCATCGACTTCGGCATCGACACCGGCGTGGTACTCGACCATCTCCCTTACCTGAACATGCTCCGGGAGTCTGCTAACCGGGAGGGAGAAATCCGGAACACAATCGCCGATCCGGTCGATCACTCGCTTCCCTCACTGTTCGTCCGTCACGGTGTCACCCATTTTCAGTGCACGCCGTCCATGGCCATGATGCTCGTCTCCGATAGGGACGCGGCCTCGGGACTGGCCACACTGAAGCACATGCTGGTTGGAGGCGAGGCGCTGACTCCCGATCTGGCGCGATCGCTTACCACCCTTGTCGGTGGCCGTGTGACGAACATGTACGGCCCGACGGAAACGACGGTCTGGTCCTCTTGTGATGATATTCATCCCGAAACGACGTCCGCCTCGAACACTGTCTCCATCGGCCGGCCGCTGGCGAACCAGACCATTTATGTTCTGGATCAGCAGCGGCAACTGCTGCCCCCGGGGGTTGCCGGTGAGCTTTTCATTGGCGGAGCGGGAGTCGTTCGAGGGTATTGGCAGCAGCCGGAGTTGACTGCCGAACGCTTTCCAGCGGATCCGTTTCGTGTCGAAGGCAGCGGACACATGTACCGCACTGGCGACCTCGGGCGGCACCTCCCGGATGGACGTATCGAATACCTCGGCCGGCTCGACCAGCAAGTGAAAATCCGCGGCTATCGAGTCGAGCTGGGAGAAATCGAATCGCTTCTCGCAGGCCACAAATCGCTTTCGGAAGCGGCTGTTCTTCTTCGAGAGGACGTTCCTGGCGATCAGCGCCTTGTAGCGTACGTGTGCGCTGCCGAACGAAGGGATATCAGTGACGAAGGACTGAAGCGGTGGCTGCGGACAGAATTGCCCGAATTCATGGTACCGGCGACCTATGTCCACCTGGATTCGTTGCCTCGGACGCCGAACGGCAAGATCGACCGCCGGTCTTTGCCGGCTCCGAAGGCGCCTCAATTACTGTCGCTGCCAAAGGAACGGCGACCGCGCGACGAGTTCGAAGAGCTGGTGGCCAGCATCTGGCAGAACGCTCTGGGCGTACCCGAAGTAGAAAGACGCGCGAATTTTTTCGATATCGGCGGTCACTCGCTGCTCGTAGTTCAGGTGTTGAACGAGCTCAGAAAGAGTGTCATGAAGCCCGTGAAAATGACGGACCTCTTCAAGTACACCACCGTGGAAGCTCTGGCCGGGTTCATCAGCGACGCTGGTGACGGTGTTTCCGCACCGGATCGCGCTCGGAAGCGAGCGGAGGCGCGCCGTGCGTCCTTCGATCGTCGCCGAAAATGAGAAGTATCGCCCGGAACGTTACTCTTTGAACTGAACACCGGCCACGTAGTCATCGATCTCGGCGTTCGACGTTGCGTCGCCCCAGTCGCTGGCGAAGAGCACCTGAAGACCCGTACGGTTCGGCACTGCCTGAGACTCACGGGCATACTCGAGATCGGCGACCGGAAACTCGGCGGAGAACCTCTGAGCGAACCGTTCCACCGTTCCACTGCCGTCGAGTTTCAACGAGAAAATCTCCCGGTACATGAATTTCTCGAATCCGTTTTCATAGGCGAAAGTGCTGACATAACACCAGCCCGGACGAAGTGTGTTGCGGCAGGAGATGTGCTGATTTGAGGCCATCAGGTTCGCCGGGAGTTCCTGTCGTGATACCCCGTCGGCAAGGCGGATAGAACTGATTGCATTTGATCCGTTCTGGGTGACCAGAACTTCATTTCCGTCCGAGTCGTATCCCATATCAGCGTGGGAGGCGCTTCCGAATGTGAGACGTCTGAGGAAAGTCATCGTTTGACTATCGTAAACATCGTGCGCCTTGACCTTGCCATTGAGGCAGACCACGACAAACCTGCCGCTGGGAGAAACGCTCGCCCAGTCGAGATCCTGACCGAGAGTGATCGGGCCCGGGAAGGCCTTCCGGCTCACTATCTTTTCATCGCCTACGTTGTAGACGAGCACGTCCACGCCGCTTTTCGAAACGCCGACCAGCGCCACGTAGCGATCGTCATCGGAGAGATTGCCTTCGCCTACTCCGATCGAGGTGTCGGCCCACTCGGGAAAAGACTGCACGATCCGGAAAGTCCTCGTCGACACTCTGTATTCGACCAGGCCACCGGGCGACGAGGCCACTCCATAGAGAATGTCCGGATCCTTGTTCGACCAGATCGGATCAGACCAGGGCGTGAAGGTGTCGATGAGCCTGTAGGTCTTTCCATCGAGCAGATAGGCGTTGTTTTCAAACGCAAGCAGTAACCTGCTGCCGTCGCTGTTCCACGGCTGTCGCTTCGAGTAGAAGTGGCGGTAAATTCGTTGCGAGCCTCCGAAGACCCCCGCGTCACTGATGCGCGTGATCAACGTTTCAAGGCCGTCGATCGGAGTGGGATCGAGATAGCGGGGCCGTTCCATCATGATCTGGGGCGGCTGGGAAGCGACTGTCTGTGCGACGGGGTACGCAGGCGTGTAAGGATGCGTGGGACGTCGTCGTCCAGACGGTCCTGTTCCTTGAATTTTTAGAGGCGTCGCCGGAATGGAGTCGGCCTGGTTGAACCCCACGGAGAGTGTGGAAGCACCAGCCGTGAGCCGGGAGGTCGCCTTTCCTTCAGCACCGCCGCCCTGAAACGCCGCGTCAGGGCTGGCACACGCCGCCGCCAGGAGCGCCGCCGTCACGCCCGCCAGCCGGGTTCCTGTCCAGTTTTTCCAGAGCATTTTCACGAACCGGGCTCAGCCGCCGAACCATTGCATCGGCGAAAAACGCGGTGATCCTATGATAATCGCGATTCCGGCAGGAGTGTGTCGACAGAGGCCGCGTATAGGCGCCGGCGACACTTTCTTGATACCAAACTTGATTGGTTATACTGCCTCGGCTGATCGCCGGCTCCTCCGATGACGACACCCCTCTATCACGCCATAGCATCGACAAGACCCCTGCTGCGGGTGGGAGTACTTCTCGACCACTGGGTTTCATCCGCCTGGATCGGTGAAGTTCTGGCGAGCGTGAAAGCCTCGGGAGTGGCGGAGTTGACCACGGTCGTTCTCAATCAGGAGCATCACTCCGGGAACCGCCAATCGAGAGGAGGCTTTGGAGGTTTTTTCGAAGGCAGGATGACCCCGTTGAATACCCTGCTCTGGCGACTCTACGTGCGTGTCGACGAGATCGTCCGCCCCTTTTTTGCCACGCCGTTCCAGCCGACCAATCTCGAACCGCTTCTGGCCGGCGCGAATCGGATCAAGGTCACTCCGGTCCGGCGCGACAGTATCCGTGAGTTCGGCGCCGCGGACGTCCAGTCAGTGCGGGACGAACGGCTGGACGTGATCCTCCGATTCGGATTCAACATTCTCCATGGAGACGTCCTCGAGGCGGCCACGTACGGAGTCTGGTCCTATCACCACGGTGACAATCATGAATATCGTGGCGGTCCGGCGGGATTCTGGGAAATGTACGGAGAGAATCCGCTGACCGGAACCATTCTGCAGATTCTGACCGAGAAGCTGGACGCCGGCCGTGTGATTTTCCGGACCCAAGGAGCAACGCGGAGCTTCGAGTCCCTGTTGGTAAATCGCTACTGGCTTTATCGCAAGGCCATTCCCTTTGTCAGCCGCTGCCTGAGGCGTGTCTACGAGCATGGTCCGGCGGGCCTCTGCCCGGAACCGGATCGCCAGGGCCCGCTTCCGCCGATCCGGCGAACTCCCCGCAATAGCCGCATGATCCGGTTTCTTTTCCGCGGCCTCTGGCGGATTATGAAAGAGCGCGTACGCAGGCTGTCCGGCATCAAAACCGGGCACTGGTTTCTCGGTGTGGCACGCGACGTCACACCGGGCGAAAGTCTTCGCGGCAGGGTCGAACCTGTTTACCCTCCCAAGGGTCGGTTCTGGGCCGATCCCATTCTAACGACTCGTAAGGGCAGGCCATTTCTCTTTTTCGAAGACTACGACTACCGCTCCGGGCTGGGCCGAATCTCAGTTTCGGAGCTTGATAGTCAGGGGCGGCCGGGAGCGGTTCACGCTGCTCTGGAGGCTGATCATCACCTTTCCTACCCATTCGTCTTCGAATGGCAGGGCGATCATTTCATGATTCCGGAAACGGCCAGCGTGCGGGCCGTGCAGCTCTTTCGCGCCATCGATTTTCCCGAGCGCTGGGAGTTCGTGAAGGATCTGTTGACCGACGTCAGGGCTGTCGATGCCACGCTCTGTGAACACGAAAATTCCTGGTACCTCTTCACGAGCGTGAGCGAAAGCGGGGGTTCATCCTGGGACGAGCTGTTTTGTTTCGTCAGCGATAGTCCGCTGGGTCCATGGCTGCCTCATGCCATGAATCCCATTGTCTCCGATGTACGTTGTGCCCGTCCGGGCGGACCGATTTTCCGGCAGAACGGCCGCCTGTTCCGTCCCGCCCAGAACAGTGCGCAGCTGTACGGTCATTCGCTCACCGTCATGGAGATCACGGAGCTGACCCGACAGCGTTTCGCAGAACGGCCCGCCTTCGATATCGAGCCCGACTGGCTGCCGGGAATCCGCGGATGTCACACCATTACCATGGCTGGAGATCTCGTGGTTCTGGATTGCAGGACGAGGAAGTGGCTCCCGTGAGCCTGGGCTCGCGCTCTAAATCCCTCGACCTGTATTCGGAAGTGAGCGCAAGCCAGGTGACGGCCCTCGGTGAGGCCATCCCCGATTTCCCCGAGCGCGCCGTGAAGGTCAGTTTCAAGGAGGCCGGTGTTGCCTGCAACGAGGAGATCCCGCGGGAATTCTCGAAGTTTTTTGCGGTGATGTCGGCTTTGGCGGCCGGCGATCTTCATGGAAAGCGACTTCTCGACGTTGGTACCGGCCTCGGAGTTCTGGTGGCGCAGGCGAAATGCATGGGGATGATCGCCACGGGTACGGACACGTTCACGGAATACGAGAGTACCTGCCGTTCGGGGGCACTCTGCATCTTCGAGGCTTACGGGCACTCCCGGGAGGAGGCGGAACGGAGCTTTCTCCACCACGACATTACGGAGGGTCCGGTTCCCGATCGCTATGATTTTGTGACATCGATCGGCATGATGGAGCACATCTACGGCGATGAAACGAGGAAGGTGGCCATCGACAACATGATGAAGTCTGTAGCGCCTGGAGGAAGTCTCATCCTGGCCTGCGGACCGAATCAGTACTTCCCGATCGACTTTTTCCACTACGGACCGAGATTCGTTTTTTACCACAACCTTCCATTGCGTGGCAGGCGGGCTTACCTGCGCGCCTTTGCCGGGCCGGCGGCGTGCCACGACGCCCGGTGGCTGGACGGAATGAGAGTGGCCGAGATCCGGAGGCATATTCTGGAATCAGAACCGGAGGCCGAGGTAAGGCAATTGTTTCCCCTCTGGGTCCGAGCTTCGAACTCGCCGTGGTTGCGAAGCCGGCTGGTTCGCGCTGCTGCCGAGACAGCGGCGAGGGTGTTGTCAGCCATCAATGCCGAACCGGTCATAATTCTCGTCGCCAGCAGGCCGGTTACGAAATAACGAGGCTGGAATTTATGTCCTGCAAGCCGTGGGGGCGGTCACCCCGGTTCGAACAATCCCGGTCTGCGTCAGCCTCTGGCTGCAGGCCCCGTCACCCCCTTCGTCGCGGTAGATTCAGCGGACAGGGGAATCCGAGGAAGGCGGAATGGGGATGGCAGGGGATTAAGAGGGTGATTTCGATGACGCGCACGGTGGGAACGGAGTTGCCATGATGGTTCTGACAATCCGGCCATACGCCGGAGGTGGGACGGGAAGCTGATGTGCGGAATCGGGGGCATCTTCGTTCCTGCAGCGAGCGGCGTGGATGAGGCCGGGCTGAAGCGCATGGGCAGCCTGATGGTGGCCCGCGGTCCGGACGACGAGGAGTTGTTCATCGCCCCGAACGCGGGGTTGATTCATCGCCGGCTGAGCATCCTCGATCTCAGCGAACTGGGCAACTGCCCCATGCCCAATGAAGACGGTTCCATTCAGGTTCTCCTGAATGGGGAGATTTACAACTGGCGCGAGCTTCGGGCAGAGCTGCAGGGCAGTGGACATCATTTCCGTTCCACCGCCGACAGTGAGGTTCTCTCACACGGCTACGAAGAGTGGGGCGAGGCCATATTTCCCCGCCTGCGAGGCATGTTTGCGCTGGCCATCTGGGACGGACCCCGGGCGCGGATGGTCATCGCTCGCGACCGGCTCGGCGAAAAACCACTGTTCGTTCTTCATCGGCCCGACCGTACCCTGTTCGCTTCGACGATCCCGGCGCTCCACGCCTATGACGGGGCCGACCGTGAGCTCAACGGAGATGCCATCGTCTGCTGTCTTGCGCATTCATTCATTCCAGCGACGCATACGGTGTGGGAAGGAGTCGATGTTTTTCCGCCGGCGCACTACGGCGTGATCGATGCCAACGGTGTGACGCTCCACC
>JBDTRY010000021.1:0-32157 GCA_039931435.1 Acidobacteriota bacterium | reverse complement strand
CGGACCAATCTGTTACCCATGTCCAAGGTTGCACCAAGCGAGCCGGGTGAGGGGCTGCGCTGAATAGATAGCCGTTCTTCTGCGCGCAGCCCAATCCCTCTGCCCGCTTCTCGAAGCCTGTACGTCGCCGGGCTCGAAGTCCTGACGCGACTAGAGTTGCAAATCCAAACTTGGACGCAGCCTCCCTCACTGTAGAATTGAAACTCCGACGCCTATGGTGACGGCGCGGTGTTCGCGCCGGCGGGCGGCGACCGTCCAGCGGTCACCTTTAGATCCGGAGTGCACATCGATGCCCGATTCCTCGTCCTCAATCCTCCTGACTGTGGAGCTCGACCCGCGAATCAATTTCGCGATGCAGCAGAACGATGTTCCTGTCGTCAAATCGCTTCAGATCACAAACCCCGAAGACGTTCCCCTGCATGACCTCACCGTCAATATCACCGGTGACCCCGAGTTCATTGCGCCCTGGACATCCGGAATTGCAGCCATCTCGGGCAACTCCGCCTATCGGCTTCCCAGCGTCGATCTGGCACTCTCTCTTGAACTGCTCAGCAATCTGACCGAGCGCATTCGAGGGCAGCTACGCATCGAAGTACTTCAGGGAGAGCACCCCTTGATCCGAAAGGTGATGGAGGTCGATCTTCTGGCGAGAGACGAATGGGGTGGCATCTCGTCCCTCCCCGAGATTCTGTCAGCCTTCGTGCTCCCCAATCACCCGGCAGTCGCGATGGTGTTGAAAGAGGCGGCGACGATCCTTGAAAAATGGACCGGCGATCCTTCTCTGGCCGGTTATCAGCACCGCGATCCGCGGCGGGTCTACACGATGACTGCTGCGGTCTATGCCGCGCTCGTTGGACTGCGACTCATCTATATCAATCCGCCCGCCAGCTTCGAGTCCCAGGGCCAGCGTGTCCGCCTCCCCGAACACGTTCTTGCAACGCAAATGGGAACGTGCCTAGATCTCGCCCTCTTGGCCGCAAGCTGCCTTGAAACGATCGGACTCAACGCAGTTCTCGTATTGACGACCGGACACGCTATGCCGGGCGTGTGGTTGAGCGAGAAGTGCTTTGCCGAGGCGAGCAGCGACGACGGCTTGAACCTCCGCAAACGGATCGATCTGAGCGAGTTGGCGGTATTCGAGGCCACTGCCGCCACCTCCAGGCCAGCGCTGGATTTCGATCGAGCCGCGAACCTAGCGAAGTCGCGCATCGGCGATGGTCAATCCGTGCAGTGTGTCATCGATGTGGCGCGAGCTCGTAAAGGGCGGATCCGGCCGTTGCCGGAACGAGCACCTCATCAGCCGACGGCTGGAGGGCTCGCGGAGCTACGAGGTGATAAGAGTTCAGTTTCGCCGCCCGATCTCTCAAATATATCCTCGACAGATAGTTCAGAAGAAATCCACTCCAACAGACCACCCGCCACGCCGGCCGGACGCGTAGAGCAATGGTGTAACAAGCTGCTCGACCTCACCCTGCGCAACCGCCTTCTCAACTTTCGCGAGACCAAGAAGACCGTGACGCTGTTGTGCCCCAATCTCGGGGCACTCGAGGACCTGCTCGCGGGACGAACAAGCCTCCACATCTTTCCGAAGTCTCGCGAGTTCGCCGACACGGACCCACGTGACCCGATCACATACCAGCGAACGCAAGGCCACGAAGCCATCGCAGACATTCTGGCGGATGAATTGAAGGCCAAGCGAATCTACGCCGATGCAAATTCTCAGGAGCTCGATCGACGGCTCGTGGAAATCTTCCGCCATGCCCGGACGGAGATGGAGGAAGGCGGTGCGAGCGCCCTCTATCTCGCCCTCGGCTTTCTTTCCTGGTACGAGACGGAAAAGAGCGAACAGCCGCGGCTCGCCCCGATTCTTCTGCTCCCGCTCGAGCTCCAGCGCAAATCGATCCACGAGGGATTCACGCTCCATCTAACTGATGATGATCCTCGGATTAACGTCACGCTCCTCGAATTGCTGAAACGCGACTTCGGAATCACCATCGGCGGGCTGGATCCGCTGCCCGAAGATGACTCAGGCTTGGACGTGCCACTGATCCTGCGAAAGTTCAGGGAAGCAGTGCGGGATATCCGCCGATGGACCGTGGTGGACAACGCCCGTTTTGGCTTCTTCTCCTTTACTAAGTTTCTGATGTGGCGCGATCTCAAGGAGCGATCAGAGGACCTGACCCGCAATCCGGTCGTCGATCACCTGGTGAACCATCCCGACGAAGAATTCGATTCGGGCGGCGCATTTCCGGAGATCGAGCGACTGGACGATGAGCACAGCCCGGCTCAGACGCTTTGTCCGCTCCCGGCAGATTCGTCGCAACTGCGAGCAGTCTTCGCCGCAGCCGATGGCCGCAGCTTTGTTTTGGAGGGACCGCCCGGAACCGGCAAGTCACAGACCATCACTAACCTCATCGCTCATTGCCTCGCCGAAGGAAAGACCGTTCTCTTCGTATCCGAAAAGATGGCTGCGCTCAATGTCGTTCACAGCCGGCTGATGAGGCTCGGACTGGGGCGATTCTGCCTCGAACTCCACTCGAACAAGGTCCAGAAGCAGCGAATCGTGGAGCAGCTCGGCACAGCTCTTGATGACATCGAGTTGGCGGCTGGCGAAGACCAATGGCAGAGGGATGCGGCGGAACTCGAGGCTCTACGCGGCGATCTCAACGCGTATGTCCGAGCGTCACACGCCAAGCGGCCCAGCGGCGAGAGTGTTTTTCAGGTGACTTCTCGCCTCATCGGGCTTCGACAGATTCCGGAAGTCTCTCTACAGTGGCAGTCTCCCGATCAAGTCAGTCCCGAATGGCTGGCTGAGCTTAGAGATCTCGTGGCACGCTTGGCCACCGCTGGCCGGAACCTGGGCGAGCTGAGCCGTCATCCTTGGAAAGCCGCGGGAGCCAGCGATTGGGGACCGATCTGGGAAAGGGACGTCCGAACCGCCGTCGGAATCCTGAATGAGGCTGTGGAGCCTCTTGCAGAAGCGGCTCTCGCCGTCGGCTCAAAGCTGGGTCTGTCTCCCGAGTACGCCAGCTTGGAGGAGCTCGAAACGATGGAGAGCGTTACGCGGCTCCTCCTCGATTCACCTGCCCCTCCGAGCTCGCTCGTCACGCGTCCTGACTGGAACGAGCTGGAGGCGTGCATCGAATCGTGGGTCGAGCATGGTCGCATGCGGGATGAGAAACGCGAAGCGATGCGCAGAAGATTCGAAGATCAGATCATTCATCTCGATCTCGATATTCTCCGGTCGGAGCTACAGATTGCAAAGAACTCGTGGTGGCCTGCGTCGTGGTGGCGGTGCAGACGGATTCGCAAAGTCCTCGGGACGGTTTCAGTGGATCGGACGGTGCCGGACCGCGGTGAGCTGCAGTCGATCATCGATGACGCAATCGTGCTCCGCTCCGAGCAACGAAAGCTGGAAGAGGGTTCGGATGAGGCGCGAGAAATTCTCGGAAGGTACTGGAACCACACTGAGGCAGACTGGGAAGCCGTGGCCCAGGTGCGGGATTGGGCGCGGGACCTTCGGGGACTGGCGGGGCGTGCGTCGGCGGGAGACTTCGAACGATCAACGCGACTACGTACGCAGTGGGCCGCTCTCGCCACGGACGGTCTCGATCTGCTGCGCGGAGACGGTCCCATCAAGCGGCTCTTCGGCGAGTTCGGCTCGGCCATCGAGGCCTTTCGCGGTGCGCGCCACCGGCTCGCCGAGCTCTTGGATCTCGAGACGAACACGTGCTGGGGCTCGGACTCGGCCGCCGATGCGGCCGGCCGGACACGATCGGAAGTTCAGCAGTGGACCTCCGGTTTTGCCCAACTGCGGGACTGGTGCGCATGGCGCCGTGTCAGAGGAGAGGCCGTACAAATTGGCCTCGCCAACCTCGTCAATGCATATGAAGAGGGACGGCTCTCGAACGCCGAGTTAGCTCCTGCGTTCGAGAAAGGGTATTCGACCTGGTGGCTGGCTGTGGTCATCGAGAGGGACGAGGTACTCCGTAGATTCCTCTCCGCCGAGCACGAACGAAAGATCCTGAAGTTTCGGGAGGTCGACGATCGATTCATGGCACTTACGAGCCAAGTTGTTCGCGGCCGAATGGCCCTCAGAATTCCACGCGTATCGATGACAGATCTCCCCAACTCGGAGCTCGGTATTCTCTCGAGAGAGGTGAAGAAAAAAAGACGACACCTCTCGGTGCGCCAGCTTCTACAACGCATTCCGAATCTCCTGCCCCGCTTGAAGCCGTGCCTTCTCATGAGCCCGATGTCAGTTGCTCAGTATCTCGATGCTTCTCATCCTCCCTTCGACCTCGTCGTCTTCGATGAGGCGTCACAGATTCCCGTGTGGGATGCCATCGGAGCACTCGGCCGCGGAAGGCAGTCGATCGTGGTCGGCGACCCCAAGCAACTTCCGCCCACAAACTTCTTTCAGCGATCGGACGAGGACGACGAACTGCCGGACGAGAGCGGCATCGAGGATCTTGAGAGCATCCTCGACGACTGCCTCGGCGCGCGTATTCCATGGCTGCATCTCGACTGGCACTACCGAAGTAGAGACGAAACGCTCATCGCGTTTAGCAACCATCAGTATTACGGCAACCGGTTGCTGACATTCCCGTCGGCAGCTACGGACGGTCTGGGAGTGCGTTGGCAGCACGTGGCCGAGGGTGTTTACGATAAGGGAAAGTCGCGGACGAATCGCGCCGAGGCTCAGGCCGTGGTACAGGAAGTCATTCGTCGACTGACAGACCCTGAGACGCGCGGGTACTCGATCGGAGTAGTGACCTTCAGCCAGCCGCAGCAGACACTCATCGAGGACCTCCTCGACTCTGCGCGCCGCGCCGACCCAGAGCTGGAGCGATTCTTCGGCGACGATGCGGACGAGCCGCTATTCATTAAGAATCTGGAAAACGTGCAGGGCGACGAGCGCGACGTGATCCTCTTTTCGATCTGCTATGGACCGGACACCGCCGGTCGGGTCTCCATGAACTTCGGCCCGATGAACCGGGGCGGTGGCGAGCGCCGCCTCAATGTCGCCATCACCCGCGCGAGGCGCGAGGTCAAGGTGTTCTCGACGCTCCGGCCGGAGCAAATCGACCTGTCCAGAACTCGCGCACGCGGCGTGGCGGACCTGAAGCTCTTCCTCGAGTATGCGCAGCGGGGACCTTCGGCCATCGCCGCTGGAATCGACGTCAACCCCGAAGCGGATTTCGATTCTCCGTTTGAAGAAGCGGTTTGCAACGAGCTGACGAATCGGGGATGGGTAGTGCACAAGCAAGTCGGCTGCGCACGCTACCGGATCGATCTCGCCGTGGTCGATCCGGAGGCGTCCGGCCGTTACCTCATGGGTATCGAATGCGACGGGGCGACTTACCACCGCGCCAAGACCGCACGAGACCGCGACAAATTGCGCGAAGGGATACTGACAGATCTGGGGTGGAAGCTGCACCGGGTATGGTCAACGGACTGGTGGACAAATCCCGCGAAGGAGCTGGGCAAGATCGTCACCGCTCTCGCAGCGGCGACAAGCGATGTTAAGCAAGGCTCTTCGGAGCGGCATGCGCCGAAAGTCGTACGCGAACGCCCTCGGGAGTTCGATGCATCGTCCGTTGTTCCGCAGACCGACGTTCTACCGATCCAGCGAAAGGCGCCCCGCCACGAGGTCTATCGTCCCGTCGCTCCCCCGAAGCATGCAATGCCCCAGGAATCGTTTTACCTTCCAGAGAACGACAGCCTGATTCAGTCCCAACTCAGGACGGTCATCGCACAGGAGGGCCCGACCAGTGTGGGACTGGCAGCCAAGCGAGTTGCAGCCATGTGGAGCTTCGAGCGCGTGAGATCCCGCGTCTTTCAGCGCCTCCAAGCACTCATGGAAAGCTCCGATTTTCGCATTCAGCACACGAGCGCGGGCGAATTTCTGTGGCCATCCAATATGGACCCGAATACCTATCGCGGCTTCCGAGTTCCGGACGAAGACGGCACCGGTGCTAGGCACGCTGAGGAACTGCCTCTCGAAGAGGTCGGAAACGCGGCGCTGCACATTCTTCGTGACCATATGAGCGCGCCCATCACTGAGCTGATTCGCGAAACGGGAAGAATCTTCGGATTTCAGCGTACAGGAACTCTCGTGGACGAAAGGATACGACTGGGGATCGACGCTTTGGTTCGACGCGGCGCTGTCCGAATCGACCGAGACACCGTGATCCTGCAGGACAAGCATTCGGCGTAGGTCGTCGGGCAGCCAACTCTTGAACCGCGCCGCGCGGGTCGCGGGTCTTGGTGGACAATTACTCGCATCCGGTCTCCTGTGGTCAAGTGCCTCCTTCCACTCTACGACAAGAGGAATTCATCCTCCCTGAGTTTCTATACCGGAAAGGCTTTCGTTCCCTTGGGTCGGGGTTCGTTCTCGCCTCCCCGAGTTCCGCCACGACCGAGGGATACTCGCTCAGGATCGTTTCACTTCCCCTCCACCGAGACCCTCATCCGGCCCTTCGGGCCACCTTCTCCCGCCGGGAGAAGGGAGAGTGGTCGAGAAGTCGTGTTGGTTTACTGCCGCTCCGCTCCCGCATTTTCTACAAATCCGAATGATTCCGGCCCGCCGAATGTTCTAATAGACCCATGCCGGACAAGTTTCACGACGAGTGCGGTGTCTTTGGTGTCCTCAACCATCACGACGCTGCCAATCTCGTCTACCTCGGGCTCTACGCTCTTCAGCACCGGGGCCAGGAGAGTGCCGGCATCGCCACCATCTCCACGCGCGAGACCGTCTCCGAAACCAATGTGGGAATCGCCGCCGGGACCACGGGAAACGGCGAGCGGCTCATCGCCAGCGATACGCCCCAGATCCACTGCGAAAAGGACATGGGCTACGTCGCCGAGATCTTTAACGAGGCGCGGCTGGAGCGTCTGCCCGGCGACCTGGGGATCGGACATGTTCGCTACTCGACCTCCGGCGGTTCCATGCTCTGCAATGCCCAGCCTCTCGTCGCTGCTACGAGCAAGGGTCCCATCGCCATTGCCCACAACGGGAATCTCGTCAATGGAACGGAGCTCCGGAGAGAGCTGGAGCAGGCCGGTGCCATCTTCAGCACGATGTCGGACACGGAAGTCCTCGTGCACCTCGTGGCCCGTTCCGCCTGCCCCGACATCGAGAGCGCGCTCGTCGATGCCCTCTCCCGTGTGGAAGGTGCCTACTCCATCGTCGCCCTGGCGCCGGGCAGACTCTTCGCCGCCCGCGATCCACACGGCTTCCGCCCCCTCGCCGTCGGACGCCTCGATGACGCTCTCTGCCTCTCCTCCGAGAGCTGCGCCTTCGACCTCATCGGCGCCGAGACGATCCGAGAAGTCCGCGCCGGGGAGATTCTGGTCATGGAAAAGGACCCCAGCGGGCATGGCTCGGCCATCCGCACTCTCAGCCATCAGCCCGCCGAGTTCGAAGCGCGCTGCATTTTCGAGCACGTCTACTTCGCCCGTCCGGACTCGAATATTTTCGGAGCGAACGTGGCCGCGGTCCGAAAACGGTTCGGTGCGCAACTGGCCCGCGAACATCCGGCAGTGGCGGATGTGGTCATCCCCGTACCGGACTCCGGCGTGTTCGCCGCCCTTGGCTACGCGCAGGAGTCGGGAATCCCGTTCCAGTTCGGGCTTGTACGAAACCATTACGTGGGCCGGACCTTCATCGAGCCGAAGCAGGCCATTCGTGACTTCGGGGTGAAGATCAAATTGAATCCGGTGCGGGAACTAGTCGAGGGAAAGCGTGTGGTGCTCGTCGACGATTCCATCGTCCGGGGAACGACGTCGCGCAAGATCGTGAAGATGCTCAAGGCATCAGGAGCGAGCGAGATTCACATGCGCATTTCCTCTCCTCCCACAACGGGACCCTGCTACTACGGCATCGACACACCGAAGCGCAAGGAATTGATCGGCAGCACGAAATCGATCGAGGAGATCCGCCGCTTCATCGAGGCGGACAGCCTCGGGTATCTGACGGCGCAGGGAATGCTCGACGCTGTCCAGGGGAGCGGCAATGCGGCCGGACTCTACTGCACGGCCTGTTTCACAGGACGATATCCGATTCTGCGCAGCGGGCAGGAAGCAGCCCTGGAAGCGCTGACCGGCTGAGAAACGAGGGGAGGCGGGGTGCCATTTTCACGGAAGTATCTGCTGCACATCGTCGTGCCGCCCACGCTCATCCTCGTGCCCATCGCACTGCTCTTCATCGGCCAGGTGGAGATCCTCTCCCCACGGCAGTGGACAAATCTTCTTCTGCTTTTTGCGGCGATTTACGTGACCGGAGGGCTGCTCTTCTGGAGGGAGATTTCGTCCATCGCCACAGCGCTGACCGTTGCTCTGGAGGGAGACTCACCGGGAGTATCCCGCCTCCTTTCGGCGACGCTGCGCAGAACCTGGCGCGGATCTGTGATTCTGTGGTGGGGAGCCGGATCGATCTTCGCGGTTCTGGCCACGGTCCTCTCCGGCGATTCGCCATGGGTTGTCCGCCACTACGCCACGGCCGCGGTCATCATCGCTGTTCCGGCCACGTCCTGGGCCTACGCATGGGGAAAGAAACTGCTGACCGACTACAGCGCGGGCGTTTCCATGGTGACCTACGAGGGCCCGCGAACCTCCGTGGGAACGAAACTCGCTCTGACATTTGTCGGACTGTTCGTCGTCTCCGCTCTGGCCCTGCTGCAACTTGTTTCCTCGCGCGTTTCCTTCAGTCTTGAACGGCTGGCCATCTCCTCGGCAACAGAACGATTCAACCGGATGTATGACACAGCACGATTGTCCGCCAGAGTGGATGCCGACACCGTGGAGACTCTTCAGGACTACGTCCCGGCCGGCTATCAGATCTTCAAGATGACAGAGGACGGCGCCGTGGTGGGAAAACGGGCCGCGCTGACACCGATTGAGGTGCTGAGAATCCGCAGGATCGGGACCGGCGACAGCACTGCGTTCTCCTCACCCCACGTGATCGTCTTCCGCGCTCTGCCCGACGGCAACATCCTGGGGATGACCATTCCGTGGGAGGCCTACGCCGCAATCCCCGTGCAGATCACCCTTTACACCCTGGTCATCACGCTCTTCACGACACTCATATTCGTGGGTGCAGCGCTCTTCATCTCCAGCGACGTCCGCCGCTCGCTGCGAAACCTGGGAGCGGTGGCCGCGGAGATGGCCCGCGGAGACTTCATCCATCCCACGCACGTATTTTCCGACGACGAGATCGGCGAGCTTGCAGACAGTTTTGGCGAGACTCGCGAGAACCTTCGGCGGCTTCTCGGCAAAGTGGGAGGCGGCGGCTCGGTGATCAGCGAGGGAGTGCATCTCATCTCCGGAGGGACCGGCGCCCTGGTGAGCCGATCTCGACGCCAGTCGGATCTCACCGACGATTCCACGCAATCCCTGGAGAAGGTGAAGGCCGGCATCGGAGCGCTCGTGGATGCAGCGCAGAAGTCGAGCGAGCTTGCCGGGGACACTTCTACTCGCTCCACCGAGCTGCAGGCTTCATCCGAGGAGATTGCCCGAAGTATGGACCACCTCTTCCAGTCGGTGGAGAAAACGACCGGTTCGATCACCCAGATCAGCGCCTCGGCTCTGGAGATGTCCGGCCGCGGCGATGTCCTGTCCGCAGCCGGCGAGGATGTCGTCTCCTTCGTGGCGGAGATGGAGGCAAGCATCGAAGAACTTCGCCAGAGCTCGCGCTCCACGGCCACAATCTCGCAGGAAGTGCAGGAAGCGGCGCGATCGGGTGGCGAAGCCGTGCGCCAGACGGTTGAAGGGATCGAACTGTCCCGGGGCCTTACCGGTCGAACAGCTGAAGTGCTGCAGGAGCTGCAGACGCGAACCGAGCAGATCACCCGCATCCTGGAAGTCATCGAAGGCATCACCGAACAGACAAACCTGCTGGCCTTGAACGCAGCAATCATCGCCGCACAATCAGGTGAAGAAGGGCGGGGCTTCACGGTCGTAGCCAATCAGATCCGCGAGCTCTCCGAGCGCACGCGTGGGTCGACGCGAGAGATCAGTACGATCGTCAGAAGTGTGTACACCGGGACTCGTGAAGCCGTGGGAGCCGTGCAGCAGGCACTGGAACGAGCCAACAGGAACGTCACCCTGGCCAGCAACGCCTCCACCACACTTCTGCAGATTGCCACGGCCGCTGAGAGCTCTCACCAGATGGCCACCAGGATCTCGTCCGCGCTGGAAGACCAGAGCCGGGCCAGCCGCCATCTGCACGAAATCTCCTCCCGCATGTCCGATCAGATCCGGGAGATCAATCGCAGCACGACCGAGCAGGCATCTGGTACCGGTCTACTCGGCGTCGAGGCGGAACGCGTGCGGGATATCGCTCTGCAGGTTCGCAATTCAACGGATCAGCAATCCGCTGCCAGCAGGGGAATCACCCGGGCCATGGAGCAGATGGCAGCCGAGGCTCGGGACGTTCGCGATCTGCTCGAGCGACAACTGGAGGAAACGGAACGGATCGCGGGAGCCTCCAGAGTGATGTTGGAAATGGCCAGGGAAAACGACTCGGTGGCCCAGGAGTTCAACGCCACGCTGCGCAATCTGCTGCAGAGCGGTCAGGAGTTCGAGACCGAGGTGAAACGCTTCCGGATCGCCGAGGAGTCGTGATCCGCGATTGGTTCTGCGCTCGTGCCACCAACAGCTCTCCAACGCAGTTCATCCCGAGCGTGAGCACCAGTGAGGTTGCTGAACCAGGGTGAAGAAACACCAGGACCTGCTGTCATCCTGAGCGTCGAGCGAAGGATCTCTTCCACCTTCCCGGTTGGCGGCCCATCCCTCGTTGAAGAGATCCTTCGGTCGCTGCGCTCCCTTCAGGATGACAAGCGCCCCAAGTGAGTTTCTTACAAGCGAACGCACAGCGAGGGCGCTGAACCATCGTGAAGAAACTTGATCCCTCGTGAGTGTCGTAAGCCCGCGTAGCGGGCGATACTTCGGATCACGTCCCAATGGTTTCGTCGAACCGGTATGTCGTTACGACGAAGGAGCCGCATGAATTTTTTCTCCCCCGGCTGAAGCCGATATTGCGGTTGTGTCGCCCGCTACGCGGGCTCTGGTACATGCACGTCTTACATGCGAAGCGGACCAACAGGGGACCGCTGAACCCGCGTAAAGAGACTCCGTCTCCATGTGAGTTTCTTACAAGCGAGGGCACAGCGGGGCGCTGAACCAGAGGGAAGAAACTCGATGAGCGCCGTCATCCCGAGCGAGAGCGAGGGACCCCAGTGGATGGGGGGCACGATCCCCGGGGCTCTTACCGCCCACCCCTCTGGGATCCCTCGCTACGCTTCGGGATGACGCGTTCTGTTTTCGCGGAAGATGAGATGCGGCCGCGTTTGACGCTCGCATTTCTCGCCTCTTTCGCCGCCCGCCTCCCGCGCCGCGTCTCGCGCCTCTCAACGGTGCCCGTTACCCCTGGGCCATGACCACCAGGGCCATGGCCACGGCGGCGGGGAGAGCCTGCACAAAGAGGATCGAGCGCTTGGCGGTCAGCGCTCCGAAGACGCCGGCCACGATCACGCATCCCAGAAAGAACACCTTGATGGTGAAGGCGCAGTCGTGTGTGATCAGTCCCCAGATCAGGCCGGCCGCCAGAAAGCCGTTGTACAAACCCTGATTCGCGGCCAGCGAAGCGGAAGCCGTGGCCAGTTGCTCGGAAAGCCCGAAAATCCGCCTGCCGGTCGGCTTCGTCCAGAGAAACATTTCCAGGACGAGAAAGATCAGGTGGAGCAATGCCACGACCAGAACCGCGCCGTTCGCAATGTTACTCACACATCCTCCATTTCGAGATCAGAGAAGCTGCATCTTACGCTGCCGGCGCCGGCATTTCGAGAGGCGTGAAGGGTAACGGCGGAGGGCAGCCGTTGAGGGACGCTTCCAGGATCGGACGATCGCGGCCTCGCTGCGGCTCAAAAGCAGTGGCCGCGCTTCGGATCTGATCCCTCTTGTACGATTTCCAAATTAGACCTATATTCAACTGGAAAGGAGGAAGGATGCGAACTAGCCCCGGCCTTAGTGTGCTCATGTTGATCACACTGATCGTGCCGCCCATGATGGGGGCGAATAAGGGAAATCCCAACCCCGCGGAAGGAGAATTTCTCGGAAATCGAGCTCTCATGGTGCTGCCAGCAACAATGAGCGGGAAGGCCTTGGATATCCCATGTACCGTTCACCTCGTCTCTCCCACCGGACCGAACCGTGAGTCTGTGTATCCCTGTGAAAAATGGGTTCAGCCGCCCCGAGGCGAGTACTACGTGTGGGTCGAGGGAGAGGGTGTGATCTCACCTTTTTTGTCTTATCTACAATGGAAACGAGAGCCTTTCACGGGCAAGGGACTGCTGGTCCGGATGCCACTTATCCCATCTGGAACGATTCGGGCTACAAGTGCCAGCACGTCGGGCGCCCAAGCCAATGCACAGCTGCGCATCATCTCTCTTGAGAAATCGGCGCGAGCTTTTGACCGCCGCGGCCAGTCAAATGGTCCTGGCATAATGGTTCCTGCTGGACGAGTGTTGGCTGGCCTGTTCCGCTCGAATGGGGACGCCATCGCCATCGCTCAGCCAGTAACAGTTATGGCCGGTGAAACAGTAGACGTGAACCCGCGTCCACCCGTGAACGGTACTGACATTCTTGTCATTCTCCATGGGCCCGGGGGGTCTCCAGCCGACTCACTTGTTCTCCAATATAGGGAAAAGCCCAGACCACCCGATATTTTGTACATAACTTATGAGCGATTAGTTGCGGTCTGGTACGGCGTCAATGCCTCGCACGCAACGGTCGTCTTGACCAATCAGACCGTTCGCTGGACGCGCTCACTTACTTTGACAACTGGAACTGTGACAACAGTCCGAGAGATCCACACTCGGCCGGCAGCGGCCAGCAGACCGGATGGTCGCCACCAACCCGCAACCGGCGAATTTCTGCCACCGTCAACCCGTCACTAAAGGGGGGGATCATGAAGGTACGTATGTTTTTTGCCGCAATTGCAGTTCTCGTAGCCCTGACCGGCACTCCCGCGATGAACGCGTCCTGCCACGGCGATGACCCAAGTTTGTTCTGCGCCAACGAATGTCTGTTTAACGGATCTGGCAGCTCGTGCGGTTTCGTACAGGGCCAAACAGCTGCCAACAGCTATTGCTACCAAGGCACGCCGAATGCCTGTCATGACGGCTACAACGATCCCTGCTGTCCGGGTGGCGAGGGGCTGTTTTGATAAAAGGCGGATTCCGACTCGCGGCGCTGGCAGCCTTCTGCCTGGCCGGTACCGGCATTCTCTTCGGTCAGAAGCCGCCCGAGGCGGCATCGATCGTCCTCCCCGGAACTCCCGATGACAAGGGCGCAGTCCGCGCGGTGACCATTCTCGCGGACTGCGCCGTGCGCGTGCAGAACGGCGCAGATGTCGAGAGCATTCATCGGTGCGGATCTACGGGCTCTCTTCCTGATGGTCCGCTGCGAGTCTGGGTTGAACAGGGAGGCCGGATCTCCCCTCTCATCCAGACGTCGCGAGCAGAATTGACCGGCCAAACAACCACTCTTCCACTTGGCCCTGCCGGTTCGATCCGCGTTACCACCCCCGCCATGCCTCATTCCAGTCTGCGGGCCTATGCGGTGGAGCGGGGAGGGACGGCCGCGGGAACGCGACCTTTGTTCTCACGCCGCGCAGAATCCTCCGGCCCGCTGCTTATGCCGGCGGGTTTGGTCGTCGTTGTGGCGATGGACATCAGCGGCAATGCCGTTGCGGTGTCTGCTCCGGCCGAGGTCCGTTCAGGCGCCAAGGTGGAGATCACGCTCGCTGTTCCGTCTCGAAATTCTGACTTAGTGACGTTCCTCACATCTCCTGAGCCGCAACAGCCGCTGTCGATCGCCGCCAGTCTGCGCTTCGACTCGGCGACCATGCCGGCCGCGGTCGTAGGCGCCGGAACCGATCGGACACTGGCAGTCTGGTATGGGGTCCCGAGCGAGGATGCCCAGCTTCAGATCACCTCGGATAAGGCCGCCCTGCCGCCGGACACACTGCGAATCCATGACCCTGTCGTCACGTATCGGGCGGAGCTTCAGAAGCCTCCGGCGTTGGACGTCGACGTGGTTGCTAGTTCTGCCGATTCGCTCCCGCCGCTGGCTCTGGAGGTCGTGCGGCTCGACGATGGCAGTCCGCTGAGAAAGATCGAGATCGAACCTGGCCTCACTCCCATCGAAGGGTTGCCGCCGACAATAGTCGAAGTGAGACTGCACGTGGGTGAATGGGCGACGATACGAAGAGTCTCCCTCGAGGGGACGACTCACGAACGAATCCAGTTCGAACTTGTCCCGATAAAAATCACGGGCCTTGTCTCCAGCGGGAACAATCAAGTCCCGGCCACCGTCGAATTCGGATCAAACGGTACCTGGGTCACGACGATATCGGATCAGCGAGGAAGGTATGCGCTCACCCTGTGGCAACCGGGTTTGTACGAGATTCGCGCCACTCCACTACGGGACGATGGGCATCCTCCCTATACCGACGTCACCCGAGTCGAGGAATCCCGAACGATCGACATCGACCTACCTCCGGCCTTGTGGGATGTGAAAGTGACAAGCGCTGCCACCGGCAAACCCATCGACAGGGCAACGGTAGCCGCCTCGAATCGATGGATTGATCCGGCCCGCGGACGCAAGGGAGCGACCCAGTCCGTGAAGACGGATGACCAGGGGATCGCCAGATTGCAGCCACTGCGCGAAGGGACCGTCCAGATTCAGGCGCGTGCTGATGGATTCGATCCGTCGGAAATGCTCTCCCGTGAAGTCGGTCCTGAGGATCTTGCGGAAACGATCGAAATAAAATTGAAGCCGGCATCAGATGCCGCCGGTTTGCACGTTCTGCTTCCGGATGGCCGGCCGGCCGCTGGCGCGCAAGCGGTGCTGCTGGATGCGCTCTACAATATCGTTTCGGTAGGCACAGTAGATGCGAGCGGGAATCTTGCCATACCCCGCAGCCCTCTGGTCCTGGTGATCAGGAGCGAAGGGGTCGCTACCCGAGTGCTCGTCCTCGAGGACAGCGTGACGCAGATTCAACTGCGGCCTGAGGCGCCTCCACTCGCTGTGAGGGCCAGTCGCCCGACGGGAACGTCCGGACGATGGGCTCTGATCGTGGCCTGGATCGACGGGATCCGCCTGTCGGGCAGGGGTCTGGCGTTCGCGGTTTCATCGGGGGAACAGTTCGACAGCACTGGCACATGGATCGCGCGCGGCCTGCCCGCGGGACCCTTGAAGATTCTGGCCGGTACACACAGGATTGCCACCGAACTGCGGTCCGGTGCTTTCGACAATCAGGCGAAGTTGATCACCTTCCCGTGGCCGGCATCGCCAGCCATCGTGACTGTTGATTGATGCGGAGATGTAGGCAGTTCCGATGGCGACGTGCTTGAGCGAAGATCGCCGTTTGCTTCCTATGATTGGCCAGGAATCGACATCTATTCGTTTCAGGTGTCCACGAAACCGGGTCAACTCCAGTTATGGTAGTTACCGCGACTGTTTGAGTGGCCTACGGGCAGTATCGGATCGGCTCAGTGCTTGCCAACGGTCGTTCAGATAGGAAGTCTCTAGACTCATTTCACGGACGTCTGAGTATGGGTCCCGACAAAAATAGGATCAAACGTCGCCGTCGACTCCGAACGGCGCTCGTCACGACCGCTCGGAGAGAATGGAAAACGAACGAACCTATTTAAGAGAATCGAAAACGAACGATTGTCCTTAAAGGACTGTCGGTAAGAGACAGATCCATACCCACCGCCTCCAAAAAGGAAATTTGGCAGACCGCCCCGCTCAAAAAACCTCAAACTTCCGGGCGACGTCCGTGATGCCCTCGATGGCCCGGTCCAGATGGTCGCGGGTATGCGCTGCGCTGATCTGGCACCGCAGACGGGCCTGTCCTTGCGGAACCACAGGAAATCCGAATCCGGAAACATAAACTCCCCGGTCCAGGAGATCGGCTGACATGGAGATCGCCTTGGCCGTATCCCCCACGATCACAGGAACGATGGGATGAACCCCTTCACGGATATTCAGCCCGTTGTCCTTCAGCCTCTGACGGAAGTAGCGCGTATTCTCCCGGAGGCGCGTGATGAACGAGCTGTCCTTCTCGACGAGGTCGAGGGCGGCGATCGAACCCATCACCACCGAAGGCGGAAGCGTGTTGGAGAAGAGATAGGTTCGAGACTTCTGCCGGAGATATTCGATGAGGGGACCAGGACCGGTGGTGAATCCTCCATGCGCGCCGCCCAGAGCCTTCCCCAGCGTAGACGTGTACGCGCCGATCTTTCCGAAGACACCCAGTTCCTCTCCGGTACCGCGGCCGGTCGATCCGAGTACGCCGGTGCCGTGTGAATCGTCGACCACGAGGAGGGCGTCAAATTCTTCCGCGATGGCTACCAGCTCCGGCAGTGGCGCGAGCGACCCCTCCATGGAAAACACCCCGTCGGTCATGATCAGCTTCCGCTCAGCCTCGGACGCTCCTTCCAGGACACGTCGCAGGTCCTGAAGATCGCCGTTCCTATAGCGCAGTCTCTGAGCCTTGGTCAGCCGGATCCCGTCAATGATCGACGCGTGATTCAGCTCGTCGGAGATAACGGCATCCTTTTCCCCGAGCACCGTTTGAAAGAGACCCTCGTTGGCATTCCAGCAGGACCCGTAGAGAATCGTGTCCTCTGTCCCCAGGAATCGCGAGATTGCCGCCTCCAGTTCCTTGTGGATGTCCTGAGTGCCGCAGATGAATCGGACGGAGGCCAACCCGTATCCGTAATCGCGCTCGGCTTTCTCCGCGGCCTCCACCATCAGCGGATGGTTGGCCAGCCCGAGGTAGTTGTTCGAGGTGAGCATGATCACCTCACCCCGGCCTTCCACCTCGACGAGGGGTCCCTGCGGACCCTTCAGCTTCAGTTCATGCTTCATGGTTCCCGCGGCCTGCATCTCTGCCAGCTCCGCGGAAAGCGCTGCGATCAGTGACATGTCGAATCCCTTTTTCCAAAATCTATGGACTGCTCGGGCAGAAGGCACTCGGAGCAGGCCTCCCGTGCCGCGGCCGGATCGCTGCCTCAGAACAGCCTGACGGCACTAGACGTTATCGTATTTGAGGTCGCGTCGAAAGCAGCGTTGCGCTTCGAGATCGAAGACCACGCAGGAATCGATGGGGCGGGAGTAACAGTGAATACTGACCGCCGGCGTATTCCATTCGGCGGGATTGGAGATGCGGTGAATGGTCTGCGTCTTGTCCACCGTGTTCAGCGGTCCGCCCGGCTCGCAGAGCTCCGTATCCAGCGTCTCCATGGTGATGGACGTGGCTCCGGCCAGACAATCCATGCCCACCACCTGCTGATTCTCGGGGCGGTTGCAATCGACCTGACGGAAATTCTCGACGACGAGCCGTCCCTGCGTCATCACCATCCAGCCCAGCTGTCCGTTATGGGTGTGCAGCGGAGTGATGTTGCCGACATTCCAGCAGATCACCATCAGCTCGATCATCTCGTTTCGGAAGATGAGGTTGCGGGTGTGGCGGTCCGCCACCCAGTTGATGTACGGTTGCAGGTCGTCAGGCTCGATTTCGAACCTGGTCATGTACTCCTCCAGAACTGGTTTTGTGATCGTCCCGGCGGAGATCGCTTTCAATCCGTTCACGAAGTCGGCGAGCGCAATTCGCTCCGCTGAAGCAATGGAGACTGGTGATCGGCCGGAGTCGCCTGTCTGCATGGAATCCTCCCTGAGGCTCTGTCAATATAGACGTTCCGTATCGCAGCAGCAACGGCGTCCCTCGTTCAGGCCAGCTCTGGACGGACTTTCTGGTGAATACGAGGCAAAAGCTCGCGAGCTGCAATCAGATCGGTGTGGAGGTAGCGGTCCGTTTCCCAGGGCGCGATCCTCGAGCGAACGATCTCAACAACGGACTCCAGCAGCCCTGAGCTCGTCAACGGCCGCCGGAACTCCAGTCCCTGAGCAGCGCAGACTGCTTCGATGGCAATGACCGATTCAAGGTTATCCACAATCCGGGAAAGTTTCCACGCGGCGATCGGCCCCATGGAGACGTGGTCCTCCTTGTTTGCCGAGGTCGGAATGGAATCGACGGACGCGGGGTGAGAAAGAACGCGGCATTCCGAGACCAGTGCCGCCGCCGTCACCTGAGCGATCATAAAGCCGCTGTTCACACCGCCTTCTTTGACCAGGAACGGGGGAAGTCCGGAAAGTTGCGGGTTTACCAACCGCTCGATGCGGCGTTCTGAAATCGAAGCGAGGTCCGTGAGGGCGATGGCCGCGATATCACAGGCCAGGGCCACTGGAGCGCCGTGAAAATTTCCGCCTGAAATCACCTCGTCGCTGGCGCTGAAGACGAGCGGATTGTCCGTGGCTGCGTTGATTTCGATGGCGAAGGTCTCCCCGACGAAGCTCAGGGCGTCGCGAACAGCCCCATGAACCTGCGGAATGCAACGCAGCGAATAGGCGTCCTGCACTTTGCCGCAGTTTCGATGCGATTCCCGGAGAGGACTGCCCTGGAGAAGTTTGCGCAAACGCTTGGCCACGAAGACCTGACCGGCATGGGGACGGGCCGCATGGATTCTTGCATCGAACGCAGCGTCTGTCCCCCGCAGCACGTCGAGGGTCAGAGCGGAAACGACGTCAGCGAGATCGAGCATCATCCAGGCGCGATCGAGTGCCAGTCCTCCGACGGCTGTGATCGCCTGCGTTCCGTTGATCATGGCCAGGCCTTCCTTGGCCTCGAACACGACGGCAGCAGCTCCGATGGAAGCAAGCCCCTCGTCAGCGGGACGGCGCTGCCCATCCATCCAGACCTCGCCCATGCCCATGAGCACGCCGGCAAGATGTGCCAGAGGAGCCAGATCACCTGATGCGCCGACGGAGCCCTGCGAAGGAATGACGGGGACGACTCCAGCATCGAGCAGGCGCAGGAGAAGTTCCACGACCTCCACCCGGATTCCAGACAGGCCCTTGGCCAGTGCGTTCGCCCGCAGGAGCATCATTGCCCGCACAACGTTCTGCGGGTATGGCTCACCGACGCCGGCACAGTGCGACTGGATGAGGTTCCGTTGCAGTTCGAGAACGTGGTCGTCCGAAATACGCACTTCGGAAAAAACTCCGAAGCCGGTGTTGATCCCGTATACCGTCCGCTCCCTGGCCAGGATCCCCTCGACTACTGCGCGCGACGCCTGCATTCTCGATCGCGCTTCGAGAGAAAGGCTGACCTCGGTCTCGGCGGCGGCGACGGCCCGTACGTCTGCCAGAGTAAGGTGCTCGCCGTCGATTTCAAGCATCGCTGAGAATCATAAGTCAGTTAGCGGTTTCCGGCTCGACTCTCGACCCGGAGGCATCCCGGCCAACCTGTGAAACAGGCAACTCATTGTGCTAGTCTCCGGCCGTCTATGACAGTTCGCCAGAATCTCGCCGTGATCGGCGCTCAGTGGGGCGACGAGGGCAAGGGAAAAATCGTCGATCTGCTTTGTGAAGCCTACGATGTCGTGGCCCGCTATCAGGGAGGCCACAACGCCGGGCACACGGTCAAATTCGCTGATCAGCACTACTCCCTGCACCTCATTCCGTCAGGAATTCTTCATCCCGGAAAGCTGTGCATTCTCGGCAACGGCATGGTCATCGAGCCCCGTGCTCTGCTCAGCGAGATGGACACGCTGCGGTCCCTCGGCGTCGTCATCGAGGACAACCTGAAGATCAGCGAGTCGGCGCACTGCATCCTCCCCTTTCACCAGGCCCTCGATGTGGCGCGGGAGGAAGCAGCGGGAAGCGCCAAAATCGGCACCACCGGACGGGGCATCGGCCCGGCTTACGAAACCAAAGTCAGCCGGTACGGAGTTCTGGTCGGCGACCTTCTGGACCAGACCGTACTCCATGACAAAATCGTCTTCGCCTGCGCAGAGAAGAATGCCGTGCTCAGCTCAGTCTACGGAAAACCGGGCTTCGACCCCGAACACCTGTTCGACGACTATGCCAGATACGGCGAGATCCTTCGCGATCGCATTACCAACACTACCGTTCTGCTCAACGAAATGATCGCGGCCGGCAAACGGGTCATGTTCGAAGGTGCTCAGGGGACGCTTCTGGACATCGACCACGGCACCTATCCGTTCGTCACCTCGTCGAGCACAGTTGTCGGCGGAGTCTGTACCGGCCTGGGCGTGCCGCCGAAATCTGTTCATGAAGTGACCGCAGTGGTGAAGGCCTACACCACGCGCGTCGGTGGTGGCCCATTCCCCACGGAGCTCCTCGATGAAACAGGGGAACATCTGCGCGAGCGGGGCAACGAATACGGCACCACCACCGGCCGGCCGCGGAGAACGGGATGGCTCGACCTGGCCGTTCTCCGGACCGCGGTGATGCTCAACGGAATCGATTCCATAGCGTTGACGAAGCTGGACGTTCTGGACGACCTGGAGGAAATCCAGGTGTGCACGGGATATCAGATCCGGGGAAAAGTCTGGGAGACCTTTCCTGCGTTCGCCGTGGCGCACGAGGACTACCAGCCCCGATACACGACGCTAAAAGGCTGGGGGAAGTCGATCGTGGGCGCACCGTCCTTCGATGACCTGCCCGAACAAGCGCGAGGGTACGTGCGCCTCATCGAAGAGGAGACCGGGGTGCCGGTTTCCATTATTTCCACCGGACCTCGCCGGGAAGAAACGATCGTCCGCTGACCCGCCTCTCACTCATGACGGGTGTGTGATCGCATATCCGACCGCGGGATCCTCTGCCAGCAGGATGACGATGTACCACCCGAGAACGACCAGAAGAGGCACCTCCCGCGGGGGAATGGCATCCGGTACGATCTCCACAACACCTTCCCGCCTGGTCATGGCGAACTCCCGGCGCATGACGATTGCGTCCGCGCCCGAGGCGTTTTGCCACGACCATTCTGAACGCCAGAGATTGCTCGACCACCGGAAAACATAGCCGCTCTGCAGCCTCACCGTTCCGGCGCCACCCATGCCCAACTCGAAGGTAGCAGCGTCCACTGACTGGCCGGCCACTCTCGCCGTAATGTGCGGCCGCTGAAAGCCGGTGCGCTTCAGCGTCCAGTTGCTGTTCGACGTCTCCGCGGTGGCCAGCGAGCCCTCGGATTTCTGCCATTGCAGTGTAGCCATGTCGTCGCCCGCTGAGGAACGAAGCGTGAACTGGCGAAGGGTGGGGTCGGGATGAATCCAGCTCAGTCGGGTTCCGGCTTCGTCAAACGACTGCATCAGACAACCTCCACGAACGTGTCATGCCGGCCAGACCGGCGGGAAGTCAGGAAAGCGCGCCGCTCTCCGCAGGAACGAGGGCACGGCGAAAATACTCGATGGTCCGTTTCAGGCCGTCCTCGAGAGATACGGACGGCTCCCAGTCGAGAATGGTCCTCGCCTTGGTGATGTCCGGACGGCGCACCTTGGGATCGTCCAGCGGCAAGGGCTGAAATATGATTTCAGAGTCCGTACCGAGCAGCTTCCTGATCACTTCAGCGAACTGCAGAACAGTGAGCTCGGCGGGGTTGCCGATGTTCGTCGGTTCGGTTTCCTCGGACATCAGCAGTCGATAAATCCCTTCGACCAGGTCCGAGACATAACAGAAGGATCTGGTTTGCGAGCCATCGCCGAAGACCGTCATGGGCTGGCCACGCAGTCCCTGACTGATCAATGCCGGAACCACACGTCCGTCATTGGCCCGCATGCGTTCGCCGTAGGTATTGAAGATACGTACGATCCTCGTATCCACCCCGTGAAAGCGGTGATAGGCCATGGTCATGGCCTCGGCAAAGCGCTTCGCTTCGTCATAGACACCACGTGGTCCCACGGGATTCACGTTTCCCCAGTAGTCTTCCTTCTGCGGATGGATGAGAGGGTCTCCGTAAACTTCCGAAGTCGAAGCGATGAGGTAACGGGCCTTCTTATCCTTGGCCAGTCCGAGCGTCTTGTGCGTTCCCAGCGAACCCACTTTCAGTGTCTGAATGGGCTTCTCCAGGTAGTCGATGGGACTGGCCGGTGATGCGAAGTGAAGGACGTAGTCCAGCGAACCCTCAACCCAGATGTAGTTGGTCACGTCATAGCGAACGAAGGAGAAGCCGGGCTGCCCGAGAAGGTGACCGATATTCCGCGGCGAACCGGTGATGAAGTTATCCATGCAGATCACTTCGTGGCCGCGGGCTAGAAAGAGGTCGCAGAGATGGGAACCAAGAAATCCCGCTCCGCCGGTGATCAGGGCCCGGGCCATTACTGGATCACTCCGGCCAGCTCGATGCGACGGGAGCCGGCTGCCCTTCCCACACAGGTGTAGGCAAATCCTTCTGCCTCCATGCGCCGCGGATCGTAGAGATTACGCAGGTCCACGAGCACGGGCTGAACCATGGCCTTGCGGATCCTCTGCAGATTCAGCGCGCGAAACTCGTTCCACTCGGTAGCAATGACCAGCGCATCGCATCCATCCGCGGTTTCGTAGGCATCCCCGCAGAAGATGATGTTCTCGAACATCGACTTCGAATTCTCCATCGCCTCCGGGTCATAAGCTCGAATGGCTGCACCAGCCTTCTGCAACCCGATGATCAGCGGGATGGCCGGGGAGTCGCGCATGTCGTCGGTCTCCGGCTTGAAAGCCAGGCCGAGGATGCCGATCGTCTTTCCGTTGACGTCTCCACCGAGCGCGTCGACAACCTTAGTCACCATGCGCTCTTTCACGGCTTTGTTCACATCGATCACGGCGTCGATGATCTTGAACTGGTAACCATGCTGGCGGGCGATGTCCGCCACGGCCGATGTGTCCTTGGGAAAACAGGATCCACCGAAGCCGGGGCCGGCCTGAAGAAACTTCGAACCTATGCGCGAGTCAAGACCAACGCCCAGGGCCACGTCCTGAACGTCCGCGCCGAGCAGCTCGCAGAGCGTAGCCACTTCGTTGATGAACGAGATTTTTGTCGCCAGAAGACCATTTGCGGCGTACTTGATCAACTCCGAAGACTCCACACTGGTCACGACGAATGGAATGGACAACGAGTGCAGCGGAGCGTAGATCTGGCGCATGAGCTCGATCGCTTCCGGCTGCGAGGCTCCGATCACCACCCGATCCGGCCGCATAAAATCTTCAATGGCGGAACCTTCCCTCAGAAACTCGGGATTGGAAACGACCGACACAGGAAACTTTCCGCCCTCCTCCTCCAGAATCTTCTCGATCATCCGCCCCGTGCCGATGGGAACCGTGGATTTGGTGATGACGAGCTTTGGCCCTTCCATGTATCTGGCGATCGAGCGGGCCACTTCCTCGACATAGCGAAGATCGGCCCGGCCATCCGGCAGCGGAGGTGTTCCCACGGCGATGAACAGCGCGCGGGATCTCCTGATTGCTTCCGGCAGATCGGTGGTAAAGCGAAGCCGGCCCTCTTCGACGTTCTTGGATACGATCGCTTCCAGACCGGGCTCATAGATGGGAATGCGCCCTTCCCGCAGGGCCTGAATCTTCTTTTCGTCGATGTCGACGCAGGTCACCTCGTTGCCAAAATCCGCCAGGCCTGCGCCCGTGACCAGACCGACATAGCCGGTGCCCACAACGGTGATTTCCAAACTGATCTCCTTGATTGACGTGTGTTTCCGCGATGCGGAAAACCGGGCCCCGCCAGGTCAGGCGCGCGCCGCATTACATTCTGAGAGGCAATCCTAGCATTTCCACGTGCATGTTCACGAGCAGCCGGAACACCATGCCGGCCGCAGTTCCTGGACGATGAAGCCCAACATCCGAAGTCCGTCGCATGTTGCCTGCGACCGCCTGAACGCTCACCGCTGAGGGGAAGCTGACGGGCTCTCGGACGGAGTCGCCTGAGGAAGCTGATCGACCGTTGGCGGATCGTCGACAGCGTTCGCCGCCGCCGGATCGGCCGGAGAGGGCATCGGAGACGGCGACGGTGTCACTGACGACTCCGAGGGTGAGACTGTTGGCGCCGGTGAGGCCATCGCTCCGGCGGCCGCTTGCCCGTTCGGAGACGGTTCGGGCGTTTTCTCCGGCGTTGCTGGCGAAGGCGCAGGCGTAGCGACAGCATCTGCTGTCCCCGAGTCTGCAGCTTTCGCCTTTGCTGCGGAGTAGCGGGACTCGATCCCCTTGGCCTGCCGGTTGCGTACAAGCCACCGCAGAAGTTTCGACTCGTTGATGCCGATGAGGATGTCGTTGATCGATTCGTAGACCGAAGGATCGGCAATGAGACGTCCGGCCGTTCCTTCACCTTTGTTCAGCTTTTCAACGGTCTGGCCCAGCTGGTTAACAAGTCCCTGAAACTCCTTCAGAGTGTCATCAGCGTAGGGCTTGTCATTGACCAGGCGAGGAAGCAGCCCCTGCCCGGTCTGCAGTTGCGATGTGAAGGCGGCGAGGTTCTTCGACGTCGTCTCCAGATTGGTGATCAGAGATTCCACGCGCTGCCGCCCGTTTCGATCGGTCAGGAGAAGGGGAAGCGCACCGCTGTTGGTCTCGAAGCTCGACTGAATGTTGCCGGTGACGAGTTGCAGTGAATGAAGGCTGCTGTTTAGCGACGCCGTAAGTTCACCAGCATATTTTTCGTCGTAAACGAACTTGCCGAGAACGCCCCGGCCGGATTCGATCTGCGCCAGCACAGCGTTGACCTTGTTGAGCGTAAGGAGAACGGTTTCGGTCATCCGCTGCTTAGTCTGCGGGTTCTGAGTCAACTCTCCGAGGAGACCCTCGCCTCGATCGACACGGCTGAGGATGTTCTTCAGGGAATACGATATCTCTGAAAAATTGTCGACCAGGTCCTCGCCCGAGGCGATCAGGGCATCGACGTCCGTCGCCTTTGCGGATGGAATCACGGAGTCAGGGGGAAGTGCCGGCTGATCGGGGGAACCGGGACTGATGTCGACGAAGGAATCGCCAGTGAGAAGTCCCAGCTTGCGGATCTTGATGCGGGAATCAGTGCGAATGCGCGGAGCGAACTTTTCCACCACCGAAATCTCGATCTTCACGCGGTCCTGCTTGGGATCGCGTGGCAGCCAGATGTCGCGAACCGTGCCGACCGTGACCCCGGAGATTTTCACAGGGTTACCTTCGGCCAGTCCGGAGGCGTTGTCGACGAGAATCCGGAACGTGTCCTTCCTGGCGAAAAGCTTCTTCTCCGATCCGATGAAAAAGAGAAAAGCCATCAGAACCACAAGCGCAGCCACGACCAGCGCGCCCACGCGAATGCTTCGAGTTACTTTGTTCTGTGCACTCATCGTTTGCCCGTAGTCCAACCCTCGTCAGAGCCGAAACATGTCACCACGGCTCGCCCACGACGGTATTCAGACGTAAGTGCTGATTTGAAAGAAGTTGAAGCGCTCGGCAAATGCTCACCCATCCTCATCGAAAATGCCGTCCGGACCGAATGCCGGAGAAAGTCGTCGTTGTCTCGGAGGGAAACACCATCAGGCCACTCATCATTCTCTTCATTCACAGCGGTTTGGCCGAGGCCACGGCAGACGCCTCCAGAAATGCGCGCAAACGCGGATTGTCCGATCGTCGCGCCTCTTCCATCGTTCCCACCCATTCGAATACTCCTTCGTGGAGAAAGGCGATGCGGTTTCCAACCGAGAAGGCCGACTGAATGTCGTGCGTGACCACCACCGAGGTCATGTTCAACTGGGACTGCAGATCGCCGATGAGCTCATTGATCGTCTGGGCCGTGATCGGATCCAGTCCCGTGGTCGGTTCGTCGTAGAGAATCATCTGAGGATCGAGGACGATGCTCCTGGCCAGACCAACACGCTTACGCATTCCTCCGGACAGGTCGGTAGGCATCAGTGCCTCGGTCCCCGCAAGCTTCACCAGCGCCAGTTTTTCGGCAACGACGCGCACTCTCTCCTCAGCAGACAAGTCCGTATGCTCGCGTAGGGGAAAGGCCACATTTTCCTGAACGCTCATGGAGTCGAAAAGTGCTCCGCTCTGAAAGAGCATGCCGAACTTCCTTCTCACCCTGTAGAGTTCCTGCTCCGAAAAATCGGTGATGTCCTCCCCTTCCACAAGCACCCTACCGGAGTCAGGGGCCTCGAGGCCCAGCATGTGCCGGAGGGTCACCGACTTTCCGCTTCCGGACCCGCCGAGGATGACCAGCACTTCGCCCCGGTAAACCTCCAGGTCCGCCCCTCGGAGCACCTGTTTCCGGCCGTAGGCTTTGTGCACATCCGTGAACTTCACGAAGGCGTCGCGAACGTGCTGACGCCGCTCGCCGGATTCACGAGCGAACTCACGGCGGCTATTTGTCGCTTCAGTCGTCACGTGATGAGGAAAAACAATTTAGTCAGAAAGAAATCCATGATGAGGATGGAGATCGAGGCCATGACCACGGTCGTCGTCGTCGCTCGTCCCACACCGTCGGCGCCGCCGGTGGTACGCAGACCGTTGAAGCAGGCGATAAGAGCGATGGCGAACCCGAAGAAGAAGGTCTTCCCGATTCCCGATGAGAAGTCACGAAAGTTCAGTGCTGTAACGACGCTTCGCCAGTAGAAATGCGGCGTCATCCCCAGGTTCAGAACGGCGATGACCATTCCCCCGATCGTACCCAGGGCAATCGATACCAGCGTCAGCGCCGGCAACATGACAGTTGTGGCCACGACTTTGGGGACGACCAGCTTTCGAACAGGATTTGCTGCCAGAGCCCGAAGCGCGTCGATCTGCTCGGTCACCTTCATCGTGCCGATCTCGGCTGTCATTCCCGCCCCCACCCGCCCCCCTACCATGAGCGCCATCAGAACCGGACCGAGCTCCCGCACCAGGGACAGAGCCACCATCGGCCCCACAAAAATGTCTGCGCCGAACGATCCCAGCGAGTAGGTGGCCTGCAACGCCAGCACCATTCCGATGAAGAACGACGTCACGGCCACGATGGAGAGTGAGCGCACCCCGATCTCGTCGAACTGGACCATAAGCAGTTCCACCGGGAACGGACGGCGGAATGTCTGCCGGATCGTCTGACCAGCCAGCTCCGTCAACCCGCCGAAATAAAGCAGGATACTTCTGGATCGTTCGAAGTTCATGGCCTCCGTTCGTGCAGATTATACTTCCATAATTCCATTAGTACTAAACACATAGAATAAATGGCGTTCGGCCATTATTGATCGCCAAACAGCCAGCGGAAGAGCCGCGGCCGCTTCTTCTTTTTCTTCTTCTCTTCTTCGCGCGCCGTCTGCTGCTGCTCGGAACCCGGATCGCCCGCCCCGGCTCGTGCCTGAGGTTGCTCCCGTCCGCCGTTCATGAACGGGAAAAACGGTTCCGTCCCGTATGAATGGAGCTGGCAGCTCTCTTCCGGCTCTGTGCCTCGAACGTAGATCTCCGACTCCGATGTGGGACAGGCCGAGGTAGCCAGCTGGCCACTTTCCGGGTCGATCTGCCTCTCGACGATATCGTCGGGGCGACGGAAATCAGTCTGGGGAACCGTGTCGATGACCCGATTCATGTAATCCGCCCAGATGGGAACGGCTGCCGCTCCTCCTGACAGTCCAACGCTGTGGTTGTCGTCGAATCCAACCCATACCAGAGTGAGGATACGCGCCGAGTAACCGATGAACCAGGCGTCGCGATAATCGTTGGTGGTTCCGGTCTTCCCCGCGAAGTTACGATCGAACCCGAGCTGGCGGACCTTCGCCGCCGTACCGTAATTCAGAACATCCTGAAGGATGTTGTTGACCACGTAGGTCAGGCTTGCAGAGATCACCCGCTTCATGTGCACTTCTCTGCTCTCCAGAACCTTCCCCTCGCGCGTCGCCACCGCCAGAATGGAAATAGGCTCAGCCTTCACTCCTTCGTTGGCGAACACGGAGTAGGCATAGGCGATTTCCAACGGCGTAACCTCGAAGGCTCCCAGAGAAACGGAAGGGTAGGGCTCGAGGCGGCTGGACACTCCTATCTGGGCGGCCAGTTTGATCACGTTGGGCACTCCGGCATCGATCGCTGCGCGAACGGCGGGAACGTTGTAGGAGTTGGCCAGAGCCTGACGCACCGAGGGAGTGCCGTGATACCTGTTGTCGTAGTTCTGCGGACGCCATACGCCTGATCCCGTCTGCACGGCGATTGGGCTGTCGTCCAGACGGGACGACACAGTCAGGGCCTCTCGTCCCCGGGCCGGGTCCATGGCCGCGACGTAGACGAATGGTTTGAAGAGTGAACCGGGCTGTCGCTTCGCCTGCAAAGCACGGTTGAACTGGCTACGTGAATAGGTCCGTCCACCGACGAGTGCTTTCACATAGCCGGTCCCGGGCTGGATGGTGATGACCACGCCTTCGAGCGGCGTGGGCGACTTCCGGATCCGCGAGTAGGTTTTTGCCAGCGAGGCTACTCCGCGCTCCAGCGCCTTCTCAGCCGCTCGCTGCATCACGGTATCCAGAGTGGTGAAGATCCGCAGGCCCTCGGTCTTCAACTGCGTTTCGGGATAGGTCTCGCGAAGCTGCTTCATCACCAGATCGACAAAGTAGGGAGCACTCCGCAACTCGCGGGGATACCTGTTCAGCGTCATCGGAGCTTTGATGGCGGCGGCGTACTGTTCCTCGGTGATTTTCTTTTGTTCCAGCATCAGCCGCAGGACGAGATTGCGCCGGTTCTCAGCGCGCTCAGGATGGTTCAGCGGTGAATAATAATTCGGCGAAGGAATGATGGCTGCCAGCGTCGCCGCTTCGGGAAGTGTCAGATACCGCGCCGGCTTGGAGAAGTAGACCCGTGAGGCCTCCTCCACGCCCTTCATCTGCACGGATCCGTTCTGCCCGAGGTAGACTTCGTTGAGATAGGCCTCGAGAATGTCGTTTTTGCTGTAACGCGTCTCGAGCAGGATGGCCATCAACGCTTCTTTGGCCTTTCGCCCGAAGTTGCGGTCCGGCGTTAGAAAGAGATTTTTCACGAGCTGCTGCGTGATTGTGGATCCGCCCGCCCGAACCTCTCCGTAACGGAGGTTCGTATACGCCGCTCGCAGGATGCCCCGAATGGAGACGCCCTCGTGGTGGTAAAAGCCTTTGTCCTCGGCAGCGACAATTGCCTCGGAAAGCCATTTCGGCACGGAGTCCAGCGGAATGGGAACGCGATCTTCCATCACTTCGTCGTAGATCGACGTCACTAATTCGGGTTCGAGCCGGACAGCCCGCAGGGAGATTTCATCGGGCAGCCGGACGATCCTTTTGACCTGGGAATGGTCGAACTCGATGCGAACAGGCATCGCTCGAAAGTCGATGTCAGGGTAGGCGAAGTTCTGCAGGTAAATCTCGAGGCCGGCAGACGTATAGCGATACTCCCCGGGGTTCTCCAGCGCACGGGCCACCTCGACGTAACCGACGTGGTTCAGCTTCGGCTCCAGCAGCGCGCGTGGGTAGCGCAGCCCGGGGACGATGGGCATGGCGTCCGAGTAGATCCGGCTGGGCAGGTCCCACTGCCTGCTCGAATCGAATCGTTTCGTAATGCGGACGTAGTTGTAGGCGACGAAGCCCAGCGAGGCGACGAAGACCATCATCACCACGAGCGCCAGCAGGAACGAATGCCGCCAGATGAACCCGCGCACGCGGGCCTGTTTTTTTGCCATCGCCTATAGAACGCCAGCCCGGGAGAATAAGTTTCAGGCCCGAAGCCGGGTTGTCTGTGCCCCTCTCATGTCTGAATCGCTTCCATTCCGAACGGTGAAAAGAGGCGGACGCCACGATTACCTGGAACGAGGCGATAATCGGCGGGGACACCTGGCCCCATCAGCCGCACTGGCCTGCCTGTCATCTGCGCAGGGGGACGGCATAGGCGACGATGTCCGGGGAATGGCCCGACTGACCACAGCGTGTCATCCCGAAGTGAAGCGAAGAGCGAGGACATATCCGCCCTCCAGCATCCCAATCGCTCCACCGGACATCAGACTCACATCGAGCTCATGGCGTTCAGAAAGTCCGTATTCGTCTTTGTCTTGTCGAGTCTCTCGATGAGAAGCTCCATCGATTCGACCGTCGAGAGCGGGCTGAATACCTTTCTCAGGACCCAGATTCGATTCAGTTCGGCGCGCTCCAGAAGAAGTTCTTCCTTGCGCGTGCCGGACTTATTGATATCTATGGCCGGGAAGATACGCTTCTCGACGAGCTTACGGTCAAGGTGTACCTCCATGTTGCCGGTGCCCTTGAATTCCTCGAAGATTACGTCGTCCATGCGGGAACCGGTATCGATCAGGGCCGTGGCCATGATCGTCAGAGAGCCGCCCTCCTCGATGTTGCGGGCCGCACCGAAAAACCTCTTCGGTCTCTGCAGGGCGTTTGAATCGACGCCGCCTGACAGGACCTTCCCCGACGGTGGAACCACGGTGTTGTAAGCCCGGGCCAGGCGGGTGATCGAATCCAGAAGGATGACCACGTCGCGCTTGTGCTCGACGAGGCGCTTCGCTTTTTCGATGACCATCTCCGCAACCTGTACGTGCCGGGAGGCGGGCTCGTCGAACGTGGAAGAGATCACCTCGCCCTTGACCGAGCGCTGCATATCCGTGACTTCTTCCGGACGCTCGTCGATGAGCAGGACGATCAGTGTGATCTCCGGATGGTTGGCAGTGATGGAGTTTGCGATGGCCTGCAGAAGCATCGTCTTGCCTGTACGGGGAGGAGCGACGATCAACCCGCGCTGTCCCTTGCCGATCGGCGCCACGAGGTCCAGCACACGAGAGGACATGTTCGTGGGAATCTCGAGTTTGACTCGATGCTCAGGGTAGAGAGGAGTGAGATTGTCGAAAAGGGTTTTTTCTCTGGCTACGTCCGGGTGCTCGAAATTGACCGCTTCGACTTTGATCAGCGCGAAATAGCGCTCGCCCTCTTTCGGAGGGCGGACCTGTCCGGAGACCGTGTCCCCGGTACGGAGATCGAAACGGCGAATCTGCGAGGGGGAAACATAGATGTCGTCGGGCCCGGGAAGGTAGTTGTACTCGGGCGCACGCAGAAAGCCGAATCCGTCCGGCAGGCACTCCAGAACACCTTCAGAAAAAATCAGTCCGCTCTTTTCGGTCTGGGCCTGCAGAATCGAAAAAATCAGATCCTGCTTGCGCAACCCCGAGGCGTTTTCCACCAAGTATTCCTTGGCGATCCGGGCCAGATCGGTGAGCTTCATTTCCTTCAGGGCGCGAATGTCCAGCGTATCGTTCGCCGTCAACGCCGAGAGCGGCTGGGAGGGAACGTCGGCCTGGCCCTTCTGGTGACTTTTGGCTGAGGTGCCGTTCGATTCCTGTCGCGAAGGCTTTTCGTCGGCGGTACTCTCTGCCGCCAGAGAATCGCCTTCGCCGTCCGTGCTCTCATCAGTGACGGGAGCTTCGCGCGGCTCCTTTTTTTCTCTGGCCGGTTTCGTGGCACGGGTACGCGCTGGCTTCTCCGGCCGTGCCGCAGCCGTCGTCGCGCTCTTGCTCTCGTCGCCGTCCGTCGCGCTATCGCTCATCTCCACGGCGGTGGCAGATTCCTCTGATGTCGTTTCCTGTTCGTCTACTGGTTGTTCCATGATTTTCCTCATTCGGCGCGCGCGGCCATTTCACCGTCCCGGCGCCCTTTCTTCTCCATGCCTGCGAAAAGTTCCCGCCAGATCTCGTCCACTCCCTCACCGGTCATCTTCGAGAACGAGATCGGCTGTTGCTCCTCGCCGATCGAACGACGAATGTTCTTTTTTGCCGCGGCCAGTTCATTTTTTGAAAGCTTGTCCACTTTCGTGAGAATGGCCCGCCAGTGCACTCCGGCCTCGTTCATCCAGTCACGCATCATCAGATCTTCCGGGGAAGGGATTCGCCGGGAATCCAGCAGAAGGAAGATCGTGCGCAGAAACTCCGCGCCGTCCAGATAGGTGCGGATCAGCAAACCCCACGATTTCGCCACGGTTTTGGGGACTCGCGCATATCCGTATCCCGGAAGATCGACGATATAGAAACGGTCGTTGATCAGATAAAAATGGATCGCCTGGGTCTTGCCGGGAGTCTGGCTGGTCCGGGCCACGCCCTTTCGTTTGACCAACGCATTGATGACCGTGGACTTGCCCACATTCGAGCGGCCGATCATGGCGAACTGCGGCCGCCCATCCGATGGAAAGTCCTCGGGCCTGTACGCCGCTCGGTGGAGAACTACGGATCGAATTTCCAAGTTTTTGGCTGATCTCCCCGGAAGAGGGGCTGCTGAA